>NZ_FOXO01000012.1 GCF_900115735.1 Butyrivibrio proteoclasticus
GTGCGCTTATGCGGTATTAACAGTCGTTTCCAGCTGTTATCCCCCAGTATGAGGCAGGTTACCCACGCGTTACTCACCCGTCCGCCACTAAGAATATACAATCATCTGCCGAAGCTTCTGAAGCGTATATTCTCCGTTCGACTTGCATGTGTTAGGCACGCCGCCAGCGTTCATCCTGAGCCAGGATCGAACTCTCACGTTTAAAAGTTTGATCAGGCTAGAACTTAAGCTTGGCTTTTGTTCTGTCCGTTATTTACTATTTCTTTGTTCTGAATAAATTCTCTTTAGAGCATTGGTCTTGCGAATTGCTTCGCAATTCCCAAGCTTTTGCATTCGCAAAATGTAATCAGTCAATCATAAATCTCATTGAGCAAGCTCATTCGATTTCTGTTTTCCTGATTCCACAATGCTCATTGCTTTTTGGAATTTTTCAGGGTTGCATTACTGTTTATTTGTCAAGGTGCAGGAGCTCAAAATCCGCTCCAGTGCTGCATTTGCAACGCTTTGTGTTTCACTACTGCATCAGCAACGAATACAAATATATCACTGTAGGCCATATGTGTCAACAACAAATTTCATTTTTTCTCAAAAAATTTATATTCGTTTATAATGTCCAAAATACCATTAACTTATCTAAGCACATAGCCTTTAATATCTATAGAGTTTATCATTGTTCCAGCATCGAACTCTCCCGTGACTTTGACTTCGGTTATAATAAAATTTCCTTTGGGATTAACCTTCACATTTTGAGATATTATCTCTCGTTTTCTATTATCATCATTTATATCTGCTTCTTCTAAATCTACCAGCTTATCTATAATTTCGCTAAGATCAGCTGTTCCTACATAATCACCGCTCGTAGTTTCAAGTTGCACCTGATTGGTTTTATCACTTGAAATAAAGCAATCAACAAAACATATCTCTTTATATTCTTCTACATCTAAAGAATCTACATCTCTGTATGCATAGATATAGAAATTATCAGATTTATTATCATACTCATTTTCCGAGCCATTCTTTAATTCCTCCAGCTGTTCTTTAGAATAATTGTCTTCAAGATATTTATTTCCTACATATCCGCTTTCCCACCTAATTGTCTTATATGCTTCAAAAGCAACATTTTTCTCAAAATCTTCTCCTTTTGATATAGCAGCAAAATACTTTTCAAGCCTGTGCTTTTGAGACATTAATACAACGCTCTTATAATTTGTAAATGGCACAACAAGAACAATAAAAGTCATGGCAATAATTATAAATATCAAGCTGAATGTAATGTCTTCTGCACTAAAAAAGTCTATACAATACATAGCAAAGTACAGGATTTCAAAAACAATAAAAGCAAGTCCAAAATATCTTGATCTAGTAAAGCCATAATCCGCAACCCTCATATATAGACACATAATCTGAAGCACGATAAAGGGAATAAATAAAAACGGCATAATCCTGATCGGCTTCAGAAATCTCTCCTGACAACATCCGCTTGCCATTGTCCAGATAACGATTCCAAATAAAAACAATGCTGTAAGTATTGAAAATACCTGATTTTTAGGAAACTGCCATGTGAATACAATTTTAAATATATATAAATAAATTATAAAAAAAGCTATTGCAAGAAGTCCTGTAAATATATATGCAAGAACAATCTTTGAAAACTTTGAAAAATCATTTTCTGTTTTTGAAATTCCCATAAGGCTGCATGGATAAGCCACAAGTCCAACAAGCATTATTTCACATCGCATAATTAGATCAATTGACGATGTTTCAATAATAAGTGCATCAAAGATCAGCAAGACCAACAAAATTCCAAGATCAATAATTCCATAGACCAGAAGAGCTTTCATCATACCGCAAAAAGCTTTGGCAACATATGTTTCAAAACATTCACCGGATCTTTTATAAATAAAGTAAACAGAAAGACCTACCGCTGTTACAAGGTAGCATACAAAAATATCAAAGGCAGTTTCAGTAAGCAGTTCTGCATTTTCAATATTTTCCTTAAGCGAACTCTCGAGCAAAACATTTACCCAGGCATAATAATACGTTATTACAACTGATACAGGGATAATGACTGCATATATGATTGTTTTCTTTTTCTCAAAATATCCATGATAATGATAGATAGTTTCACACAATAAGACTCCCGGAACTATACCATATAACAGTAGTTTCAAAAATGGAATAATCGTTTTTATTATATATGAATTAGAAATTCCATCCCCTTGTATTGTCCACAAAACAGTTGCAACTAAAAAAATTGCAATTGAAAATAAATACTCCTTTACTACATCCACAAACTTTACTTTTATTTCTTCAATCCACTTAAATTTCACGCGCATACTCCCCGGTATTACTTATCAGCTCTTTTTTCTTTATCTATAGTAATCTCGCAATCCATAACGTCCTTAATCAATGAATATCTTTTTAGATAATCAATTATGAATGTATCAGATAACGTGTAATCATATGGAACAACAACATCAAACTTGAGTGTCTTTCTTCCATCATGACGATGAATGATTCTGAAATCATGAAAAGAAAGCTTAGAATCAAGTTTTATCAATGCCTCACTTATTTTTTTCTTGAGTTCATCCGTTTCAGCATCTCCTTCGACAACCGGGTCCATATGTATGACTGCTATGCAATGATACTTTTGATGAAGCTCATTTTCTATGAAATCTATCATGTCATGTACTGATATCAAATCTCTGTCAGATGGGACTTCCACATGTAATGACATAAATATTCTTGTAGGTCCATAGTTATGAATAGTTATGTCATGAACTCCCAATACTCCATCATATGAATTAACCGTTTCAGACACATCTCTTAAAAGCTCTTTACTTGGCGGTTCTCCAAGGAGCGGATTTATAGTATCTCTAGCCGCATCCCATCCTGATCTGATAATAAGAATTGCAACTAAAATACCTGCAAATCCATCGATATTCAATTTAAAAATGAAATTTATCAAAGCAGAAATAAAAACTATAGAAGTAGTTACTACGTCTGAAATACTGTCGATAGCAACAGATTTTAAAGTAGCACTTTCTATCAGCTTGGACGCTGAAAAATTACTTTGAAACATAATGAGTTTTACAAAAATAGAGATAATAAGAATTACTGCGATATAATAGTTAAAATCAACTTCCTCAGGATGAAATATCCTATTCACAGATTGTTGTAGCAACTCCACACCGGTAATAATTATGAGCAAAGACACAATAAGGCCCGCAACATACTCAAGTCTGCCATGTCCAAATGGATGCTCAGCGTCTGCTTCCTGGCCTGATAGTTTAAAACCAATCAAAGTCACTATGGAAGATGCCGCATCGGATAAATTATTAAATGCGTCACCGAGAATTGAAATTGAGCCACTGATGACACCTGCCAACAACTTTATGATAAAAAGAAAAAAATTAAAGGCAATGCCCATAGCACCACTAATGATGCCATAGCGTTGCCTTACACCAGGATCCTGAACCTTATCATAATTATTTATTAGTCTTTTTGCCAAAAAACAAATCATGTCTCATCAGAGAAATACACTGTGATAAGTAGAGTCCCCTCTTCTACAGTTATCTCTGCCTCCTCATCGATGATAAATTCATTGCTTACTCCCAGTGGAAAATCATTGGTAAGAGTTCCACTCTCTAAATTATACATCAGCCCTTTAATTGTAACACCTTTTGATATGTCAGAAAGAGAAAATACTGATATATAGCCACTGTTTCCCCTGTGAAATTTAACTGTTTCGTTGTGCGCCACCAAAAGCATCTTATCATACTCCATGATATAGCCTTTAGCGCCATGATTTTTTATAAAATTCAGAGTCTGTATATTCGCAATCGTGTGATCAACTCTTTTTCCGCCCAGAGCGCCATATAAAAAGAATTTGCGATATCCTTTTTCAAGTCCTATCTTGACCGCCTTTATAGTATCAGTGTCATCTTTCTTAACATTCAGGCGAACAATCCTGTCAGGGTCAGTCTCTTCTATTTCCATAAGGTCTCTTATTGCCATATCACCTTTTTCAGAAAGAGAATCAAAATCGCCAACAATAAGATCCGGTAAAACCCCCACATTCCTTGCATGCAAAAAACCTGCATCACATGCAATACAAAAATCTCCTTCTTCAAGGTCAATCTCGACAGGATAAAAATCTCCTGCAGAAATAATCACACACTTTCCATTTTTTATTTCACTGTTCATGCTTTTATCCTTGATTCGATAGTATCTATATCCATAACCCACTCATTGGCACCTCCCCAGTCGCCTACGATAGTCTCATCAATTGTGCCGTCTTCATAGGTAATAGTAGTATCCAACCTGTAATTCATCTTGGCAACCTTGGTTGAATTACCGGAAGTGATATAACTATACAAATAGGTTACAGAATACTGTGTGTGCGGATACAGATTATCATTTATAGCTGCAGGCTCATAAGAGATTGACGCTCTCTGGACGCCGTCATCTTCGAAAAAATTAGCCCAAAGTGTTATAACTCCGGAAGTTGATGGATTCTCATCAAAGTCAAGAAAATGATAGCTCCATTTATCTTCGTTACAATCAAGAACTATGCCCTCTCTGCTAATAGGAATATAAGTCGTATTTTCAAGTGGAGTCTCCTGCTTGTTAAGAAACACATCCCTAAGTGAAATATATTCATCAGAGACTACAAAACCACGCAGCTCATCTACATTTCCAACATCAAGCTGCTCAAAAATCCCAGAAAAAACAGAGAGAACTTCCTGAGAATTATCCAAACACTTTTTAAAACTATCGATTTCATCTGAGGTACCAAGTGCTGAAGTAACGTCAGATATAAGGTTTATATATTTGGTAGCATCTTCCAAATCCAGTGAAAAAGAACTAATATTCGGAGTCACAAAAGATAATATAGCCTTCTTAAGCTCGTCTGTTGGAGCCTTCTGATACACAGAAAGCATAGTTCTTATCAGCTCTTCGTATTCAGAATAGCTTGAGTTACCTGACCTGAATAATGAATCCGCATCATCTCCATAGCTCGATTCAAAGCACCTTTCAGAAGCTGCATTCAAAATATCAATAGCCTCTTCATTACTATTGTCATCAACAAGTACTGACAAAATAGCCTTTACTGTATCAATGTTTGCTCTTTCCTCATTCATTGCCGTCACAGATTCGTTAAGAACAATTATATGGTAATTATCAAGAAGTGCTTCGTTATTAGTATTCTCCCAACCGGTATAAAGAGTATCCTTGGCATTTTGTGAATCATCAACACTAAGATAAGCCCCTGCAAGATTGGCATATGCCTTAACTGATTTAGAATCTATATCAATAGCTTTTGTGTAGGATTCAATTGCTGCTTCATAATCTGCATTTTCAGTATATTTATCGCCTGCAGCTATCGCCTTATTTACCTTAACAAACGGCAGGTGCAAATAGACAGAATAACCTCCAACAAGTAAAAGAGCTGTTGAAGCCGCCACTATTACAAGCTTCTTCATGTCTATCCTTTTTCTGCGACGCTTTTTATATTTATATCCGGATATATAACCGGATTTCTTTCTCCTGTAATTCAATTTGATTCCTTCTCTTTCAAAAATAAAAAAATTATAAACTAAAAACAAGCAATAGTATAACACGAAAAATAATATATCTAAAGTCAGAATTAATAACAAAATCCTTTGACTAAAATATTGCAAAAATAATACAAAAATCTTAAATTCATAGACGCAAGTTTTTAATACAATTAAAATAGAAGTATACGGTAATAAACTAATAGAAGAACTATTGAAATAAAGAAAGGAATAAAAAAATGAAAATTGCACTTATCAATGAAAACAGCCAGGCCGCAAAAAATGAAATGATTTACAATTCATTAAAAAAAGTTGCGGACAAACATGGGTTTGAAGTATTCAACTATGGAATGTATTCTGCTGAAGACAAGGCCCAACTGACATATGTTCAGAACGGTATCCTCGCATGTGTTCTTCTTAATTCAGGTGCTGTTGACTATGTAGTAACAGGATGTGGAACAGGTGAAGGTGCTATGCTTGCATGCAACAGTTTCCCCGGAGTTATCTGCGGACATGTAACTGATCCTCTTGACGCTTATACATTTGCACAGATCAATGATGGCAATGCCATTTCAATTAACTTTGCACTTAAATCAGGTTGGGGCGCTGAACTCAACCTTGAATACATCTTCGAAAAGCTTTTCTGCGAAGAAAGCGGTCAGGGATATCCAAGAGAAAGAGCTGTACCAGAGCAGCGCAACAAGAGAATTCTTGATGAAGTAAAGAAGGTTACTTATGTTCAGGATGTGCCTTCCATCCTCAAGAATCTTGATCAGGAGCTTGTAAAAGGAGCACTTTCAGGTGAGCACTTCCTTGAGTACTTCGATGCAAACGCAAAAGACGAAAGCATCAAAGCAGCTGTTCACGAAATACTTGGAAAGTAATTAGGGAATGGCTACGCGGAAGGTTTTGGGGTGAGGACGCAAATTTAAGTAAATAAAAGTCCTGATTCACTCTGTATCTTTCGCTGTGATTCGTGACGAATAAAAAAACTGTCATAGCTTGTTTCATGCTTATTCAAAGCACAAGCTATGACAGTTTTTTTTTATTCTACTCATCAGCAGCTCAAGATAAATCGCTCATCAGGGCTTTTATCAACTAAATTTGCTGTCCATCGCGATAACATCTTTGTTTCATAATACAATAACTGCAATAGAATTGGACACAGACTCATAAATACTGTCTATAGAAACTTTATTTGAAACCAGTGCAACTTTCTGTGGCTGCTCAATGCTGTTGCAGTCATCTACAGATCCTTTTAGCGTATATATAGTAACATCCTTACCACTTGCTACTTCAATAAGGCTTTGTCCATTTACCAGCACTTTGTCCAGACAAATGCCTGCATCTTTTGATCCCGCATTAATTATCTTTACATATACATGCTCATCATCTTTTGACGCAGTTACATAGACTCTGTCCTTTTCAAGGTCATCAAAGTCTACATCTATAAGCTCTGTTCCTGTAAAGTTTGAATAGATCTTTTGAACATAATAGCTTGGTGTTCCATAGGATGCGCTGGCATCAAACCATATAAGATCAGGCTGCCACTGGGTATATCCAAGGCGAGCAAAAAGAGGTGCATATGAAGCCATAAGTACTACATCTGCGTTCTTCTCAAGCCCAGTCATAAATGCAGCTTCTGCAAGAGCTGCGCCAAAACTGTTCCTCTTTTCAGGTGCTCTATCTGGATTTATGTGGCACGCATACTCTCCTGCGAATACTTTTCTGTGTCTGTCATAATAATCATACATATGAACATTATCATAGAGCCAGTTATCTGACACATAATAGTGTTCATCTACAGCATAGCTGTAATCTGACTTCGCCTTCATTTTAGGCGAGAAGTTATCCCAAGCCTCTCTATAGTGATCAGATGTAACGTCAGGTCCTGCGCTTCCGCAGCACTTTATCTGAGGGTATTTCTCATGAATAGCCTTTTCAAAGACATCGTACCTGTGGAAGAAGTCTATTTTCTTAGTCTCCCACTGCTCATTGCCGATTCCTATAAATTTAAGATCAAAGCTATCAGGATGTCCCATCTGAGCTCTCAGAGCTCCCCACTTGGTATCAGTAGCACCATTGGCAAACTCAATAAGGTCAAGGGCATCATTTACATATTCCATAAACTCCGGAGCAGAACTGTCAATGAGCTGATCTGACTGATACTGACATGCAAGACCGACATTCATTACAGGAAGCGGCTCGCAGCCCAAGTACTCACATAAAAGGAAATACTCATAAAAACCAATTCCAAGTGTCTGGTTATAATATGGAAAATCGCCAAGATCTCTGTTTCCCTTATCATCATCATTTCCATGAACCGCCCATCTGTTCCAGTTTGCTTTTCTTTCTTCAGAAGGACCAACAGTCAGCTTCCACTGATATCTGTTTGAGAGTTCATTGCCCTCCACTACGCAGCCGCCGGGAAATCTCATAAATCCGGGCTTTAAATCTTTTAAAAGTTCACACAGGTCTTTCCTGAAAAGTCCAAGAACTGCATCTTCAGGATACATTCTGAACTGATCAAATAAAGCTTCTCCTTTTTCCTTGATAAGAACAACAAAAAGACCTCTTTCAATATCCTTTTTAGCTGTTATCTTTGTTTCATATTTTTTCCAATTATCTCCGGAAATCGTAATCTCCTCTGAGTGACACAGCTTTTTTCCGCCCTGTGAAAAGATATTTACAGTCACTGTCTTATTTTCTTTTACTTTTGCATAAAAGCTTACGTTAGCGGACTTACCTGCTTCAAGGTAAATTCCATCATATGCCTTGTTCGAAAAGCCTGCATTTTCTTCATTTGTCTTTACTACAAGATAATGTGGATTAACCTGGTTAAGAGGCTCTTTATCTGATACTTCTATCTCTGACTTACCTATAAAAGGATAGGCATTCCATCCGTAGAGATAAGCCCCTTTCTGATAATAATTGCACTTATGTCCATGAGCCTCTAAAAATTCAAAGCTCCTATTCTCAAGCATTTCTGCATGAAGTCCGCCATCAAGGCCATAATTTATATCCTCAAAAAACAGCCCAAACATTCCCTTGCTTATCGTTTTTCCCATACAAATATTCCTCTCAATAATTATTGCATATATTTTCTAAGTATGACATCTTGAACTAAATTCCAGAAATCCGCATATACTGCGGATTTCGTGAGAATATGAGTGAAGAGTCAACCAAGCCTCATCGACGAAGTCGATTTAAATTGGCTTGGTTGATGCATTCTTGAATTGTTGATTCAAGAATGCATAGTTTTATACTTTAGATCAACATTTTTCCCATTTCATATATAGACTCAAAAATAGCATCAGGCTTAACATCAGAATTTTCGACGTCCGAAAGCTGGCACTCCCCTGTTAGAACCAGTATTCCTTTAGCTCCATTATTAACTCCGGTGGCTACATCCGTATAAATTCTGTCTCCAACAAAAGCTATCTTCTCTTTTGGAACCTTTGTTGCATCAACTATCATATCAACTGTTTCTTTAAAAGGTTTACCAACAAATCTTGGCTGTTCACCGGTAGATAGTTCAATAGCCTTGCATATAGCTCCGCAATCAGGAATAAATCCGTTTGGCATAGGACAATTTATATCCAGATGTGTAGCCAGAAAAAGAGCTCCCTCCCTGATATAAGTGCAGGCATTGGAAAGCTTTCTGAAATCCAGTGTTTTATCAAAACCAACCACCACAATATCCGGCCTTTTATCAAGATTATCAGGCTCAAGCGCATCCTCATTGTTGCGGTTAAAAAGCTCGATCCCCGCCTCTAAAAAGCTATCTTCCAAGGGCTTTGGCCCAAGCAGATATACGCTCTTTCCGTCATAATTACTCTTCAAAAATCTTATCATCACATCACCTGATGTCATGATCTGATCTTTTTTAATAAAGCACTTCATACCGGCAAGTTTCTCTATGTATTTGTCTGAATTTGTAGATGAATTATTGGTAAAAAACATATAGCTTTTGCCGGCTTTTTTTACTGCTTCCAAAAACTCTAAAGATCCATCAATAATATTGTTTCCCAAGTAAAAAGTCCCATCCATATCAAGGACAAAAAGGTCTATATCTTTTAATATATCAATCTCGCTCATAAACTTCTCTCAATTTTCCCGTTGCTACTGTTTAGTTTTGGTCATTTATTTACACATTCTTATTAGTAGCGTGTTTCTCGTACAAAAGAACTATATCCCCTGCCCTTATCACAAGGCTACCCTTTGGAATGATTGCCTTGCCACGTCTTCTGATCATGAAGATATAACTCTGTCTTGACATATCTATGTCTCTTATAGCCATCCCATTCCATGAATGTCCTTCATTTATAGTTATTTCTTTTAGCTCAATTGGCTGAATATCCTTGCTCTTCTCGGCGCACATAACAATAATGTCACCGGTTTTCAATACTGTAGAGCCACGTGGAATCAGAGTTTCATTCCCTCTTTGAATAGCAACTATCATGGCATCCTTTGGAATTCCAATTTCCATTATCTTCTTGTCGGACCATTTATCATTTTCAGAAAGTCTGACCCTTATAAAATGGATATTTTCCTCTTCTGCAAATTCTCCCACGGTCTTTAGTCTCTGGTATTGTTCGACAAAGCCGGCAGAAATAATACCTGTAGGAATAGCAACCATTCCAACACCAAGAAAACTGATTATTATTCCAAGAATCTTACCCATTATTGTAACCGGATAAATATCACCATATCCTACAGTAAGAAGTGTTGATGCCGACCACCAGATACCTGAAAATGCGTTTTGGAAAACGTCCGGCTGGGCTTCATGTTCTACACTATACATGCAAAGGCTTGACGCCATCATCAGTATCAAAATGATAAAAACAGATGCGAGAAGCTGCTGACTCTTTGAAACAATGATCTCGGTAATAACATTGAGCTGATCATAATAGGAATTTATCCTGAAAAGTCTGAGAATCCTTGCAACTCTAAAGAGCCTGAACACTGTTCCACCCGCAGGGAAAAACACAGGCAGATAATACGGTAGAAATGATAATAGATCTATGATTCCTGCCAAAGAAGAAATGTATCTAATTGCCGCCTTAGCCCCTGATAGTTTGGGGTATAGTTCAGCCGAAGATATAAGACGCAGTATATAATCTACTGCAAAGAAAAAAGTTGTAACTGCTTCAATAGCAAGGAGGAGCCCTTTATAGTGCTCCTCCATATAATCAAACGTTATTGCAAATGCAGCAAAAAGATTGAGAACAAGTGCTACAATACTCAAAAAATCATAAAACTTGTTCATGGGTTCATCAATTACTCCAGTGCTAACCATATTAAAAATCTTTGCTCTAACACGGTTTATCTTCACTTTAGTAACCATTTCCCATCCCCCTTTTTACTTTCTGCGTTTACCAAAGCTCTCCATGACAAAGTCACTAACGTCCTGTAAATAATCAATACTTCTCTTCTTGTTTTCAGCTTTGATATGCTTCTTTTCGGACTTTGATACATTCATTGTATTGCTGTCTTCTCCAACATACCATGCTTTTGTAGACTCTTCACTCTTTATGTTAAGACGTCCTACATTTTCAAACTCCGCATTTCCCCTTGCAGAGTGCTTTCTCTCAGCTCTTGTTGCCCTTGAAGCTGAGTTTTTATCAGCTGTCTTATTTCTATCCTTTTTTATGCTCTCAACAAGCGCTTCATCTAAATATGTTTTTCCTGTTATTTCATCCTTTGATTTATTTCTTCTCTTAGGTTTTTCAAAAAGAAGCTCTTCTCTAGGGGATACTTTTTTCTTATCAAGCTTTCTATCAGAGGCTGAAAGCGATCTTCTGCCTTTCCTGTCATCTTTACCGGACTTAAACTTACGTCCGTCACGGCTCATCCTGCCATCACGCCTTCCACGTCCAAAAGTGCCTTTTCCTCTGTCCTTGTCCCTGTCGCCACGTCTGTGTCCGAAATCAAATACAAGGTCTTCAATATCTGCGCCCATTTTGAGCTTCATAAATCCGGCTGCAAGCTGTTCTGCAGTATACTCGCCTTCTTCAACCTTCTGATTTACAAACTCAAGAGCAGATGAAATATCACCATTTTCAATAATATCTATAACTTCAGCAAATACCTTCTGAGACTTAACTCTTGTAATCTCTTTTGCTGACGGTACTTTTCTTTCCTCAATCTTTGTATGACAAACTTTCTCGATTTCTCTGAGTTTGTACATTTCTCTTCCACCGACAAGAGTAAATGACTGCCCACTTCTGCCGGCACGACCTGTACGTCCGATTCTGTGAACGTAATACTCTATATCTTCTGGAATATCAAAGTTAAATACAGCTTCTACACCGCTAACATCAATTCCTCTTGCAGCAACGTCAGTTGCTATAAGGATATTGATCCTTCCACTTCTAAATAAGTTCATTACGGTATCACGCTGGTTCTGTGAAAGATCACCATGAAGTCCATCAGCCTGGTATCCCTTGCCCTTAAGGCTTTCAGCAAGCTGATCAACCATTCTTTTTGTGTTGCAGAAAATAAGTGATCTTGAAGGATTGTAATAATCCATAAGTCTTACAAGGACTTCTTCTTTTGACTTCTGAGGAACTCTGTAATAGCTCTGCTCAATAGCTGCTACAGTAATCTCCTTTGGAGTCATTTTTATGTACTCAGCATCTTCTTTCTGATATTTCTTTGTGATCTGAAGTATTGCCTCAGGCATTGTAGCAGAGAAAAGAGCTGTCTGTCTTTCTTCAGGCATTCCCTGAAGGATAGTCTCGATATCATCCCTGAATCCCATATCAAGCATTTCATCAGCTTCATCAAGTACAAGAACCTTTACATCCTTCATCTTCATAGTATGTCTGCGCATGTGGTCCATTACTCGTCCCGGAGTTCCAACTACGATCTGAACTCCTGCAGATAAAGCTTTTATCTGTCTTGAGATATCCTGTCCACCATAAACAGCAAGGACTTTTATGCCAAACATATACTTAGCAAAATCTCTTATATCATCAGCAGCCTGCATAGCAAGCTCTCTTGTAGGACACAGTACAACTGCCTGCAAATGCTTATTTGCAGGATCAACCTGCTGCAAAAGTGGAATACCAAATGCGGCAGTTTTACCAGTTCCTGTCTGTGCCTGTCCTATTATATCTTTTCCCTCAAGCATCACAGGTATTGCAGCTTTCTGGATTGGTGACATGTACTCAAACCCCATTTCAGAAACTGCTCTTAATATTTTTTCATCAAGACCTGAATCCTCGTATCTTACCTTTTCCTCCTCGACATTAACAGTATTTTTTTCTAAATCTTTACTCATTAAAACTCCTATTTCTGAACATAAAAAAACTAACTTAAATAAACTACATTTGAATGCATACGGATTGCTCCGCTTCGCTCACGCAATCCTACAAACATTCGGAATTCGCATTATCATGCTACTTCCTCATGTTTGTTCGGTCTTCAAAGTCAAATGATCATTAGTGCAAGCACAGAATCATATGACCTTGACTCCCTTTATGCATTCACATCTCTCCACTCATAACATCCTTGTTTTTTACAAGATAATCAACAAGTGAAATAATTGTAAGAGCCAAAGCAACCCACATAATAACATTTGTAAGAACATGCATTACAGGATGATCAATGTCGGCTATCATAAGAATTACCATTATCATCTGGAATGTTGTCTTAAATTTACCCCAATAGCTTGCAGCTATAACTCTTCCATTGTCTGCTGCAATAAGTCTGAATCCACTAATAACAAACTCCCTGGCAATAATAATGATCACTATCCATGAAGGAATTCGTCCCAGTTCAATAAGCCCTATCATTGCACTACAGACAAGAAGTTTGTCCGCAAGTGGATCCATGAACTTGCCAAAATCTGTGATCAGATTGTATTTTCTGGCAATCTTACCATCAAGCATATCTGTAAGACTTGCAATAATAAATATGGCAAGTGCCGTCCATTTAAAAGCATCATTAGATGGATCAAACAATAAAAAGAATACAAAGAACGGAATTAATATAACTCTCGCAACGGTCAACTTATTCGGTAAATTCATATGTTTCTGCTTCCTCCCCAACTAAATCATATTCATTAGAACCTGTTATAAGAACCTTTAAAATTGCTCCTGACATAAGATCTTTTTGAACACCGGAAACAAATACGTATCCATCAATATCCGGTGCATCCTTATATGTCCTTCCTACATATGTAAATCCGTCAAGACTGCTGGCCTCTTCGTCAACTATTTTTCCTTCTATGATAACATCAACAGTTTTTCCAACCATGGAATCGGCTCCTTCAAATGCTATCTGCTGCTGAAGTTTCATAAGCTTATTCCTTCTGGTTGTCTTAACTCTTTCAGAAACCTGATCAGGCATTGTAGCTGCCGGTGTATCCTCTTCCTGTGAATATGTGAATACTCCAAGTCTGTCAAATCGAAGGTCTTCCACGAGCTTCATTGTCTCATTGTGGTCTTTCGCAGTTTCACCTGGGAACCCACTAATAAGAGTAGTTCTAAGGCAAATGTCAGGAATTTCTTCCCTGAGATGTCTTACAAGTTCTCTTATTTCAGCATTATTGGTTTTTCTTCCCATTTTTTTAAGTATTGCATCAGAGCCTGACTGAATCGGAAGATCAAGATAATGGCATATCTTAGGCTCATTCTTAATGGTCTGAATAAGCTCCTCGTTAATTTCTTCAGGATAACAGTAAAGAACCCTTATCCATTTAAATCCATCAATCTCACACAGCCTATGTAACAATTCAGGAAGCTTTTTCTCTCCATAGATATCAGTTCCATAAAGCGTAGTTTCCTGTGCAACAACCAAAAGCTCTGTTACACCTGCATCAGCAAGATTTCTGGCATCCTTAAGAAGATCTTCCATAGGAATACTCCTGTAAGAGCCTCTCACCTTAGGAATGATGCAGTATGTACAGCGTTTGTCACAACCTTCTGCAATCTTAAGGTAGTTGTACACTCCGCCTGTTGTCAAAACTCTCTTGTGCCCACCTGTCTGAAGTTTGTTAACATCATCAAAATAGTTTTTGTGATAAAAGAGCTCATTTTTCTTTATTGTTTCATCAAGAGCCTGAACAATTTTGTCGATAGACGATATACCAAGAATCATATCAACTTCAGGTATTTCTTTCTGGATTTCATCCTGATATCTTTGTCCAAGGCATCCGGTAACGATCAAAGCTTTATACTTTCCGCTTTTCCTGTATTCCGCCATTTCAAGGATAGTATTGATACTTTCCTCTTTCGCATCACCAATAAAGCAGCAGGTGTTAACAACTGCTGCTTCGGCTTCATTGGTGTCATCTGTAAAATCATAACCATAACTTTCGAGCATACCGAGCATTACCTCAGTATCAACTCTGTTTTTGTCACAACCAAGTGACACAAATAATATCTTCATATCTCTTTAAAATTACTCTTCTGTGTTTTCTGTCTCTTCTTCGTCAGTTGCTTCCTCAAGCTTGGACTTCTCTTCATCTGTAAGGATTCTAAGAGTATCCTGATTCATTTCCTCTACAGCGATTGAAAGAGGCTTCTGTTTGTCCTTTACCTTAACCATTGGCTCATCACCTGCAATGATCTGTCTTGCTCTTTTTGATGTTGCCATAACAATCGAATATCTTGAGCTGATAACTGGCTCTTCGCCTTCCTCAACCCCTTTGTTTACTACATTCATTAAATCTACATATGAAGGATGTATCATAATGTTCCTTTCTGCGTGGTACGCAACACATAATATTTGTTTATTTAACAAAGCTTTTTACAGCTCTGATCTTAACTATTTAAAACTTTCCCAGCTGTTCTCTCATCTCATTGATAAAATCGGCATTTCTGTCAGGAGTGTTATGAGCTGACCCGATGATCTCATGAACCTTTTCAACACATTCATCAAGGTCATCATTGACTACGATGTAGTCGTATTTTTCAATTCCAACAGCTTCTTCTTTTGCTCTTGCCAAACGCTTGGCAATAACTTCATCAGTTTCTGTCCCTCTGCCGCGAAGTCTCTTTTCGAGAACCTGTGCTGATGGCGGCATCACAAACAGTAATACAGCATCACTATACTGTTCTTTTATCTGAAGGGCTCCCTGAATCTCTATCTCGAGAATTACATCAATTCCCTGAGATAATTTTTCTTCAACGTATTTCCTTGGAGTGCCGTAATAGTTATTAACATATTTAGCATGCTCAATAAGGCCGTTCTCAGCAATAAGCTTTTCAAACTCTTCAGTGGTAATAAAGAAATACTCTCTGCCGTTTTCCTCACCCTCTCTTGGGTTTCTTGTTGTGGCTGAGATAGAAAGAGCATACTGATCATACCTTTTTGTCAGCTCTTTCATAATGGTTCCCTTTCCTGCTCCTGAGAACCCTGAAACAACAATAATAATTCCTTTACGTTTCATCCTGACTATTCTCACTCTCTGATATAGCTCTGTTACATATGGTTTCCGGCAAAAGAGCTGATAATACAAGCATACCATTTTCCATAACAAGTACTGCCTTGGTCTTACGTCCCTGAGTAGCATCAACGCTTTTTCCCTCTTCACGGGCTTTCTGAACCATGCGCTTGACCGGCGCAGCATCAGGACTAACAATGCTTATTATTTTGTCTGCATTAACAATATTGCCAAATCCAATGTGAATGAGTTTATTCAATGTTTTGTATCTGCTCCCTTACTTTTTCAATATCTGTCTTAAGAGCAATTCCTCTGTCTGAGATCTTAAGATCTGTAGACTTTGAAAGAATTGTATTTGCTTCTCTGTTCATCTCCTGTGCAAGGAAATCGAGTTTTCTACCAATGCCATCCTTGTCATCACCCTTTAAAAGGGTATCCTTTGTAGCTCCGATATGGCTGCGAAGTCTTGTTATCTCTTCATCCACGCAAATCTTATCTGCATAAATAGTAACTTCCATCGCAAGTCTGTTTTCATCAATCTGCTTATCCTCAAGAAGATCCTGTATCTTCTCACGAAGCTTATCCTTATACTCCTTGATGATCTCCGGTGAACGTTCAGCAATATACTCTACATTCTCCATCATTCCATCAAGTTTATCTGTGAGATCTTTACATAAAAACTCGCCTTCTCTAGCTCTTGACTCCATGAATTGCTTTCCCGCACCCTCAAGAGCCTTCATAAGGCCGCTTAAAACTTCTTCTTCATTGAGTTCTTCCTCTTCCATTGTAAAAACTTCAGGAAATCTTGAAAGAACAGAAATCCTCACATCATTATCAAGGCCAAAATCTCCGGCCATTTCATTGAGATATGAATAATACTCCTGTGCAATAGCCTTATTGTATTTTACCTTTGTCTCTGATTCAGAAAAATCTTCATAACTAATGAAAACATCGACCTTACCGCGCTTCATGTAGTTCTTAAGTTCGCTGCGGATTGCAGCCTCAAATGCATTAAACTTTTTTGGCATCTTGATATTAATATCAAGATAGCGGTTATTTACTGATTTAAGCTCTACAATATACTTGCGATTTCCTTCTGTAATCTCACTTCTGCCAAAACCTGTCATGCTGCAGACCATTATCAAATCCCCCTTATTTGGGCATAGTTATACAAAAGTTATTATAATATATCGCAATATAACGGTCAATGTCAATCAGTTCTTAAAACTGTGAACCGGCGCCGGTATTCTACCGCCTCTGTTAACGAAATTGTCACAGGAGAACTGGTTAACCGGCATTATCGGGGCATAGCCTAAAAGGCCGCCGAATTCCACTGTCTCGCCAACGCCTTTTCCAATTACAGGAATAAGACGTACAGCTGTAGTCTTCTGATTGATCATTCCGATTGCCATTTCATCTGCAATGATTCCTGCAATTGTTGTATCCTTTGTATCTCCAGGAACTGCAATCATATCAAGGCCTACTGAGCAGACACATGTCATAGCCTCAAGTTTTTCAAGTGTAAGCGCTCCTGCTTCTACAGCATTTATCATTCCCTGATCTTCACTTACAGGAATAAATGCTCCTGAAAGGCCACCAACGTAAGAAGATGCCATTACTCCGCCTTTTTTTACCTGATCATTCAAAAGAGCAAGTGCTGCTGTTGTACCAGGCGCACCCGCATGTTCAACACCAATCTCATGAAGAATGTCAGCGACACTATCGCCAATAGCCGGTGTTGGTGCAAGAGAAAGATCAATGATTCCAAACGGAACTCCAAGTCTCTTAGATGCTTCCTGAGCTACAAGCTGGCCTACTCTTGTAACTTTAAATGCAGTCTTTTTAATAGTTTCGCAGAGAACTTCAAAGTTCTCTCCCCTTACTTTTTCAAGGGCAGTCTTAACAACGCCAGGCCCGGAAACGCCGACATTTATTATCTTGTCAGCTTCTGTAACACCGTGGAACGCCCCTGCCATGAAAGGATTGTCATCAGGAGCATTACAGAAAACGACAAGTTTGGCACATCCAAGGGAATCCTTTTCCTTTGTAGCCTCAGCTGTCTTTTTTACTATTGTGCCCATAAGGCGAACTGCATCCATATTGATGCCTGTCTTTGTCGATCCAACATTTACAGATGAGCATACGACATCAGTTGAAGCAAGTGCCTCAGGTATTGACTCAATAAGAAGTCTGTCCGCGTCTGTCATTCCCTTACTTACAAGTGCAGAATAGCCTCCGATAAAGTTAACTCCTACCGCCTTGGCTACCTTGTCTAAAGTCTTGGCAATTTTGACAAAGTCAGAAGGTTCCTTGCATGCTGCCCCGCCAACAAGTGCTATAGGTGTTATTGATATTCTTTTATTTACAATAGGGATTCCATATTCACGAGAAATCTGATCGCCGGTTCTAACAAGATCCTTAGCGGTCTCATAGATTTTGTTATAGATATTATCACAGAGCTTGTTCAAATCTGATGTAATACAATCCAAAAGGCTGATACCAAGAGTAATTGTCCTTACATCAAGATTTTCTTTTTCTATCATTTCGTTGGTCTCAATGACCTCATTTACATTTATCATTTTGTCACCTTTCATCATAGGGAAGTTATGGATCTAATAAAATAAGAATGCTTTAAATAAGCACTTAGATCCTGTGCATTGAATCAAAAATCTCTTCTTTCTGACACTTTATAACTACACCTATTTCTTTCCCAAGGCTCTCAAGGTCATCAGCCACCTGATTAAATTCCTTATTTGTTCCAGACATATCAACTATCATCATCATGTTAAAAAATCCACTGACAATCGTCTGGGAAATATCGAGAATGTTGATACCTGACTCTGCAAGATAAGTACACACTTTAGCTATAATACCTACTGTATCCTTGCCAACTACTGTAATGATTGTTTTTTTCATGATCTCCTCCTTATTGTACACGATGCTGTCAGTGCTCAGTTCATGCCTTGCAGCACCGGTTAAAATTCAAACCATCAAAACTCAAGAACTGTAGAAATCGAACTTCTATCCGCAACCATAATAGGAAAACCGTCATTATATTTTAAGCTTTCATTCATCTGTAATTCCACTCGAACTGCTTCATATGCAAGTTCCGGAAGATTATTCTCTTTTGAAAGATGCCCCAAAAATACACCCTGCAATTTATTATTGATGAGCCTGCCAAGTAACTCACCACTTTTTTCATTACACAAATGTCCCTTGTCTCCCAATATTCTTGCTTTAAGAACATATGGATAAGGCCCTGTCTGAAGCATTCTTATATCGTGATTAGCTTCGAGTAATAGTGAATCACAATCAGATAAACGTTTTACTATATAGTCATCATAACAGCCAAGGTCTGTGGCAACTCCAACTTTTTTGTCGCCAACAACTACTGTGTAGCCACATGGTTCATTGGCATCATGTGATATAGTCATTGGATTTATCTTCATATCTCCAACCAGGACTTCTTTATCTACCATTACCTGCACAAACCTTGAATTAATCATTTCAGCCTTTTTATCGCTTGCTTTAATTCCTTGTATTGTACCACCCGTTGCATAGATCGGTATATCAAATTTCTTTAAAATTGTGTGAAGTGCTGCAATATGATCTGTGTGCTCATGTGTGACAAAAATGGCACTTATATCTGAAAGTGTAAGATCAAGAGATTTAAGTCCCTCTTCAATTCTCTTTTTGCTAACGCCTGCGTCTATTAAAATGTGGGTGTTGTCTGAACCGATATATGTACAGTTTCCGCTACTCCCACTGGCAATACTTGTAAATCTCATATATTCCCCGTTTCACTGCTTAATCTTTCAATATATTAGCTTATTTCTGCAAAAAAAGCCATATATAAATAAAAGTATGGCATAAGCTTAAGATATAAAGTAAAAAGAGAATTCTTTGCTAGCAAATAGCCCGCACAAGAATCCTCTTACAAATCTATATTTCAAATAGATATATTTGTGTCTGCACTCCTCAAATCATTTCCAATAAACTTCTATTTTGTCCCCTTCCTTAATGGTCTGAAGATAATCCGGAGTGCTACCATTTAAAATCGTTACCACAGATCTACCCTGCGGCTTTGACAGATCAAAATCAATCGCATCAAAAACATCAACAAACACATAATCTGCTTTGCCATGGAGAGTCACTGGATCATTATTGACAACAACGTGAAGGTCATGAGCCAATATATTTTTTACAGGTTCAGTCTCATCATTTTCATAAGTCCCGGTATCAACAGGAGAATCAAGTGTAAGCTGTCCATTGGAATTCGTAGCAATTTTGGCCGCTTTCTCTTCGTTCTCAATAACCTCTTCATTTTCCTGGCTAATGGCAACTTCATCCGCAGAAGGATAATCCTTATAGTAATCCATGATCATATCATCCTGAGACTTAAACTCTACCTTGAAATTCTCATAGACAGGAGTATCTTTGTCACCCCTCTCATTATTGACCATAATGACCGTATCTTCTGTTAATTCAATATCGAGAAGTTCAGCAATCTGCGCAGCTGTATTGTAATCAAGGACCTTCACTTCATCTCCGGGCTGGATCGAATACAACGGAGTCTGAAGCTGTCCATTTACAGTTGCATATCTGGATGCTTCAATCTTTTTGCCATCAACATTTACGTTAAATTTGGTTTTAAACTCAGGAATACTTTCAATAACAGCCTTTCCGGGAGCGCCAGCAGTTGATGGCGTCACATCAATGATATCATTGGCGTGGATTTTAGTATGGATATCTGCAGGTTTTCCGTTAAGAGTAATTACAGCTGCTTCTCCGGGTTCTCCACGGGAAGTCCTCTCTTTTCCGTTTACTGTAAACCGTAGTTCTTCTCCCCTCTTTGGGAAAAGATCTTCATTAGGAAATGCAACCTGCATTGCAGCATCAACTATCTGAAGTTTGCCGTTATCATAAATCTTGGTCTGTGTTCCATTGAATGAAACAAAGATAAAGTTGTTTGCTTCTTCATAGTAGCTGATACAGATTCCAAGTGGTGTTACTATTAGAGAATTCTTCTCAATCCCATTGTTATTCAGGAATACAATGTCCTTCATAACTTCCTCACCGCGAAGAGCAACTCTTTCCTCGGAAATGTCCATTTCTCTGGCAATTGCCTTAACATATCCCGGAACACATCCACCGCCGCCAACTACAAACACAGCGCTTACCGCTTTGTCTCCGTTTAATCTTTTTATTTCCTCTACGGCTTTTTTAGCCATTTCATCAACTTTAGGCTTAATGACTTTAGCAATCTCTTTTGCCGTAATAGTCTTCTTAAGCCCCATGATATCAACATAATCAACTTTTTCAGAATGACTTGCTGCTATTTTTATTTCATCTGCAGAATTAAAATCAACAAGGCAATACTGAGCAATGATTTCTGTAATATCATCTCCTGCAAGGGGAAGCATTCCATAAGCTGTAATTGAGCCGTCATCAGTTACACAGATATCACTTGTACCTGCTCCAACATCAATAAGAGCAAGATTCAACATTCTAAATCTTTCAGGAATCGCAACCATCATAGCAGCGATAGGCTCCAATGTAAGATTAGCAACCATAAGTCCCGCTCTCTCGCAAGCCTTATACAGTCCATCAACACAATCATCAGGAAGAAAAGTAGCAATAAGCTCAACGCTGACCTTTCCTGCATTATGGCCTTCAAGATTGGCTATCTGATAACCATCAAGGTAATAGTGCATTACCGAGTAACCCACAAGGTAAAACTTTAGTCCGGAAGTATTTTTACTGATGAATTCCGCATATGCTTTTTCAACAGCACCGGAATCAAGATTATAGATATCCTCATCAGTAATATCGTGAGAATCCTGATACTCATAATCATAAGTAGTTCTTACTGTTTTAAGAACACGACCAGCCGCAGCAATACAGACATCTGTAAGATGAATGTCAGTCTGCTGTTCCAAGGCTTCTTTGACCATTTTGATTGTCATTCCAACCTTGCCAATATCATGAATCTGTCCGTCAAGCATAGCCCTTGTCTGGTGCTTTTCAACTGCCTGGGCAATTACGTTAAATTTTCCTTCCTTCATGTACCCGACAGTACCAACGACGCTTCTGGTTCCGATATCAAGTCCAAATACAACTTTCTGATCTTTTTGCTCTAAACTAGCCATTATGCCACCAAGCCCCCTCGCACAATTTTTCGAACAAAAACTAAATCTTCCAAAGTTTCAATCTATTGTCTATCTCAGAAAATGCCAAGCTGTCCTCGCCGCTGTTATCAATTACAAAAGCACAATGCTCTCTAAAAACCTCATCACATAGCTGACTCTTAAATATGTCAGTCACTTTCTGATCAGAATATCCTCTGGAAGCCTTTAGCCTTTTGCGACGTGTATCCTCATCAGCGTAAACATACCACAGTTCGTCTACAATTTTGTCATATCCATTCTCAATAAGAAGGGCCGCTTCTACAAAAACAAAATCATAAACTCCTCTTTTACGCTCATCATCTACTATATTAATAATATATTGATTTACTGCAGGATGCAAAATATTATTTACGGTTTTTAGTTTATTTTTATTATTGAATATAGCCTTCGCCATAAGTGCTTTATCTATTTCGCCATCATCAGAAAGAATTTCTTTTCCCAACGCCTCAACCAAAGCATCATAGGCAGGATATCCTTTTTTCTTTATATCATTGGCAACATCATCAGACATAATAACAAGACAGTTATAATTATCTCTGATATATGAAAGAAGCGTGCTCTTTCCGGCACCTACTCCGCCCGTTATTCCTATAATATTTGTTTTTCCCTTTTGAAGTGCCATTTTAACAACATCCTTTGATATTTACTAACCCTAAACTTACTTAGCTTCGTACCAGTCACTTCCTGTGTGGCAGTCTGCGCTGAGCGGAACACGAAGATTTGCTGATTTTTCCATTTCTTTAGTCAAAAGATCTGTCACAATATCAACTTCATCATTATATGTCTCTATAACCAACTCATCATGGATCTGAAGAATAAGCCTTGACTTAAGCCCCATTTCTTTTAGTTTGAAAAAAACATTTATCATGGCAATCTTCATAATATCAGCTGCGCTTCCCTGAATAGGCGCATTCATGGCTACTCTCTCACCAAATTGTCTCATGTTAAAATTGCCTGACTTAAGCTCGGGCATAGGGCGTCTTCTTCCGTACATTGTCTCTGAGTATCCTTTTGCCTTTGCACTTGCAATAACTGACTCCTGATACTCTTTCACACCCGGATATGTTTCAAAGTACTTATCCATATACTCTTTGGCCTCTTTTGCAGAAATTGAAAGATCCTGCGAAAGACCAAACGCACTTATTCCATAAACAATTCCAAAGTTAACTGCCTTGGCGCTCCTTCTCTGAAGTGGAGTTACTTCATCAAATGGAACATGAAAAACCTTTGATGCCGTTATCGTATGAATATCATCACCATCATGGAAAGCCTTGATAAGCTCTTCATCCTCTGACATATGTGCAAGTATTCTAAGCTCAACCTGTGAATAATCAGCGTCAGCAAATACGCACCCTTCTTTGGGAACAAAGACCTTCCTGATAAGTCTTCCAAGCTCTGTCCTCATGGGAATATTCTGAAGATTAGGCTCTGTGGAACTGATCCTTCCGGTAGCTGTAATTGTCTGATTAAAGCTTGTATGTATCCTGTCATCAGCTTCGATATAAGCAGCAAGGCCATCTGCATAAGTTGACTTTAATTTGGCAAGTCCTCTATACTCAAGAATATCTGCCACTATCTTATGCTCAGGAGCAAGCTTTTCAAGAACCTCTGCTGCAGTAGAATACCCTGACTTGGTCTTTTTCTCTGCAGGAAGTCCAAGCTTTTCAAAAAGAATCTCCCCAAGCTGTTTTGGAGAATTGATATTAAACTCACATCCTGCTGCCTCGTAGATTGCTTTTTCAAGCTCTACAATACGAACCAGGAGTTTATCTCCATAGGCCTTCAACTCATCTCTTTTTGCTATGATTCCCTCTTTTTCCATAGAGAAAAGAATATATGAAAGAGGCATCTCAATATTATAAAAAAGTCTTAACATCTGTAGTTTTTCAAGTTTCTTTCTAATAAGAGGTGCCGCTCTATATATAACTTCACAGGCTTTTGATGCATAATCGCTTAAAGCCTTTTCTTCTGCATTTCGCAGGCTGTCTTTTCCAAATACATCTGCTTTTTTAGGAAGCCTGAGATCAAGATACTCCTTGGCAACATCCTCAATCTGATAATCGTTTTTAAGCGGATTAACAAGGTAAGCACCAATAAGAGCATCAAAACATCTCTTGTCGCTGTCATTTATCTCTTTATCATCATAGCCATTTATTCTCTCTTCTATTTCATAAGGTGCAAAATAATAGAAACAGCTCTTTATATCAAAAGTAGCCAGACTGCAAGTTTTGCTAAGCACGCTCAACTTCTTTCCAAGATAATCAGCAGTTATAAAGTTTTCTACCGGAATATAATAGATTTCTTTGCCATCAAAGCAAATTGAAAGCCCAATAACATCTTTTTTCTTGGTTCCATCAACAGACAAATTGTCGTATAAGAAAAAGAATGAGGCAAAATCAGCTTTCTTACCAAATAAAGCTTCTACCTCATTAAGATCTGAAGTAATTTTCACAGCACCTTCAAATGATGCTGATTTTATCGCTGTTCCTATGGGGGATAGCTTTGAAAGTTCTGCATCGAGACGGCATAGCAGTTCATCATTTATAGAAATAAGCACCTCTCCATTTAAGGAAAGAAGTCCTTCAAAACTATCTATCTGATACCTAATTGCAGGAATAACACCTTCCTTTTCATCCTCGTTTTTTACAATTTCAATCTCACTGTAATCACCCGACTTTAATATGCCGGAAAGCTTATATACAGCACCATATACACCATTTATAAAATTACCATCTGCATCAGTAAATGCAGGCATAGAATAAAAAGCTTTTTTTACAAAATCAACAATATCTAAAGATAATTTACTCAAATTTCATCCCCAACCTGTCTAAAATGTAAATCATAATGTAAATGCAAGAACTGTTACTGTCACCATAAGGACAACGACCGCCAGCTCCAAAAGTATGCTGAAAAGAAAAAGATTCCTTCGAAATTTCAGCCTTTTTTTTGCGTCTTTAATAAGGATAAGAAGTTCCTGTTTGAGGTTAAAGGTATTACCATCCTCAAGCCTCTGCATACCGGTCTTCACAAGAAACTGTATAGTAAGCTCCTCCTTACATTCAGGACAGTTGTCTATGTGCTCGATAAATTCTGCCAGGTCCTTATTATCAAGGTCATCGTCTAGAAATAATGGAATTAGTTTTTCAGCCTCTTTGCATGTCATAATAATAAAATACAATAATTTGAAGTTTAATTCCACTTTAAATTTATGTTTCACATCCAAGTACAACTCTATCGTAGTCCCAGAACCTGACCTGTATCTCGTTCTTTGAAAGCGGGGCCGACATATAATTCCCTGACATATAATCACCACCAACCTCAAGGATCTTTTCAAAATAAATCTTATTGTCCACGCCGCCTATCAAAATTTTCTTTCCAAGCTGCGTAAGCATATCTGTTCTGGCCCTCATGATGATATCGCCCTGTTTAACCATATCCGGATCAAGAAAACGCCAGGCACTCATGATGACTCCATCAAATTTCTCCATAGCATCAAGTGTTATCCTTGATGAATCTTTTCCATAATTCCCAAGAAAAAGTCTTATTCCGGTGTCATAGAACTCATTTACAACATACCTTAAATTGTCTTCCGACATTTCCGCCATTGTGTCACTTATGTCAAAAGCAATAAGTTTAGGATCTACATTATACTTAACAAGCAATTCCTGCACAGTTGTAACAAGTTTTTTATTCAACACCTTAGCAGCCATGATATGGATTAGAACAAAATCAATATTCATATATCCCTTGTTAACATCATTTCCAA
This sequence comes from Butyrivibrio proteoclasticus, assembly GCF_900115735.1. Taxonomy (GTDB): domain Bacteria; phylum Bacillota; class Clostridia; order Lachnospirales; family Lachnospiraceae; genus Butyrivibrio; species Butyrivibrio proteoclasticus_B. The sequence goes on from NZ_FOXO01000012.1 coordinate 25,906, forward strand.
GAAATTGCATTATTGACTCGATCATTCTTATTTCAAGTTCTTCTGCAAACCCCGTTCTCTCCGCAATAGGCATGAACTCCCTGAAATTCACTTCTCCAAGCTCATCGTCCTCTAGTTTTAAAAGTGCCTGCGCAGCCTTTATACATCCGCATTTTTTGCCATATATAGGCTGATAGTACACATGGAATTTATTCTCCGATATTCCTTGTGAAATAGCCTTTTCTACTTCAATTGTCCTTAAGAGAAACTCCAGATTTCTCCCCTTGATAATTTTCCCGTAATCATCAGCATCAAGTGGTGCCTCAGATAAAAGAACTATATCATCCGCATATTTAAACTCATCAGGATATCCGGCGACAAGAATTGTAGCATTGACCTTTGTTTCACCCTTATCTGTAAAAAAGCCTTCTTCAAACCTACCGCCCAAAGTCTCTGCCATATCGTTTACTTTTTTATCATCTGCATCAGGAATAATGATAAAAAAATTTGCATCACCATTTCTGTATACATTCAGATAAGTATTGATGCCATGTATTATTGAAACAATCTCCGAAAGTATCCTGTCAAAACTGTCTACGCCCATAATTCTTCGATAATTATCTGCATTATCTACCCTTATGCAGATTATCTTAAAGCTTCTCTTCATGCCTATGATATTCCCTAAATCCTGTAATAGAGCTATCCTATTGTAGGCCTTGGTTGTAGAATCCAATCTTTCATCCTCTTTTTCCACCATGACCATAAGCCCCATTAGCCCTATTGCCTCACATAAGATTTCACAAGAAATCAACGGAAATACCAGTTGTACAACCATCCCAATAAATGTAAGCACAAGAAAATAGGCCAAAGCAGCTATCTTCGTATAATTCACAGCTTTCCAGTATTTAAACAACATCACCACGCAATTGATAAAGTACAAAAAGCTTATGAAATACGCAACATAGCCACCCGCTTCGTTTTTAAAATTTGCATTTTCATCCAATGAAAACATTATATGAGTGAGCGGATTAGTCAGAATAGCTATATCTATAATCGCTAAAGGTAAAAGAATTATTCTTTTCCTTACCTTTCCGAATCTGAACAAGACGTCACAGACAAATGACATATAATACAAAAAAATAACTACTGTACCAAAATGAATAAAATAATAGAACGAATTAAGAAAAAAGCAGATGTCATATTTTACTTTATAAGGAATATCAGGAATTTCAGCGACACCTGCACAGATCAGCCCGACGATAGAATCTGTGAACACTATATATATAAGTATCAAAAAGAGTCTCCTTCTGATACTTTTCTTAGTCTTAAGAACAGTCGTATAAAATATGCAGGTGATACTGATAATAGCCGCAGCAATTCTAAAACTCGCTGCACCTAGCAGATTCATCTCAATCATCTTTTCTTCCCGGAATCAAAGAAATCTTCAAGAGTTTTTAACAGTTTCTCTTTAGTTATAGATTTCAAAAGGTAATCAACAGGTTTTAATGAAATAACGTTGGTAACAGATTCCCTGTCATTTTTCCCTGTCAAAAACATTATAGGAGTAGAGCTGGAAAAGCTCTCGCTCTTTAACATTTCCATTACTTTAGGCCCATCAAGAACCGGCATATCATAGTCCAGCAGAATAAGATCAGCATGATTATTGGCCAGCCATGCAACCGCCTGAGTTCCGGAGTTAGCCATTCCAACCCTGTAAGTATCCTTTAATATTTCTCTCATCATCTGAAGAAAAGTAAGATCATCATCTATGATCAAAATGCATTTTCTTCTCTGCTGCTCAAATTCATCATCTGTTGCAGTAATTACTTTTGTCATGAGATCAGCCATATCGAGAGGTCTGTATACTTCAAAAGCAATGTCCTCTTTGGGAATGAATTTATGCGCAAATTTAAATGCCTCATCTTCACCGATAATAAGTACAACTTTATTATCTTCCACACACAGATCTTTCAGATATATAAATGCATCACGATGCTCCTCTATATCTGAATCTGTATAGAGGACGATCAAATTTGCGTCACGGACATTTTCACTTATCTGTTTGATCGAATAATCCGAATCAGCAACTTTAAATTGCGCCTGTATGAGGTTGTTTTTAATTGCATTTACCATAAAGGTCTCATTTGTTCTGACCAGCAGGATCTTTTTATTGAACATTACTTGTTCTCCCTATTATTTAGCCTGTCTTCAACAATTTGCTTAATGCCATCCCAATCAAGTTTATAAGCCAATTTACCTATTTTCTTAATTATATCATTATCAATGCCGTTTATACTATATTTATTAACTGTTTCAAGTATATACGTTAACGTATCGTAGTCCAACGCTGTACACACTTCCAATATAGTATTATAGGCATCTATAAGTTGAACTTCAGAAATAGGCTCTTTATCACTTTCACTGTCATTGTCTTCTTTTGAAGCAGCTATTTCTTTTACCTCAGCAAGTTCATGCTCAACAAGATGGTACATATTTAAAAGCTGAGGATTAAAATCATCTATTGTTTTTATATCTTCATTATTTCCGGCATCCTCAAGCATTTTGGCCATATTTGAAAGTCTGATTGCCCCAATTGCTCTGCTGGTACTCTTAAGTGAATGGACATAACTTGTGTAATCCTTGATATTTCCCGATTCATATGCTCCCAAAATATTATCTCTGGTAAAGTTTATTGAATCATAATAGACTTTCAATATATTCAGATAGCTCTCCATGTTGCCACAGTTTCTTAGTCCCTCTTTTGTATCTATCTCATTAAATACTCCGACAAAAGAATCATAGTTCTCATCCGGCCTGCTTTCGCTATCTTCACTCTCTTCCCGGCTGGCAATGACCTTATCCTTTGGCAGGAACTTCATTATAAGATTTTCAAGTTTCTCGCTTTCAATAGGCTTAGAAAGATAATCTTCAAAGCCCTCCTGCAAGAAGTTTTCCCTAGCTCCTGTAATAGCATTTGCTGTCAGAATGATGACCGGAGTGTCCTTATTTTTGCTAACATCATCATCTTTCATGGTCTTAAAAGTCTCTATACCATCCATTTGCGGCATACGATAATCCATAAAGATAATGTCATACTTTTCAAATCTCTGTTTTTCGAGACATTCAGCACCACTTCCTGCAGAATCTATTTGAATCTTAGTATTTTTCAGAAGTTCTCTGATAACAACATGATTCATAGGCGTATCATCAACTACAAGTATCTTCGCATCAGGTGCCACAAACTTTTCATGGTATTCCTTATTCTTAACAGTATTGGCTATTCGGGCTTTAAAGTCTCCTATCCTGGAATCGCTTCTTATTCCCTGAGGCATTGTGATTATAAAGGTTGATCCTACTCCGTATTCACTTTCGACATCTATAGTTCCATCCATAAGCTCAATAAGTGAATGAGTTATTGCAAGTCCCAGTCCACTGCCTTCCACTGTCTTGTTTTTATCTACATCAAGTCGCTTAAACTTATCAAAAAGAGAATCAATTTCATCAGGCTTTATACCTATACCGGTGTCCTTAACCTTTAGCACAAGAAGTATGCCATTATCCTCTTCTATTCCATTAAGTGAAAGTGTGACCATTCCCTTTTCTGTATACTTTATTGCATTATTCAGGATATTCACCATTACCTGGCGAATTCTCATCTCATCACCATACAGCTTATCCGGAATCATCTCATCAATTTCAAAATTAAGCTTTAATGCCTTTTGCTGTGCCTTTAAATTAACCATGTTAAAGACATCATTTAATACTGAGGAAAGATCATACTCTGCCTCATTTATTTCCATGCTTCCAGACTCAATCTTTGAGAAATCCAGAATATCATTTATAAGGGACAGAAGTGTCCTTCCTGCACTTTCAATGTTTTGGGCATATTCAATGATTTTTTCATCTTTGCATTCTCGAAGGATCACTTCATTCATCCCAAGTACTGCATTGATAGGAGTTCTGATCTCATGCGACATATTTGCAAGAAAGTTACTTTTTGCTTCGTTTGCTGCTTTTGCCCTTCTTTCCTCCATCTTGGCAAGCTCGGTTGCTCTTAGAATTGCAATAAACTCATTTCTTGAAGAAGCCTGTGAAAAATACATCCCCTGATAGTAATCCACGTTCATTTTGCTGGCGAATTCCATGAGATTAGCATCATCAACATGGCTAATAAGGATATCTTTTCCCATTTCTTTAACCATCTTAATACGGTTTTCTAAAATAATTCTGGTCTGATCATTCATATAAGCAGCATGCATATACGTAGCATTCATGACCACACCTTCAAAAAGAGGTGACGCCGAACTCTGATTGGTAAAAAAGCCGCTTCCATAGTTTTCGATTCCAAATCTTATACCAATGCTCACCAGTTCTTCTATGACATTTCCCATAATGTTTTCATCGGATGTCACTGCAGACTCTGTCAAATTGAAGATAACTCTCCTTGGATTTACTCCGTATTTTTCTATAAGAGCTTTTACATTATCTACAAAGTCAGTTCTTATGACCTGAACAGAAGAAAGATTTATTATGATAAATTCAAGGTCCATTTCCTCTGTGATACCACCTCCAAGAAAATAGAAAACCTCTTCAATATTAAGCCAGCCAAGCCTTTCAATAAGGCCTGTCTCCTCTGCTATAGGTAAAAATTCTGACTTATCGATAAAACCAAGCTCATCATCAGTAAACTCAAGTTCAGCTCTCGCTCCACAAATAATAAGTCCATCTTTTGAATATACCGGCATGTAGCAGACTTTAAACTTACCTTCCTCGATACCTCTTTTTACTGCAATCTCAACTTTTGCCCTTCTCAAAATAAAATCGAGGTCATTTTGTGAATAAATGCGATCCGGCTCCTTTTCAAATACGGAATCAGCTAAAAGAAGAAGGTAGCCAATGTTTCCAAACTGCTCCGGGGAACAGGCACGAATAATGCATGCCTTTAGTAAAAAGCTACTGCTTTGCCTTAGCCATTCCCTCTGAAATCTGTCAAAGACCTGTTTCGACACGCTCCCTGCCTCTTTTTCAGAAATATCAGGACATACCAGAAAGAAACAGTCATTACTTAGTCTGTAAACTTCATATCTTGTATCAATACCGCTCAGAAACTCAACGACCATAAAAAGAACTTTTTCAAATTCTTCATAGCCGGCTATTTTTCTGTATACATCACCGTTTTGTATACGCACGCAAATAGTATGAAAGTGTCTGTTGTATTTAAAATAAATTCCGGCATCATGTAAAAAAGCGTTGCGATTATAGCCCCAGGTGGAAATATCTATCCTGTCCTCATCATTTTCAAACATGATCATAAGCCCAAGAAGACCTATTGCCTCGCACATAAGCTCACACCTGACGCTGAAAACGATCATCTGAATAAACGTCCCTGCTATAACAAGAATGAAGAAGTATGCAATGGCAAATCTTTTCATCCTGTTAAAAACATTCCAGTACAGTACCATTGCAACTATAGAAAACAAAACATAGAACGCGCTCACAAAATAGGCAATATATACTCCTATTCCCCTATGAAAGACTATATTTTCATCAACGCTGTAAACCAGGCTGGTGAATGGATTTACAGCAACCATAAGTTCCAATAGAACAAATGGAAGGGCAAGTAGGAAACGCACTTTTTTTGTAAATCTAAAGGAAACTCCGCAGGAAATTATAATGTATAAAGCAAGAATTGGCGCGATTGCAAAATGCGTAAAGAAATACAGATACTGAAAGACATGAAAACAAAAGAGCTTTAATCCATAAGAAAGCCCTGAATAAACAATTACTTCACAAAGTATCCCTGTGAGAGAATCTATAATCACTATCAAGACGAGGGACATGAAAAGCCTGTTGCTGAACTTTATCCTAGTCCTCATCATAAGTGTATATAGAACACAGGTGATACTTATGACTAGCGCAGCTAGATTAAATGTGATGCTGCCAATGTTCTGGGCACTGATCATAGGAACTCCTAGTGTGTTTTTTCATGCACTTTTTATCATTGTAGCACACACCAGAGAATAACTATAATAAAAAAACAATAAAAAAGCCGTTAAAGAATCCCAAATAGTACTGTTTTCCACCCTTGAAGCATTGATTGATCCGCCCTAAAGAAATGAATCAATATTCATTTCTATCAATCTTGTAATACTTCTTACAATACTGATACAAATTATAGCGCTAATAAAATCATAACATCTATCATAATTCGTTTTTTGTGATTTTATAATTATTCTATAATCAGAAAAAAGGGTTATGTGCGGCAATTTTCCACACATACCCCTTCTTTCGTATAATTATGAATTACTTCATTTTTTCAGTTTCCCTTTTTACAAGTTCAACAGAAATCTCCTGAAGCTTTTCGTCTGTCAAAATGTATTTTTTCTTAAACCAGAAGATTGCAAATACAAGACCTGCGATAGGAATAAGTGTCATTGTCATTCTAAGTCCCATCTTCTGAGCAGCTTCTACACCAAGAGAATAATCAATCTTATCAGCAGTTTCTTCAACATCCTGTGAAAGTGCAAGGATCTGAAGTGCCAAAGATGCAATAAGCGCTGAAATTCCGGAAGCAAGCTTAACTACAAAAGTCTGCATTGAGAAAATGACTGATTCATCGCGGCGCTTGTTCTTAAGATCACCATAGTCAACAGTATTTGCAAGAAATACCGTGGTTATAACAGCAAGCATACCATTTGCAGCAAAGATAAAGAATCCCGGTATAAATAACAGGAACACATTACTCATAGATGTAGATGCCAGAACAAGAAGTGAAATATATCCTGCAATAGCCATTCCAAGGCTGACGTAATATATCTGAATTGATGAAAAGAACTTTCTAAGGAATGGATATAAGAGCATCATTGCAAGGATCTGTATTCCACCGCCAAAAGTAGAAAACAGAGTATAATCGCCTCTCCAGCCGGTTCCACCAAAATCATATTTAAAGAAATAGATGACAAGGTTTGATGTGATATAAATTGAGCAGTTTACAATTACGATTGCTACAGTTACTGCCATAGCCTGATCATTCTGGATAAGAGCCTTGAACATCTCTCCTATTGAAGCTGACTTCATATCTGTTGTAGCTTTCTCTTTTACATTAATGCAGCAGATAACTGTAAATAATACAAAGAGAACTGCTACAGCAATTGAAAAGTAAGAAAAACCGATTCTTTCAACTTCTCTGTCCGAGATTCCGGCAGGTCCAAATGTTTTTCCAAGAGCAGATACTGACATTACTGTAATGATAGTTATAACAGCTGAGCCAACACCAGCGCATGAACGTGCAAGTGTTGTAAGGCCTTCTCGCTCTTTGCCGCCTTCAGTAAAAGCAGGGATCATGGACCAATATGGAATATCCATCATTGTGTAGGTAACGCCCCAAACAATGTAAGTTACAGCAGCATAAGCCACAAGTCCGCTTCCTGAAAGAGTCGGAGGTGCTGAAAACATCAGATAAAGAACAATCGCATTTGTGATGGTTCCAATAAGAAGCCATGGTCTGAACTTACCCCAACGGGTCTTGGTCTTGGCAACTATCGCTCCCATGATAGGATCGTTAAATGCATCAAACACTCGCGCTACCATAAGAATAACGCCCATTGCAGCAGCACTCACCCCTAAAATATCCTGAAAATAATAAAGTACATAAGATGCCGAAAGCATGTATACCATGTCTTTTCCCACAGCACCCAGTCCATAGGATGCCTTCGCAGCCCCTGACAGTTTTGCTTTTTCCATTAGTTTTTACCCTCCTTAAGCTTTATTGCAAGCTCAACAACTTTTTTTGCTCCGTCATAAATACCCATTTTCTTGTTTAGAACTATACTCTCACACATCTCATTCAAAAGATCAGTCTCAAGGAACTGGTCAACCATCTGAAGGATATGTGGTATGTCTCTGCACTCAAGTGTACCATCACCTATCTCTGCTGAATGTATTGCTCCCCACATTTCATGTTTACCAACTCTTTTGATAAAAAGCTTTGGAACCGGATAAAATGCAAGTTCACTTGGTTTTGTCACAAGTACATCACAACTTCTCATAAGAAGATTTGTTGCGTAAACTGCCTCAAAAATGTTCTTGTGATAAAAACCATGAATTCCTGTAATAAGATTTGAAGGATCTAAAGTCTTTTCTGCAAACTCAAGTGTATCATTCCAATTATTCATATGTTCTGTAGCCAAAGCCTTCATACCATCTATCTCAGCTACAAGCTCATCCCATACGTTTCTGTAATCGCCGACATTAACGTAGAGAACAGCTTTTCCATCTTTTATACTTGGGATCAGGTGCCTTATTATCTCTGCAAATATCTCTTTCTGCGCTCCTGCTCCGCCGATAGTCAAAAGAAATCTCATAGGATCGCCATTTTTCTTCCTGGCAATTCTCATATCACAGTCTTTTTCAATATTTGAAACAAGTTCATAGTCAATGTAGTGACCTGTGTAAACAAGAGCATCCTTCGGCATAGGCTTTGATACACTCTTTTTATTCATCCCATTTAAAACACGATAGCCCATATATGCATTCTTACACTGTATTGTATGAACGGATCCTTCAGACAAATGAAGAGCCATTGGCCAGTTATCAGGAATTGCGTTAACTACATATTTCATTCCTGCGTGAACTGCTGCCTGAGCAGGCCATGCGTGAGTTGCTATTACCGGAATATCCTTAGGCACATTTTTAAATACAGGTGCCATAAGTTCCGCATTTTTCTGGTCCTTGGCATTATATGAAAGAGCTCTGAATCCCTCATAGTTCATAGGCTCCCATACAAGCTTATTAAAAATAGGGTTCTTACTGAGTCTTGATCCAAGAGAATACAGGTCGTTCTGAGCACTTATAACCTTGGTGCAGGTTGTCTCTTTATATGAATTAAGATCCATCCAATACGGTGTATATCCAAGATGATGGGCATATGAAGCCATTGCCATTGAGATTCTGTAATGACCAAATCCCATTCTTATATTTCCAACAATGATTCCATTTTTCCTGTCCATCTCTGAAACAGGAGCCTTAGATGAAACTTCAACATTTTTTACCCCAAGAAGCGTGCCAATTACTTCATTATCTACAATCTCAAAGCCGTAGTTGACATTTGAATCATCGCCGTATTTCTTTATATAGCTTTTCTTGGACTTAACCGATGATTTATAATCTCTATCACTAATTACATTCCCAAAAATAACTTTAGATTTCTCAGTCATAATCTTCCCTTTTCTGCCACTAAAAAGAGGCTTCGTATATACTAATTACTTTTATTACTAACATGGAAACCATCTGTATATGTTACAGTTTCCATATCTTAATAGTATACAATAAAGCCTTTTTCTTCAAGAAACGCTTTCTACAATTTTAGTATCCGCTATTTGTGCAAATTTACCCCAGCGCAAGGAAAAATCTAGATCACTGCCACAATAGAGAGTTGCTTGTTTGTAGCAAGATCGATATAATCATCTCCACACTTTATAACAGGTCTTGCCAGATGATTGGGGTTCACGAATATAATGTCGCCTGTCTTGCCATTATTAAGCATAACTCTGTTAGCAATAAAGGTGTTAACAATGTTACTTAAGAAAGTCATTATCGTATTTGTATCATACTTATCGATTCCCACGGCTTCAAACTGCTCAATTACTTCAAACGGGCATATCTGCGACCTGTAGAGTTTTTTGGACGTCATTTCGTCATAGACATTTGCAACAGTTACAATGGCAGCGATTTCATCTATCTGTCCTTCTTTAAGATGAAAAGGAAAACCTGAACCATCTCTTAATTCATGATGCATCAAAACACAGTTTTTAATATGTATATCAATATCCTTGTCTTTTACAAGCTCATACCCCTTTATAACATGTTCGTTCATAGTCTTTTGCTCAAATTCAGTAAGAGGCGTGTTCTTGGTAAGAAGCTCTGATGGAAGAAGCACTTTTCCAATATCATGCAAAAGACCTCCTGCTGTCGCCAGATGTATCTTTTCATCAGAAAGTCTCATCCATGTAGCAAGAGTGTTGCATATCAATGAAACATTAAGACTATGCATATATACAGCATCTGAATTATCTCTTAGGTTATGTAGCATATCAAAAACTCCTGCTGTTCCACCTGCTTCTACGAACAGGTGATACACAGGTTCTGTAAGCTTATCAACATCAAGAGGCATGGTATCATTAGCGATCATACGAAAAGATTCTTCAAGTTTTTCAGCATTCTCTTCAAGATGCTGTTTGAATTTGATAAAGCCTTCGGAGTTCTTTAGCTTTTCTGAATAGGAAAGCTCTGCCATTGGCTTTATAGGAATAGATTTAGGAACAGGTTTCACTTCATCCTCTATAAAAATGTTATACAGAGAATGAGACTTTATCCTCTCAATGCCCTTGATATCAAGTACCGTTCCTTTTGGAAGGACGAGTCTGTCATCAATAGTATATATGTTTTCCGAAACTACCATTCCAGGTTCAAGTTTATTAACAGATATCAGCTTCATAAGTGCCCCTTTAAACCATTTATTTTATTACTATATAGTGTATCACATTTTTAAGAAAGCCGCTTTACTTCCGCTGTCGTGAACAAGCCCCGTACATATCCGAACCCCAAATGAATTTCCAAAAAACAGGGAAGTCACAAACAAAACAGTTCCAAAAGCACAAACTAATCATGCATACCTCATTTCAATCACGAGTTACCGCTTTTGTGTTATCATTTTACCGACAGTACTTAATTATTATAACATACATCATATTAAATATATGTGCTAAGAACACATTTGCGCTAAAAAAATCACTTGAATATCCCTGATACCTATGCTAAACTAATAAAGCTGTGTCAGTTAAATGATTCAGTTCAATATTTGCCGGCATGTCGGAATGGCAGACGATGCAGACTCAAAATCTGTTGTGGGCAACCACGTGTGGGTTCAAGTCCCACTGCCGGCATTAAAAAACCTGGAAGATGGTGAACATTTTCCAGGTTTTTTCATGTTGTCCTTAGCTTTCTTTATCTATCAGCTTACTGTTTCTTAAAACGCAGTAGTCGTAGCCGTCTTCTTCATAAAGATCGTAGACTCCTTCAACCACCACTTCATCTCCTACTTCAGGGTAGTCATCGGGATATGAATACTCTTTAGTTAATTCAAACCAAGCAAATAATAATAAAAGAAAAAAATAATCAATAATTGCTGTCTTTAAAAAGATAATATGCAAGCACATGAAGTGACTGTTTAAAATCACCTTCAAATATTCTTTGCTTAAGCTCCTTTTCTGATAAAGTCAGAACATTTAAAAACTCAGTATCATCAAGGTGCTGCCCTGTAACCTTTCTGCAATTTGTCGCAGCATAAATATGGACATTGCTGTTTGATAATGTGGCATTGGCAGGCGTTGTAAGAAGATGCTTCCAGTTATCAGAAACATATCCTGTCTCTTCCTTAAGCTCCCTTTTTGCAGCCTCAAATGCATCTTCCTCTGAAGCAACTATATTTTTGCTGGTAATATAAGGAACATCACTTTTTTCCTTATACTCGATTGCACCGGCAGGGAACTCGCTTGTTACCTCATCTATTCCGTGCCTATACTGACGAACACAGATAAAATCTCCATTTTCATCAGTAGCAACAATAAGTGAAAAACTATGTTTGGAATAATTATAGACAGGACCTATTACTTCTCCATTTGGAAGCTCATAGTCATTTCTTCTGAAATCTATCCATTCATCCTGAACAACATGCTCTTCCTTCTTTAATTTCCAAACTAAATTACCATTATCTTCCATGACTAAACCTTATGTATTATTTATTAAATACTTCTCAATATATATTTATATTTTTGCTAACAAAGCATCAGTCACTTACTATGACCTTGTCGTTAAAAACGCATCTGGTAATTACAAAATCATCCGCGCCTTTTCCTATTCGTTTACGACCAAATAACTCAAGATGAATCTTTTTATCCTCAGTCATATATTCTTCTGATACTTCATCAAAAGAACTACTATCACACACTACCTTTTGAAAATCCCCAATGAACGCAGGAACTATAACTGATGCTATGGACATCCCCTGTCCCGGCCCATAAATACCTATTATTTCATGTAACAGTTTTGCTCTTAATTCGTCCATATCCTTTCACCCTCAGAAACGTATATGCATGTGCAGAGAAATATTTGAAAGTGTGTGTGTGATTGTGCTGTCTTGAAAAACGTCAGTGCTTAGGCAGAGTATTTTTCTGCCTTAGCACTGCTACGTTTTTCACGAAGCGAGAGCGTCAGCATGAGCGCACACACACGCGAAAATATCTCTCTGCACATGACACCACCTATCTCAGCTTTGAATTGCTTCAACGATATTAGGCAAAAGCTGCTTTTTACGTGATACAACACCGGGAAGCTTTGCACTGTCTCCATCGATGTTCACTCCAAAAGCCGCATTAAGTGTGTGCTGTGCCTTTGCTCCTGCAAATACAACCTCAGAAGACTCACTGATAATATCTGTGAGCATAAAGAAAAGCATATCAAGTCCGTCATCATCAGCAACCTTTGAAAGCTCAGGCTGAATCTTTTCCTTGATATCTACAAGTTCCTCAGCACTCATGGAATTAATCTGTCCAATTCCAATTGTGAGATCATCTACAGTAAACTTCTTGAAATCCTGATGAAGAATCTCAGTTGCAGTCTTGCCACTAAGATTAGAGCCCGCATGGAACATTTCTTTTGCAAACTCCTCATAGTCAACTCCTGCAATCTTTGAAAGCTCCTCTCCTGCCTTTTTATCTATATTTGTACATGTAGGAGATCTGAACATAAGTGTATCTGATAAAATAGCTGCAAGTAAAAGACCTGCAATATTCTTTGTTATTTCAACTCCATACTCCTTGTACATCAGATATATAATTGTACAAGTTGAGCCAAGCGGCTGGTTTCTGAAAAATACAGGGCCTGCTGTCTCAATGGTGCGAAGTCTGTGGTGATCGATGATCTCCAGAATTTCTGCAGAATCAGCTCCATTAACAGCCTGATTTTTCTCATTGTGGTCAACAAGAATAAGCTGTTTCTTTTTGGCACCAAGGAAGTTCCTTCGGCTGATCATTCCGATGTAATGATCGTCCTTATCAAGAACAGGGAAATATCTGTGTCTTGTAGATGCCATAACTTCCTGAATGTCTTCAATATAATCATCCATATGGAAAGTGATCAGGTTGTCTTTTTTCATTACATAAGAAACAGGCATACTCTGGTTGATAAGCCTTGCCACAACAAAGGTATCATGCGGAGTACAGATTATCTTGGTTCCATGGTCCTTTGCCTGAGTCTGTATAGTTTTGGCTACGCTTGCGCCCTCGCAGACTATAATACAGCCTGCATTCATCTCAATTGCGCAAAGCTGCATATCGTACCTGTTTCCAAGAATAACCACATCACCCTCTTCTATGACATTTTCCATCATATCCGGATTGGCAGCAGCTATAACTACCTTTCCTTTGGTAAGTGTATCCTCAATCTCACCGACAATAAGCTCACCATCGAGAGTTTCAACAATGTTTCTATAAGATGTCTGAGCCATAGAAAGAATCTTGGGATCAATAACATCCATATATGTTTCAACGATATCATTAGTTGTTACAATACCTGTAAGCTCATCCCCCTCTGTAACACACAGAGTAACTACGCTTGCATCTCGCATTTTTGACCAGGCATTCTTAAGTGACAGGTCATCCTTGATTCCGTCAAGCATACGGATCTCCATGTCTCTAACCTGTGTTCTTACATCCTTTACATAGGCAGGAACCTCAACTCCAAAATGAGATAGAACGAACTGAGTCTCCTCATTCAGGTGTCCTGCTCTGCAGGCGATGTAATCATCTCCTGTAATTTCTCTTTTAAGATTTGCATAAGTAATTGCTGCACAGATTGAATCTGTATCAGGATTCTTGTGCCCGATTACAAATACAGGTCTCTTTTGATTTGTCATATAATTTCTCCTAAATAAAAACCACTAACTCTTTATCCATAATAAACCATCAATATGCATCTATGCAAACTGACTATTATAAAGTTCATTATAAAAACCTTTTTGCTCCAAAAGCTCTTTATGACTCCCCTGCTCAATGATACGTCCATTTTTCATGACAAGTATCACATCTGCTTCTCTTATGGTTGAAAGTCTGTGGGCAACTATAAAGCTGGTCCTGCCATTCATCATCCTGTTAAATGCCTTCTGAATACGTATTTCAGTACTTGTATCGATTGACGAAGTCGCCTCATCAAGAATCAGCATAGGCGGGATGCTGAGCATAACTCTCGTAATGCAAAGGAGCTGTTTCTGTCCCTGAGAGAGGTCCCCTCCATTTTCTGAAATAACAGTATCATAGCCATCAGGAAGTCTTTTTATAAAGCTATGAGCATGTGAAGCCTTTGCGGCTTCAATGATCTCTTCATCGGTAAAGCCACATCTGCCAAGTGTAATATTATCCTTGATAGTTCCGCTCCTTAGCCAGGTTTCCTGAAGAACCATTCCGAAATTATCCCTTAGCTGTCTTCTCTTAAGATCTTTTAGGTTAATTCCATCAATTGATATATCGCCTCTATCAACATCATAAAATCTCATAAGGAGATTAATAAGCGTACTTTTTCCTGCACCTGTTGGTCCAACAATCGCTACTCTCTGACCTTTCTTAATGTCAAGGTTTAAGTCTTCAATAAGCTTTTTATCCTTGTCATATGAAAAGAAAACATTGTCAAACTTAACGTCACCAGAAGGCGCAAAAGTATCAGGCGCTTTTGCACTGTCAGCAGTTTCAGTTTTTTCTTCTATCAGGGCAAAAACTCTCTCAGCACAAGCTAGTGCGTTCTGAAGCTCTGTTACTACACCTGAAATTTCATTAAAAGGCTTAGTGTACTGGTTGGCATAACTAAGGAAAATAGTAAGTCCACCAACAGTCATACCCCCTGAAATACAAGTAAGCGCTCCAAATAATGCAACTGATGCATAAACAAGATTATTGATAAATCTTGTTCCGGGGTTAGTCAGGGATGAAATGAAAGTAGCTTTTATGGATGTCTCCTCAAGTCTTTCATTTATGCAATCAAAGTACTCCATATTCTCATCTTCATGAGCAAAAGCCTTAACAACCGAAAGATTCCCAACCATTTCATCTACAAAAGATGTCTGATCAGACCTTGCCTCAGACTGTAGCTTAAAGAGATTAAAGCTCCTTGTAGCAATGAATCTTGCTACAAATAAAGAAAGAGGAGTCAAAACAACTACTACCAGTGCAATCTTAAAATTCAGATAAAACATGAACATTAAAGTTCCGACAATAGTTACAATGCCTGTAAAAAGCTGGGTAAATCCCATTAAAAGTCCGTCTGAAAACAGATCAACATCAGAGATTATCCTGCTTACGATATCGCCTGTCTGCTTGGAGTCAAGATAATCAAAAGGAAGTATCTGAAGTCTTTCAAATGCCTCTTTTCTAACATCCCTTACAACCTGAAATGTAATCTTGTTATTGGCCTTGTTCATGATCCACTGGCAAACAGAAATAATAGCTATAGTTACGATCATCTTAAGCAAGATACTACTCACTATGGTAAAATCAACATTTCCTTTCCCTATAATATGATCAATAGCTCTTCCTGCAAGGATTGGCACATATAATGACAAAAGAGCTGTTATCACTGCCAGAACCATTGATAAATATATCAAAAACTTGTATCTTGCTGCATATCTTAGTACTTTTTTAAGTGTTCCCTTTTTCATACTGCGCCCTCCTTTTTAAACTGAGAATCATAGATTTCCTTATAAAGATCGCAGCTTTCAAGGAGTTTGTCGTGTGTACCAATGCCTGCAAGACTTCCGTTGTCAAGCACAAGTATCTTATCGCAGTCCCTTACTGCTGAGGTTCTCTGAGAAACAATAAAGGTTGTAGGCGGATTATCCATTTCTGCAATTGCAGCTCTCAAATTTTTATCCGTTAAATAATCAAGTGCTGAAGCACTGTCATCAAGGATAAGAATTTCAGGCTTTCTTACAAGCGCTCTTGCGATGGTAAGTCTTTGTTTCTGTCCACCTGAGAAATTCTTTCCTCCCTGGGCTACAACAAAGTCCAGTCCGTTTTCTTTTCCTTTTACCACTTCCTCAGCCTGAGCAATTTTAAGTGCCTCACTAATCTCGGCGTCAGTTGCATCTTTTTTACCCCACTTCATATTGTCTCTGATAGTTCCGTGGAAAAGAACTGCCTTCTGAGGCACTATACCGATTCTTTCTCTAAGAGCTTCAAGATTATACTCTTTAACGTCTAATCCGTCTATAAGAACAGCTCCTTCTCTGACATCATAAAATCTTGGAATAAGATTTATAAGCGTTGACTTACCACTTCCTGTTCCGCCAATTATGCCGATTCTTTCGCCTCTCTTGGCCACGAAACTTATCTTCTCAATGCTGTCTTCCGCACCCTCATGATAGCTCATGGAAACATTATCAAAAACAACGTGATCTTCCACATTCAAAAACTCTGTTACGCTACCATCTTCCATAGAGGATTTGTATTCCATAAGCTCTTGAACTCGGTTTCCTGACGCAATAGCTTTAGTCATTGTAAGGATAAGATTGGCAAACTTTATGAGCTCTACCAGAATCTGGAACATGTAGTTATACAAAGCTACCATCTCTCCTTGTGAAAGCTCACCAGAATCAACCAAGAAAGCTCCCTTATAAATCAAGAATACAACTGAAAGGTTAAGAATTGCATATGTTACCGGATTCATTAGAGCAGTTACGGAACCCACAAATTTCTGAAGTCCCATGAGTCTGTCATTATTCTGATCAAAGTTTTCTTTTTCCCTCTCTTCAAGTCCAAAAGCTCTGATGACTCTTACGCCCGTATGGTTTTCTCTTGTAAGTCTAAGAAGCGCATCCAGTCCTTTTTGTATTTTTTCATACCTTGGAATGCTCCAACCTGTAATAAAAACAACTACAAATGCCAAAAGCGCAATTGTTACCACAAAGATAAGTGCCTGCCTGAAGTCAATTGTGAAAGCCATAGCCATTGCACCAAATACGACAAAAGGTGACCTTAAGAGAAGCCTTATTGTCATGTTGACACCCTGTTGAACCTGATTCATATCACTGGTCATTCTGGTGATCATGGCTGACGTCCCAAGCTTGTCCATATCTGAATATGACAATTTCTGAATATTATCAAAAAGAGCTTTCTTTGCTTTTTTTGCAAAACCTGCTGCAGCTTTTGCTGCAAAAAACTGCGCTGTAACCGCACTGATACATCCTACAAAGCACAGCAATATAAGCAAAAGGCACATCTTAACGACATATCCCTTGTCTCCACTTGCAATTCCCTTATCTATCATTGCTGCAATAACAAGAGGAACAAGCAGTTCAAAAGAGGCCTCAAGAAGTTTAAATAAAGGTCCCAATATAGTTTCTTTTTTATAGTCTTTTAAATATACAAGTAATTTTCTCATCAACACTCCAACAAAAGATAATCTTAGTTTAATTTAATAATTTATTCTTAATCCCTTTGGATAATGGTTTTTGAGCATTCCACCTGCAGCTTTAGCCCAACCAATGCTATAGCCGTCAGTTGTTATAAGTGCCCACCCCTTACTGTCTTTTTTTACCTGACCATATGCACTATCTGGTATATCATCCGTAATCTTCATGGTTTGTCCATTTAGGTAACTCTTTATCTCTAAGCTATCAGAAGCATAGTCCTTATTAAGACATACATCATCGGCTGTCAAAAATAACGCTAAAGCATGAGAAGGCTCAAACCTGTCTTTTTTAACCGTACCAAGATGAAGACCGCCTCTCATGACCTTAAGTCCATTCACTGAAGGCATATCCTCCGGGCAAAGGTACAACTGGTCACCAAACATATATATCAGTCCATTAAGATTCTTTTTCCCCGAAAGCTTACAGAAAATCCTGCCTCTTTTTATTTCAAAACTCTTTTTATCAAAAGCGAGCGTCTCCTTTACAAAAACTTCAAAAATTCTGACTGCCTCAGGTTTTGCAGGAATATTTTTTCCTCCCGGAACATAGGTATTATTCTTTTCTCTTGAAAGAGATCCATCTCTTTCAAATACACACAAAAAATGTCCCTCGCCTTTTAGTTTATGAGGCCATAATCTCAGCGATTCCGAAACTTCTCCCCTGCATTTTTCTGCTCTCTCTTTATCAATAGATGCATATTTATCAAAAAACTCATCAGAAATAAACTCTACTCTTCCGCTTTCAATTCCACCGACTTTCGCAACCTGTATGGTATGAAAATCAGGGTTATTGAAAAGAAAATCAAAAACTGTTTCTTCATTCTCATCAGCAGAAAAAGTACATGTAGAATAAACAAGTCGACCTCCGGGAAGGAGCATTTTTGCTGCATTTGACAGAATCTCTTTTTGCCTTACTGCGCAGGCTCTGACATTATCAAGACTCCATTCATCACCGGCGTTATCATTTTTCCGGAACATTCCCTCGCCTGAACACGGCGCATCAACAAGTATTTTCTCAAAATATCCTTCAAAAACCTCAGAAAGATGTGCTGAATCTTCATTAAGCACAAGAGCATTCTTTATTCCAAGCCTCTCAACATTAAGTGATAAGATTTTGGCTCTGTCTCTGTTTATCTCGTTGGTCACAAGGATGCCTTCGCCATCCATATACGATGCAATCTGCGTGGTTTTCCCGCCGGGAGCAGCACAGAGATCAAGAATCTTTTCCCCTGGTCTTGGATCAAGAAAATGCACAGGTGCCATCGCACTTGGCTCCTGAACATAATAAAGCCCTGCCTCATGATATGGATGCTTGCCCGGTTGAGCATTTTCATAGTAATAACCATTTGCTTCCCAAGGAACTTCCTTTTCTATATACAAAAGTTTAGACTTAAGATCCGCTTTATCGCATTTAAGCGTATTTATTCTTAAGGAATTATACCTTTCATCATTGTCAAAAGAGCTGATAAATTCATCATATTCTTTTTCACCAAGGTATAATTTCATTCTTTCTTTAAAATCTACAGGAATCACATTAGAACCTCCACAAAAACTCTATGGCTATACTAACAGTTTTTTTCGAATATAACAAATTTTTACCATAAATACAAAAGAAGCTGGTGCAAATCGCATCAGCCTCCTTCGGATTTTATGAGATTTTATAATGGATCACACTTCATCATTCTCTTTCTTTTTTCCAAAGAAAAGAAGTGAAATTGCAATTCCCGAAGCTATCACCACAACAAGCACTCTCATGCCTTCATTTGTAGTATCCTCTGTAGCAGCCCTTCTTGCTCCGAGTACTGCCGCTCCTGAAACAGGAGTTTCTCTTCTTGCCCCAAGCACTGCTGCAACAGGACTAGGCGCAACTACAGCAACAGGAATAGGAATAACTACTGTTGTGGTTGTTGGTGTATCAGGATCCGGATCTGGATCTGGTGGTGGATTATCTCCTTCACCAGGAACAAAACCTTTGTTTGAATCCTTATCATAAGCTGTTTCAGATACATGTTCTGCTGTAAGAGTTGTCCCGTCATACGGCTTGCTGTCTGAATCAGAGAACATATCAGTTTTTCTCTTGCTCACATGCAACCAGCCTATAATGTCCTCATCTTTTTTAATATCCGGGTTTACATTATACTTTTCTGTTTCACCCATTACGGTGTCAAGCTCTATTTCTACCACCTTAGTAAGATCAATTTTCTCACCATTAATAGTAGTGTCAATTGTCATTCCGGAGTAATCAAGAATGATAGGATAATGACCTACATCCATTCCTGCTCCGCCGTGAACATAAAGATTGTCGACTGTAATGTCAAGACCTCCAATATTTATTGTCTGAGCCTCAACCTTAATCGGATCTCCTGGCTTATCTTCAGCATAAGCAACTAATGTTCCCGCATTCAGAAGGTTTGATGCACCATTTTTTTGAGGCTTCAATGATCCGCTTAAGAATTGATTCTGTGTCAACCTCTCCATCAACAGACACATGTACTTCCATAATAGCCTGCTGAGTCACACCATTATATATAACATAAGTATCGCGACCTGTACCATCAGCATTGGCCTTTAATTTGATTTTTAATTTAATCTTCTCATCAGGAGGAGTTATTTCAAGATCTCCATATTCTCGCTCAATTTTATAGTTTTCTGCAAGTGTATTTTCTTGACGTGTGTAGTTAAAAGTATTAGCTCTTTCGACTTTCTTTATAGCAAGTAGCTTGCCTGTAAACTCAGTGCTTGCTGCTACTATACCTTCATTTGCCACAAAGCCTTCACCTTTTTCTTTATTGAAGGCAGTTGCAGTAATATCTCTTGCATACTTCTCACATGCTGCATAGCGCTCATCGGCAGTAAGATAAGTACCATCAAATTTCTTTGAAAGACTCTTTGAAGTAAGTGTAACAGTTCTTGGCTTAATCGTAAGTGTACTGTTATGAACCAATGTCATTCACTTTAGAATGTGATTTCCTTATATAGTTAGTTATGCACTGACATAGTGTATGAATTAATTTCTGAATCAGGCCAAGCTTTGACATATTGTTTTACTCCATCATTAGATATGAGATTACCTTCACTGTCAAGATTCCATACATTTCCTTTTGAATCCTTTTTAGTTTTATCTATAGTAGCTAACTTAAGTGCTCTTCCAAGCCACTTATCATTAGTATCAAAATGAGATCCATCATCCGGAAGATAATTACCTGTATCTTGACCTGTAGAACTATCCGGAAGTCGAACTCCATCCTTTAATACGTAGAAGTAAACAAGAACATCTTCAGGCTGAACGAAATTCCCCTCGCTCTCTGAATATATTTTGATATCGTAAGAGATTGTCTTTACTACATCAACATCAGCTCCAGTTTCTTCGTCAATAGTTTCTGTGATCTTATCTTCAAGATTGTTTTCAATTTCTGAAACCTGAAGCTCTGCATCATTAGGAAGAACTCCCGGCTCAGCATAAAGAGTAATCTTAACTCCATTTAAAACTACAGGATCCGGGCTAAACTCTTCTGCTTTTTCTTCAGAGCTTGAAAGCGCTGCTGCATCCGATGATGCAAGAGAAGCTGCATCTGCACTACCTCCCTCTCATAAAATCTCATAAAAAACTTTTTTATCATAAGAAAAAACCAATCATAAAAACCATCATAATGAGTCGTTTTTTTGTAAAAATAAATTAAAATTTCATAAAATGGACACATTTTATACATCTTTCTAAAAAGAAAATAAAGACGCAATCACAGTAACACTGCAATTGCGCCCAATTATTCCAGAAATTCCATATTCAGTTTTAATCATAAAAAACATAAAAACTGCTTTCTATAATTCAACAATTAGCATTATAGTTATTTTGCATTTTCTTTAACAAATTTTTTTATTCCCTTAAAAGTTTCAGGACTAATTATGTGTTCAATCCTGCAAGCATCGTTCTCTGCAATTTCCTCGTTAACTCCAGCCGTAAGCATCAAAAACTTAGTAAGGTTGGTATGCTTTTCATAAACCTTTTTAGCAGTCTTTAATCCTTCTTCTGTAAGAACAAGCTCGCCATCATTTTCCACAACGATCAGTCCGTTGTCTTTTAAGATTCCTACCGCTCTTGAAACGCTAGGTCTTGAAAAGCCAAGCTCATTGGCAACATCGATAGAACGGACCATTCCCTTCTTCTTTTTTAAAAGGTATATTGTCTCGATATAGTCTTCACCTGATTCGTGCATCTCAAAACCCCTCTCCACATTTTTTTAATATACAATGTACAGATTTTTCTTTTAATAATAAAATATAATGATATTATATTGCACACAATCAATTTTAGCAAGTACTATATCTTTTTTTATTCAACTAATTCTTTTATCATACGTTCTGTAGCTTTGTCATACTCTCTAAAAAGCCTTTTAGCAGCCTGAGAACGACCGTACACTTTCCAATACCCGCTATAAAGATAATTTTTACCTCCGTTGCACATAAAGCCATTAACATCTTCAAGTGGGTACCCCAGTATGATTCCCATCTCATGTGGAAAATCCATACGTTCCATAAGATAAAGACTATACCTAAAAGAAAACTCCTTTAGCACAGCATCCACATCCGTGCTCTCATACTCCAGTTTCCTTAAAAAAGAAGCTATCATATTCTTGTTCAGATATTTTGAAAGTCCTTTTCTATTGTAGAGCAAAAGAGTAAGCATCCCATTATTGTTTGATAAAGTCATTATTTCAACTTCTGTCCCCTTAAGCACATTTAAAACTTCCTCATAATTAATCGCCCTTGTAACAAATAGGGAAGCTATCTTTAGCCCTGCCAAAACAGGCGCGCAACTCAGCACCATCATATGTCTTACATTGTTTCTATCGATTTTATTTGCCAATTCTGTACTCATCCCAATTTTTCCTAAGCTTAACTATTCTCCTCCATATTTTAAACAAGAGCCAGGCCAAGATTTTTGCATGCGTCAATAGCCTCATCATCAGGAGCACTATTAGCAATTACTCCCTCATTACCAACTACTATCGCACCTGCTGCTTTCATTCTGTCAACCCAGTCGCGCATCCACTGACCATCTCCCCAACCATATGAACCAAAAAGGCCTAATTTCTTGCCAGCACATTGATTTTCAAATGTAGAGATAAACGGCTCAACTACAGATTCCTCTAAAACCTCAGCTCCCATTGCAGGACATCCAAATGCAATAGATGTATCCGATGAAAGGTCAGATGGACTGATAGCATCAAATGTCACAATCTCAGCCTCTGCGCCACCATGTCTTATTCCATCTGCCACTGCGTTTGCCATAGCCTCAGTATTACCACTTCCAGACCAATAAACTACTTTTACTTTGCTCATACTTATTCCTCCAGTATTCTTATATTTGTAAATGGAAACATATTAGATAAAAGTTAGCTATCGCTAACACAATAATGTTAGCATATGCTTACATGCCTATCAAGGTATTTTGAGGTACATCTATTGAGAAAAAATGTCGGTTACGCATGGCTCTGCTTTACTAATCACAATGCAAGCCTTAATACTTTTGCGTGAAAAGCAGACACAAACTCGAAAATGCTACGCATTTCCTCGTTCGTGTAGCTCGCCATATGGCATAAATCATTTTCCAGTGCAAGCACTGAAATGATTTATGCCGCATGGCTCTGCTTTACTAATCACAATGCAACCCCTAATACTTTTGCGTGAAAAGCAGACACAAACTCGAAAATGCTACGCATTTCCTCGTTCGTGTAGCTCGCCATATGTCATAAATCATTTTCCAGTGCAAGCACTGAAATGATTTATGCCGCATGGCTCTGCTTTTCACGCAAAAAGAAGCCGTCCTATTGGACGACTTCTTTGAATTATTTAGCGTATTCAGTTGCTCTACTCTCTCTAATGATATTAACTTTAATCTGACCAGGATATTCCATTTCATCCTCAATCTTCTTGGCAATATCACGAGCCATAAGTACCATATCGGCATCTGAAACCTGCTCAGGAACTACCATTACTCTGACTTCTCTACCAGCCTGAATAGCAAATGAGTGATCAACACCCTTAAAGCTATTGGTAATATCCTCGAGTTCTTTTAATCTGGATGTGTAAGTTTCTAAAGTTTCTCTTCTAGCGCCCGGTCTAGCTGATGAAATTGTATCAGCTGCCTGAACAAGGACTGCTATAAGTGACTGTGGCTCAACATCACCATGATGTGCCTCAACCGCATTGATAACGATCTGAGATTCCTTATACTTTTTACAGATATCTACACCAAGCTGAATATGTGAGCCTTCAAGTTCATGGTCAACAGCCTTACCAATATCATGTAAAAGACCTGCCCTCTTAGCAACACGGACATCAAGTCCAAGCTCGGATGCTAAAAGTCCGCAGAGCTGTGCTACCTCAACAGAATGCTTCAAGCAGTTCTGCCCATAGCTTGTTCTGAACTTCATACGACCAAGAATCTTGATAACTTCAGGATGAAGTCCATGAACTCCTGCCTCAATAGCAGCGTTTTCGCCTTCTTCTTTGATCTTGGCAGCAACTTCTTTCTGTGCCTTCTCAACCATTTCTTCGATTCTTGCCGGGTGAATTCTTCCATCAACAATAAGTTTCTCAAGTGCTATACGAGCGACTTCTCGACGTATAGGGTCAAAACCAGAGATTACTACAGCTTCCGGTGTATCATCAATAATAAGATCTACACCAGTCATTGTTTCAAGAGTTCTAATGTTTCTACCTTCTCTACCGATGATTCTACCTTTCATCTCATCGTTAGGAAGCTGAACTACTGATATTGTAGTTTCAGAAACATGGTCAGCTGCACAACGCTGAATTGCGTTAACAACTATCTCCTTAGCCCTCTTATCTGCTTCTTCCTTTGCCTCAGCTTCCATGTTTTTGATCATGACAGCTGATTCGTGTTTTACATCATCTTCGACAATTTTTAAAAGATACTCTTTTGCCTGCTCGGAGGTTAAGCCAGAGATTTTTTCAAGTTCCTGTATCCTCTGTTCGTTTAGCTTTGCAACCTCTTCACTCTTCTTGCTAAGTGCCTCTTCACGGGCATTTAAGCTTTGCTCTTTTCTTTCAATCGCTTCAGATCTTTTTTCGACGTTTTCCTCTTTCTGCTGAATCCTTCTCTCGGTACGCTGAACCTCATTACGACGGTCCTTTACTTCTTTCTCGAGATCATTACGTGTTTTCAGTGCCTCTTCCTTTACTTCAAGAAGTTTCTCACGCTTCGTTTCTTCGGCAGTTTTGAGTGCTTCGTCAATAATCTTTCTTGCCCTTTCCTCTGCACTTCCGATCTTACCCTCAGTTACTTTTTTCTGATAGCCTGTGGATATGAACCATGCTGCAACAAAAGCGACAAGAGCTGCTACTACTGCAATAATAACAGTGGTCATTACAGGAGCACCTCCTTATTCAATTTTCATTGTACAATATCTTGTATAGAGAGCCTAAAAAAATCCCTCTTTAATACAATTTTACAACACTTTAAATTTTACCTTTTATAAATGGCAGTGTCAAGAAGCGCAAATAGGATAAAGTCAGAAAATTAAAAGAAAAATTAAAAGTTATCCATTGCTTTTTTCACAATATCCATGCTATATCCTTTTCTAAGCAAAAATGCCATGATTTTTTGCTTTTCTTTGTATTCCATCTCAGGATCATAGTGTTTTTTTTGTAATAAATGGTTTATCTGATTAAACTCAGTCTCAGAAACGCTTTCAAAAAGCCCCTCATTCTCAAGTTCATCAAATATATCTAAAACAGTCTGTTTATCAATTCCTTTGGCCGAAAGATCCTGAATAACTCTATTCTTACTTCTGTTTTCGATATGATATATTATATAGTCTCTCGCAAATCTTTGGTCATCAAGATATCTGTATGATTTAACATACTCTATTGCCGCATCAATAGCATCATCTGAATATAAGCCTTCTGAAAGCTTATCTCTAAGCTTTTTTTCAGTATAATCTTTCTTCTGCAAAAGATTCATTGCTCTCTTAATAGCTCTTTTTGGAAGAAGTTCTTTTGTTATCGTTTCGTATGCGCTTTCTGATAATTCATTGTCAATCTTGATATTGTAATCTCTTAACTCACCTTTATAAAGAAGGAACGCAAACTCACCATCGATGTAAACTTTACTTCTTTTTTTATCAAATTCAATTATGTCTGAAATTATCACTTATTTATCCTCACTTAATTAGTGAATGTAATTTATATTGGTAATTGATGTTTAGCTTTTTCCCAAACTCTTTCCGGTAATAGCGCCATCCTTGAAACCAAAAAACAAAAATTCTCATATGCTATTATCGATATCAATAAACTCATGAGCGGCTGATACAATGCTACTTTCTTATAAAGTGTAGCATTCTGACTTTGGCTTTTCAAGGAACCCCCTGCAATTGAATGTTGGCTGCTTTTTTACTTCTTACTGCATTTCCCGTTTTTAACTTTTTTTGCTTTTAAAGTATTTTTTGCTTTTAAAATATTTTTCGCTTTTTAATCTATTACCCCCGGCTTTAAATCTACGAGCACTTAACCCAATGTTTTTTTGAATACTCATAACAGGTATTCCTCTATCTTACACTTGATCATCACGGAGCTAAGCGGAAACCTTGCTGATTCAAAGGTTGCTATAAAATTATCCCCAAACTTATATCCATTCTTTTCATAAGCATTTATCTTCGCAATAGTACTATTGGCATAATCCGGATTATCCATCATTCCAAAGTGCTCCCAAATAATTACTCTTCTTCGCCTTAAATTCAAACAATAAAAGTCCGGATGAACAGTGCCAAAACCTTTGAGATTTAAAGGAAATTCATAGTGATATAAAACTCCCTTTTGTTCTATCAAATTCGAAATCAACAGTTCTGCTTTTGATCTGACTCTGACTCCATTATTTGAAATGAACTCGGTACTGTCTTCTGAAAATGAAAGACCTTCATATTTAACAGCCTTCCAGCTTTCTATCAGCTGCATATCTGTCTTCATTATTGGTGTAATAAACTTTTGCCGTTTCGGAGTAAAGTTATCATAAACTTTTGTAATACCGAACTTTTCAAGCCTATAAATATAATGCTTAAGTTGTGTAAGTTCCGCGTCAGCAGCATCATAGACCTTTTTGTCATAATCACGTTGGATGATTCTCCTTGCAAGATTCTTCTGGCTTTGGGGAATATATTTTCCGTTTTTATCTTGAGGATTCTCTCTAATATAATACTGATCGACTCCATTGCTTTTTTGAATTCTTATTACTCCTTTTGGGGCTTTATTTAATTCCTCAGCCTTTGAAGATATTAGTTCCTGGAGCTTATATTTCCTTTCTTCCAACATAGTGAGTATATCCTGCCTCCAATAATTATCTTGATATATCAATGTTACCTCCCTTTTTGTACTTATTCTTGTTTATAGGACGTAGTATAAGGCAATTACATCTAGGTCTACCGACGAATTTACGTCCTCGTTGTCCCTCATGCTTGCTTTTGGGACGTAGTGTCTGGCGATTATCTTTAGGTCTACCGCCAAATTTACGTCCTTGATGTCCCTCGTGCTTGCTTTTGGGACGTAGTGTCTGGCGATTATCTTTAGGTCTACCACCAAATTTACGTCCTCGTTGTCCCTCATGCTTGCTTTTGGGACGTAGTGTCTGGCGATTATCTTTAGGTCTACCGCCAAATTTACGTCCTTGATGTCCCTCGTGCTTGCTTTTGGGACGTAGTGTCTGGCGATTATCTTTAGGTCTACCACCAAATTTACGTCCTTGATGTCACTCATGCTTGTTTGTGGGACGTAGTGTAAGGCAATTACATCTGTAAATTACGCGTAAATTAAATCGCAAGTACATAACATCGATGTAATCACCACAATTACCTTTTTATTTGCCGGATTAAATAATATAGTTGAATAGGGTACGCTGAATTTGCGTAGAAAATCGGTGGCCGGACGGCCACCGATAAATGAGTTTAACATAAAGAATCTAAAGAATGAGTCCAAATATACGAACATAAGCAATATCGAAACATCAGCTTTCATATACTTGATAAAACATCAGCTTTCAAATATCAGATAGAGCATGACTTCTTGAACTAAATTTCAGAAATCCGCATATACTGCGGATTTCGTGAGAATATGAGTATAGAGTCAACCAAGCCTCATCGACGAAGTCGATTTAAATTGGCTTGGTTGATGCATTCTTGAATTGTTGATTCAAGAATGCATACTCTAATTACTTAGACGCCTTACTCTTTTTGGCAGAAGTCTTTTCTCCATCTGCAGAATCAGCTAAAGCAGAATCATCGCTATTTGCGACTTTGTCAGCAGTTGTTGCAGCGGAAGCTGCTGAAAAATTATCTACAGGCAATCCGTAATGTGCACGAACCTTTGCTTCTATATCGTCTCTGATCTGAGGGTTGTTCTCAAGGTAGAGCTTAGCATTCTCACGTCCCTGTCCAATCTTTTCTCCCTCGTATTGATACCATGCGCCACTCTTATTGACAATATCAACACCTGCAGCCAGGTCAAGGATATCACCTGTAGCTGAAATTCCCTTGCCGAACATAATATCAAACTCAGCCTCTTTAAAAGGAGGAGCAATTTTGTTCTTGACTACCTTAACTCTTGTTCTATTACCAATGTTCTCTCCATTCTGCTTAATAGCCTCAATTCGACGAACATCCATACGAACAGAGGAATAGAACTTAAGAGCACGTCCACCTGTTGTAGTCTCAGGATTACCAAACATTACACCAACTTTTTCACGAAGCTGATTGATAAATACTACCGTACAATTTGACTTACTAATTACTGCAGTAAGTTTACGGAGAGCTTGTGACATAAGTCTCGCCTGAAGACCCACATGGGAATCTCCCATATCTCCGTCGATTTCTGCTTTTGGAACAAGGGCTGCAACTGAGTCAACCACAACTATATCGATAGCACCTGAGCGTACCATAGTCTCTGTGATTTCAAGAGCCTGCTCGCCACTGTCAGGTTGTGAAATATACAAATTATCAACATCAACACCGATATTCTTGGCATATACAGGATCAAGAGCATGTTCTGCATCAATGAATCCGGCTATACCTCCGCGCTTCTGTACTTCTGCTATCATATGCAGTGTAACTGTTGTCTTACCACTGGACTCAGGTCCGTAGATTTCAATAATTCTCCCCTTAGGAATGCCACCAAGACCAAGTGCAATATCAAGACTAAGTGATCCTGTTGGGATAGTTTCTATATTCATAGTATCTGATGAGTCGCCAAGCTTCATAACTGCGCCCTTACCGAACTGTTTCTCAATCTGTCCAAGAGCTGCCTCTAATGCTTTTTGTTTATCTTCTCTTTCCATACCAATCTCCTTTTAAGAACATTCGTTCTGTATATAAACATACTAAAACAAGTGTTCGATTGTGTCAATATTTTTTATACAAATTTGAAAATTCTTTTTAATTACTCCTTGAAATTCCCGGCAGAAATGCCAAAAAGATCTGTCTGCATACAGCATCTGATAAATGCTGTATTATCATATCCCCTTAGAACATACACAAGTCATTGCCAAAGAAAGGCAATGACTTGATAAAGGTTATCATATAAATACTTTGTTGTCAAAAATTTTTTAATTATATGCGCTCATATCATAATGTCTGCAAAGCGTTGCATATTCCTCATTTATAAGCTGAACTATGTCTGCATCTCCACTGATATTGTCAGGATGGAACATTTTCATGAGGTCTTTATATCTCTTTTTCAGTGTTAGCGGAGTATTCGCCCCTCTGAAAAGAATATCAAGAGCATCATACTCATTTTCTCTCTGATACATCTTTTCTCTCTCAAGCCTGATAAAGTCAGCTTCAAGTTTCTTTTTATCACTGTTTAACTGATCAAATCCGCTATTAAGGATTTTCAATCTCTGCTCAAATAAAGCATTGTCATTATTAAGTTTTTTTGACGCAGCTTCAAGCTTTCTTTCTGCTATATCCATTCTATCCCGGAAAGCCTGCTCATCTGCTTCCAAGCGAGCATAACGCTCAGCCAGCGCACTCTCCTCATTCTCGAGACGCACACTCTCTTTAAAAAGCCATACACGAAGCTCTGAAAGCTCATCCTCTGTACCATTTAGGATAATCTCTTCCAAATTTCTCTTTTCTTCCATAGTAATTGCCCCCATTACTACTGCCACATATATGTACCATGCCAAAAGGCAGTTCTCAACATTACTCCTTATTGTCTTCCTGCGGAAAAGCAATGTCTACCGCTTCACTGTCATCCATCATTTTTTCTTTTTTACTGGCAAAACGATCCACAATATCCGGTACAAGATCAAGAACTTTTGTAACAGCATCCTGATTCTTGATATTAACAAGTTTTGTGGAACCATTCTTGATAACAAGGACTGCACTTGGAGACATCTTTGCACCAAATCCACCTGTTCCTCCGTTCTTCTTGTCAGCAGATGTTGCACCGGCGCCAACACCAAATGATACATCTACCAAAGGAAGAACAATAGTATCACCCACCTGAGTAGGCTGGCCAACTACTGTTTTGGCCTCAATAACAGAATGCATTCCGTTTAATAATGACTCAACTACACCGTTAAAATTATTCTCTCCCATCATACCCTCCAGATAATCAGTTTTATTACGATCTTAATATTTTTTTGAAGCGCCTGACTACCTTTTTCACATCTTTGTCAAAAAAGCAAACCGCAACACTGTAAACTATAGTAAATACTGTGATATGGCCCTTCAAATGCGCATCCATTTCTATGACTTTCTCATCAAAATCCGGTTCAAAACTGACTTTGTTAAAAAGGAAAGGATACATAGCACCAAAGATACCTACCATCTCAGCAGTCTGTGCAGGATCACCGGTTCCAATGCCCAATCTGACATTACATTTGTCAGGAAGGATCATCTTAATTATCCGTACAAGTTTATGCTTTACGAGGTCAAATGCCCTCTTAAAGATGTCGTTCTCTATTGTGGCTTTAATCATACTAATCTTACCACAAACTCTAGATACTGTATATTGTATTTTCACAAACACATTTTGTGGCATTTCCAAAATATTGGTAACTTTATCTATAATATTCCAAAGCACATCTAAAAATGATCTGTGTTCCTCAAAAGCTTCTTCATCGGATTCTTGTCCAATAGCTTTATCCGCCTCTTCTGAATCTTCCTTAACTGCCTCCACATGATCATTATCAGGAATATTACTCATTTCCACTACACCACTTGAAGTAGTTTTATTCTCATCTTTATTATCTTTATTATCGGTCTTTTCCTCCTTTTTCCTTAAAGGAAAAACCTTAATGCCAAATAATCTGATTTCAAACTGCTTGTTCTCCGGATAAGAGATGCCTCCACTTACAATGTGAAGGAGCCAGGAAAATGACACCTTAGCATAAACTCTTTTTGCATCAAATTCCTCATCCAGATTTGTCCTGGGAATTGAACTGTCAATTCTATATCTGAGAGGAACAAACAGGATAAGAAGTAAAAGAATAAGGATAAATCCAATGACACAAAGCAGAATTATCCCTAATATTTTCAAAAAAGTTAATACACCCGCCAACATAAAAATCCCCGTTAATGAATCTTTCCTTTGCTTTCAAGATAATCAAGAAGTCTTCCGTCAAGTCCTGCCATGGATGCTTCCTGCGAAATTCTAAGCACCAGATCAACTGCTTCATCATGGCTTGATGCTATTCCATAGACAAAAGAAGGATGTACTTTAAAATAAGCCTGTTTCAAGAAAGCACAGTGAACGATATCAAGCTGATCATTCTCATTCAAAGCTCTTGTAACACAAAAAATAGAAAGCTGACCCGCTCCATGTTTTAATTTCCATTTGACAAGCGCCTTATTGCTTACAGAGGCTCCCCAGTACAGATTCTTATAAAACTCACAGAATCCTCTTTTTTTCATATTAACTCCCACGAAAAAAACTAAAATCAAATTAGTAATTTACCATCAATTTTATCATATTAAAGATGATTGTCATACTTTTTTACTCCACACCGAAATACGCATCAAAAATACGCTTGGCAATAGGAACCGCATAGCTGCCGCCGCTTCCTGCGTTTTCGACAATGATAGTTACACATATTTCAGGATCTTCAGCTGGAGCATATCCTGTAAACCACGCATGTGAGTCTGATTGAGAATTAAATTCAGCCGATCCGGTCTTACCAGCTGCACTATATGATAACCCCTTTAACTTACTGGCTGTTCCGGTTTGAACAACCTGTTCCATCATTTTCTTTAAAACAGCTGACTCTTCAGAAGACATAAGTCTCTTATACTTTTCAAATGAAACGTTTTCTACAACCTTCCCTTCTTCGCTCTTTACCTGAGTAAAGAAGCATGGTTTCATCAGAATTCCGTCATTAGCCACAGCACATGTGATCATATTCATATGCATTGGTGTTACCGATGTTGTTCCCTGGCCAATAGAAAGCTGCATTCTATCTGCATTTGACATATCAGCAGAATAATCAACACTACTCTTTGAATAAAGCACATCCAAAGGAAGGTCCTGACCAAACATCAGGTCATTTAAGGTAATGCTAAAAGCTTTTTCTGATATACCCATGCCTATGTTGGCAAATGATGAATTACAGGATTCAGCAAACGAAGTAAAAAGGTCAAGGCTTCCGTGAACCTGACCATGGTAACAGGAAATACTATCTTCGCCAACGCTAAAGCTTCCTGAACATGTATACCGGTACCCTGCATAATCTGTCGGATGATCTTTTAAATAAGCAAGTGAAGTAACAATCTTAAATGTTGATCCCGGAGGATAAAGCCCCTGAGTAGCTCTGTTTAACAATTTTGCATCAGTAGATTTATCAGCCAAAAGGCTATCCCACTCCTGAGCTATAGAATTCGGATCAAAATCAGGTTTTGAAACCATCGCTAATATTTCACCGGTTTTAGGATTGGAAACAACTATTGCCCCTTTCCTTGCTGATAGCGCATTATAAGCCACTTCCTGGAGAGTTACATCCAAAGTGCTGACAACATTATCACCGGGATACTTATCACCTGCAGCATCAAGTCTTACCTTCTCAGAAAGTTCAACATTGGTATTGATAAGATAATAGTTAGCAAGCGCTTCTATTCCGGCCTTACCATTAGTTGCATAACCAACCACATGGGCAAATTCTTTTTCATAGGGATAGACTCTTATTTCCTTTCCATCCTCTGTTTCCTGTGAATAAGCTAAAACTTCCCCATCTCTGGAAAGAATCTTTCCTCTTGAATTCTGAGCCAAAAGAATAGCCTGCCTTGTATTAAAACTATTATTCATAAGGGTCTGCCTGTTTGAGTATGAATAGTAGCAGATATATCCAAGCATGGCCCCGAACAAAACAGCATAGAACACAGAAAGCACAATTATTGGATATGATCTTATCTTCCTTCTGTTAGTATTCTTTTCTTCTCTCATTTTCTCTGCGCCTCTTCATTCTTTCAATAGCTTCATATCTCTCATCTGTTCTGATCATAAAGATTCCCTGAGTTATCATTATCATCATAATGGTCACTAATACAGATGAGCCGCCATAGCTCACAAACGGGAGTGTTACTCCGGTAAGCGGAATAAATTTTGATCCGCCGCCAATTGTAAGGAAAGTCTGAAAAATATAGGCCACTCCTATTCCGCAGACTACAAGTCTGTAATATGTATCTCTAAGAAAATAACCAAGTCTCATTATTTCAATGAATGTACTGACACAGACAAGTGCTATAAGTACAGCAAAAATAACCCCCATCTCCTCTGCTATGGCAGAAAAAATGAAGTCCTGCTCCACAAATGGAATTGACTTAGGCGTTCCTCCGTATAACCCAAGTCCAAACCATCCACCTGAACTTATACCAAAAAGAGACTGTGATAACTGATAACCTGTTGATTCGATATCAGAGAAAGGATCAAGCCATGCCTGAACTCTGACCTGAATATGTGAAAAGAGCTTATATGCGATCACACTAGCCAGTGCTCCAAAAGAAAGACCAATTGCCAGATATCCCACATTTTCTGTTGATATATATATAAGTGCCAGATATACTACAAAAAATATAAGAGCGCTCCCCAGATCTTTTGACAAAACAAGAATTATTACATGTATTGCAGCAACCACAGAGGCAAGGAATATCTGCCAAATGTTTTCTGCACTATCAAGAGCTCCCGCCATAAAAAACAAAAAGAGAATCTTAACAAATTCAGAAGGCTGAAGTGTTATTCCACCAATCGTATAAGTGATCTTTGATCCGTTAGTAACAGCTCCCAAAAAAAGAACTATTCCTATTGCCACAACACCCATAACTGCATATAACCATGTAAATTTCTTTAGAAATTCAAATCTGAATATGATCTCGGGCACAATAAAACCTACCACAAATGAAGCGACAATAATAAAGAATTGCTTTACAGCTCTGTCATATGACAGCCTCGTAAGCATAATGAGTCCTATCATCATAAGCATACAGCTGTTGTTTATAATAAGCCTGT
The DNA here is from genome assembly GCF_900115735.1 of Butyrivibrio proteoclasticus. Lineage (GTDB taxonomy): Bacteria > Bacillota > Clostridia > Lachnospirales > Lachnospiraceae > Butyrivibrio > Butyrivibrio proteoclasticus_B. The sequence continues at coordinate 59,908 of NZ_FOXO01000012.1, forward strand.
TCCCGTCAGGATATACAACATAAAACAAAAGAAGGACTGATGAAAAGGCAATTATCTGGAAAGCAAAGAAAAAAAGATAAACCGGCTTTCCGGTTCTTGCCATTATCTGAATAAAACATGCAATTTGGACAGCAAACATTAATATAATTTGTCTTATATACAGTCCCGTTCTCTTTTTTTCGGTTTTCCATCTAAATGCAACAAATGCCTCCAATGTATATAAAAACATAAGAAAAGCTATAACATATTTTGATATTTCAGTTACATATAATTCCATTTGTCTATTCTACTCCGCGTTTAAAATGCCCGGTTGTAAATATTAGATCATTAAGTTCGCCCATAACGCCATTTAATATAAAGTCTGTATATCCATTAAGAACCTTTAATGAGGCCGTACCATCTTCAATTGTCAGATCAACTCTGTAATTGTCAAAAGAAAATCTTCCTGCAATATTCTCTATTTTTTTATGAAGAGATGTTGGAAGCGCATTCCAAATAACATTGTAGCAGTTGCGGCAATTGGTTGTTACCTTAAGCTCATTGCCCATTCTGTCTACAATAGCAGTTTGAGAAGCCAATATTTTCCCCTGATTACCGCTGCATCTATCAAGTGTTTTTTTAATGCAGCCTGCACTGACCATCATTGGCGCATATCCATAAACATTAAAGGATACAGGAATACCAAGGTTCTTCCTGACCTTATCAGTTACTTCAGCAGCCTCGTGGATAGTAAGTTCCAACGGGACAGATACTTCCGACACCAAATCTTTTACCATGGCAGCTGCCTGTTCGTTCCAAATATACATACCATAATCAAGAACAATATTACCTGTATATCCTCTGAACTTAAGTATCCCAAGCTGTTCAAGATTTCGCACAAGAAGCCCTGAAACTCCCTTCTCTATAGCAGAATCTGCTATCTTTTCAATATCAAGAGTTCCATCAAAGCTTTCATGCCTTGTCATGTACGGAAGCGCAACAAAAAGTTCTGCTCCTTCACCGTCAAAAGAGCCATCACTCCCCAAAAAAAGATTACTATCGATATAAATTCTGGAAATAGCATGCTTTTTTCTCTGAACCTCAAGCACACTCTTAAGCTGCTGAGTGGTATTTACAAGAACGTGAAGGCAAGGCTTGTGATCAGCTAGTGTTTGCGTCTTTCTTCCAAGCTCAACCGCACATTCTTCCATTACCTGTCCAATATCAGAATCATTATTCGGCTCAGTAATGCATGCAATCATCTGATCACATAGATTCCTTCTAAGCTCGTTAAGCTCACTTACAGGAATAAAAATACCCTTCCCGCTCCCACGATCATCTATATCTATATCAATTCTCTCAGGCTCAAATACTGTGCCTCCAAACTTTGAAATCTGTTTAAGAACGTTTTCCTTGTCCATAGGGCGTTTTGAAGCCTCCTGAACTTTGTTGCCATGAGTTTCAAGAGCAATTTCACGTTCACCATGAACAAGAGCCATGGTAAGGGATGCCTCTTCTCCAACACATAGCCTGCACTTAAGCTTACATTTAAGCTTCAACTCTTTATCAAGATATTTCTCTTTTACATCAGAAAGCACCTTATCAGAAGTGCCGTTATAAGACGGAGAATCAAGAGTTACCATGTCCTTGCCGTTGTGCTTGTGGTAATATCCCTGACTAATCTGAGATCTTAAATATAGAGAATTGAGTATATCCATATCCTCTTTTGAAATCTCATGATGAGCAGCAGGATCTTTATAGTACAGATCAATATACTTGCGATAAATAGATGTAACGCCGGCAGCATATTCAGGGCGCTTCATTCTACCTTCAATCTTAAAAGAATCTATTCCGGCTTCAATAAGTTCAGGAATGATAGAAACAGTACACATATCCTTAAGGCTAAGCGGATACTGCTCCTTTGATTGTGAGCCAGCCAAGTAGTAAGGAAGTCTGCAGGGCTGCGCACATCTTCCTCTGTTGCCGCTTCTGGTTCCAACCATGCTACTAAAGAGACACATTCCAGAATAGCAGTAACACATTGCGCCATGAATAAAGGCTTCTACTTCAACATCAGCCTTTTCCCTGATCTCTCTCATCTCCATAAGGCTAAGCTCTCTTGCAGGAACGACTCTTACACAGCCAAGGTCCTTTAAGAGTTTTGCTCCATTTACACCTGTTACAGTGGCCTGTGTACTTGCATGAAGCTCAATATCCGGAAACTCATCTCTTATAAGTTTCATGACGCCAAGGTCCTGAACAATAACCCCATCAAGCTTTTTTTCTGCAAAAGGCAACATAAAATCATATAACTCGCCGTACTCTCTCTCTTTTACAAGAGTGTTCACAGTCATGTAGATTTTTTTGCCAAATAAATGAGCATAAGAAATAGCATCCAAAACCTGCTGAGTGTCAAAATTATCAGCATAAGCTCTGGCGCCAAATTTCGCTCCACCAAGATAAACGGCATCTGCGCCTGCATTAAAGGCGCCCACCATTGTTTCATAGCCCCCGGCCGGGGCAAGTAATTCTACTCTCTTCATTTTTTTTACTCAAAAATAGGCTGTCATTAAGACAGCCTAAACAATCATTTTTTACTTCCTGTTCCCTTAACCTGAGTCTCAAGCTGAATGATCTTTTTGGACGAATCATCAAGCTTAGTCTGCAGGCTCTTACTGTTCTTTTCAGTATTCTCAAGTTTAATCTGGGTTGCGATAAGCTCGTGTTTTAAATCATAAAGCTCTTTTTCTTTTTCTGAAAGCTGTTCTTCCATAAGCTCAATCTGCTTTTTAGATTTAAAATAATCATCTGCTATATTGAGCTGCAGCAGAACATTCTGAGTATCAATCGGTTGCCTCTTGAAACCATCAATTTTATTGTATTCAGAAATCTTGTTGTTGATATATGAAGCAACCTTCTGCAGATACTCCTCACTTTCATATCCGCTTAAGGTAAAAACTTTCCCACCAATGATAACTTCGGTATCTGTCTTGGATGCCATGTAAACTCTCCCCCCGAACACAAATTAGTTGTCGAATTAGTACGTTTTATACTTCATGATTATATATCGCCATCACTTGGGTTTTCAAGCCCTAAATGATGATATGCCTCATCAGTCACAACTCTTCCCCTGGGCGTTCTATTAATAAGACCATTCTTTATCAGGTAAGGCTCATAGACATCTTCTATAGTACCGGAATCCTCACCTATTGCAGCTGCGAGCGTATCAAGTCCTACAGGGCCGCCGCCGAACTTATTTATCATGGTCAAAAGTATATTTCTGTCAGTGTGATCAAGCCCAAGTTTATCGACATCCATAAGATCCAAAGCCACATTTGCGACTTCTTCCGTTATGGAACCATCATACCTTACCTGTGCAAAATCTCTTACTCTCTTAAGTATCCTGTTGGCAAGACGCGGAGTTCCACGGCTTCGCCTTGCCATCTCTTTTGCTCCATTTGGGTCAACATCCACATTCAAAACTCTTGCAGACTGCCTGATAATAGAACAAAGCTCATCAATATCATAAAACTCCATCCTGTGTATCATGCCAAATCTATCACGAAGAGGCGCCGAGAGCATTCCTGCCCTCGTTGTCGCTCCAATCAGTGTGAAGTGTGGAAGATCAAGCCTTATAGACCTTGCTGTAGGCCCCTTTCCTATCATGATATCGATGCAATAGTCCTCCATTGCAGGATAAAGAACTTCCTCAACCTGTCTGTTTAGTCTATGTATTTCATCAACAAAAAGAACATCTCCCTCCTGCAGATTGTTGAGTATTGCAGCCATATCGCCAGGTTTTTCTATGGCAGGACCTGAAGTTATCTTTATATTAACCCCCATCTCATTGGCAATAATGCTGGCAAGTGTTGTCTTTCCAAGTCCGGGAGGCCCGTAAAAAAGGAGGTGATCAAGGCTCTCTCCTCTTCCCTTTGCTGCCTCTATATATATCTTAAGGCTTTCTTTTATTTTCTTTTGTCCAATATATGAGTCAAGGCTCCTTGGCCTGAGTGAGCCCTCTATTTTGGCATCCTCTGCGTTTTCCTGAGCGTCCACTCCCCTGGCATTTGTTACTATCTTACGTTTTTCCATACAATTCTTCCCTGTTACAATCTATTTTCAAAACATCTCTTTTAATGCCTGCTTTAAGAGCAGCTCAGTGTCATTTGACATTTCCGGATTAACGGAAAGCACTTTCCTTACTGCCTTTGTTGCATCCGTAGCATTATATCCGAGAGAAACAAGCGCTGCCACAGCCTCATCTCTTGCAGGGCTATCGCTTTCAGAAACCTCCGCAGAAGAAAGACCTGCCGCAGAAGAAAGCATACTGTCTTCTGTTGCCTTTATCTTATCCCTGAGTTCAAGAGTAATTCTCTCCGCTGTCTTTTTTCCAACTCCGGGAGCCTTTGAAATTGCGCCACTATCTCCTGCAATAATAGCAAACCTCAGATCATCCGGCGTCATAACTGACAAAATGGCAAGACCGCCTTTAGGTCCTATGCCATTAACAGTAATGAGCATCTTAAAAAGATTAAGCTCATCCCTTGAAAGAAAACCAAACAACGTAAACGCATCTTCTTTTACATTGGTATATGTGTAGAGCTTAACCGCTTCGCCTATTCCAGGCATCCTGTCCATTGTGGACCCTGATATATTCACATTGTAGCCAACGCCATTAACATCAACTACAGCATTTCCCTCTTCAATACTCTCCAAAATTCCATTCACATATGCTATCAAATTCTTATCCCCGTTTTCACTTAATTCATAACTTGTATTGTAACATTAATTTAGCAATTATTTTTATGATAACTTAAAAAACTCCCGCACCACAGGTGCAGGAGTTCTCTTATATCAATATATCTATACGCACATAAAAAACATTACTCAATCACATGAATCCAGCCTTCAGGAGCCTCAACTGTGCCCATCTGGATGCCTGTAAGTGTGTCATAAAGCTTTTTGATAACTGGTCCCATCTCGTTCATACCGCTTGGGAAGCAAATCTCTCTGCCATGATCATTGATCTTGCCAACAGGGCTGATAACAGCTGCTGTTCCGCAAAGTCCCATCTCAGCGAAGTTATCTACTTCTGAAAGCTTAACTGGTCTCTCCTCAACATTAAGCCCCAGAATCTCTCTTGCAACATAAACGATTGATCTTCTTGTGATAGATGGAAGAATTGAATCTGTGTGTGACTGTGGAACTACGAGTCCACCATCCTTTGTAACAAAGATGATGTTTGCTCCACCTGTCTCTTCGATATATGTTCTTGATTCTGCATCAAGATATACATTTTCTGCAAATCCTTCTTCATGAGCTGTAACGATAGCATGTAAGCTCATAGCATAGTTAAGGCCTGCCTTGATATTTCCTGTACCATGTGGTGCTGCTCTGTCAAAATCACTTATCTTAACAACAATTGGCTTTGCGCCGCCCTTAAAATATGGTCCTACAGGAGTAACAAAGATTCTGAATTGATACTCATCAGCAGGTTTAACACCTATAACATTGCCTGTAGCGAACATTACAGGTCTGATATAAAGTGTAGCTCCACTTCCATATGGAGGAACCCAGTCTCTGTTAGCTGCAACAACTTCTTCTACAGCCTTGATAAATCTGTCTTCAGGGAAAGGAGGCATCTCAAGTCTCTTGGCTGAATCAACCATTCTCTTAGCATTGAGGTCAGGTCTGAATGTAACGATCTTGCCATCTTCTGTTTCGTATGCCTTGAGACCTTCAAAACATTCCTGCGCATAATGAAGAACACCTGAATCCTCGCTCAATACAACTTTTGAATCCTCTGTAAGGCATCCGTCATCCCACTTACCATCCTTGAAGTTGGATACATATCTCTTATCCGCTACCATGTAGCCAAATCCAATATTTGCCCAATCTAAATTCTTTTTACTCATAATCTTCATCCCCTTTTGGACTTTAATACGTCAAAGCGTTAATAAATATCATTATAGTCTTTTAAAAACTTTCGTCAAGACTAAAGAATCAAGCTTTATCAATTCTTTAATTAGGTCTTATCACTTTTATCATCTTTTGCCTGTTCAGGAGACTTATCTGCCTTTGCAACTTTTTTCTGTCTTGCTGCCTCTTTAATACCATCCACATTGAAGATTTTTTTGAAGGTATCCGCCTCCTTGCTGGCATTGAACTTAACGTTCCCTTTATCGCTCAACGGCTTGTACTGTTTGTCCTCAATGTATGCCAAATCATAATAGTCCTCTGTGTTGGTACTAAGATTCTTCTTTTCCAAAAGAATGTTTGTGATCCATCCAACAAAAGCATAGAACACTGCAAAGATAGGCACACCGATAAGCCATCCAATAATTCCCCAAAGTCCTCCGAACAATGTTATCGAAAAGATAACCCAAAAACTTGAAAGCCCCGTTGAACTACCAAGAATCATCGGTCCTAATATATTGCCGTCAAACTGCTGAAGCACAATGACAAAAATCAGAAATATCAAAGCCTCGACGGGATCAATGAGCACCAGTAAAAGAGCTCCAGCTATTCCTCCGATGTATGGACCAAAGAAAGGAATAATATTTGTTACGCCTACAATAACTGAAATCAGCACCGGATAATCAATTTTAAGAAGAAGCGCACCAATATAGCAAATAACACCAATGATAAGTGAATCTATAATCTTACCGCCAATGAAGTTCTCAAACGTTGTCTTTGTAAATCTGAATCCTCCAATAAGCTCATTGGCAAAACTCTCCCTAAAGAAAGAATAAGCCATTTTTTTGCCTACAGTGGTAAACTTTTCTTTTGAGTTAAGAACATAAATAGCAACAATAATACCAACAACCAGATTTATGATCACACCAACAATCGAAAAAACACTTTTTGATGCGACTTTCACGATTGTGTTAACATTTGGCAGCATAGGAAGGAGTTTTTTGGTCAAAAACTCACTTAAATTCTCGTAGTATGCATCAAGCTGAGAATCAATGATTTTTTGAAGGTCAGGATTATTGCTAAGGAACAGATTGGAATACTCATCTACATTCTTTACATAAATCGGAAGATTTGTAGCAATTTCTTTAATACTGTCAACCAATTGAGGAATGATGATCCTGAAGAGGCTATACACTATTAAAATGAAAATAATCATTGTCAAAAGAACTGCTATTTTTCTTATCTTAGCTCTTCTCTTCTTATCTTTTTTGCCATATTCAGAGGTCTCTTTTCCAATCACCTTAAACAACGGATAAAGAATCTTTTCCTCAATTCCCTCTAAAAGCGGAAGTAAAACAAATGCAATAGCTATACCGATTATGATTCCGGATAGAGAATCAATTATCCCGCCGATGGATCTCGCCAGAGTTTTTCCATCAAAAATCACATAGTAAGTCAGCATCAGCGCCACGGCTAATACAAATATAGTAAACGCCCAGGTTACCTGGTTTTTCTCTGGTTTCATTTTCATATTTGATTCCCTCAGCTACTTTTTATATAGTCTCAAAAAGCCCACAATTATTGCAAATTATTATTTTTCAATCATCCCATCAAGTATATACGCAAGACTATCAAGATAGTCTTCTGAAATCTCCTCAATCTTACCGCCATCGCACAAACCTGCAATTGATGGATCAAGAGGTATCCTTCCAAGTATATCTATTCCATTAGAAGCAGCATAGCTCTCAATCTTACTGTTTCCAAAAATATTTATAGCTTCACCACAGTGTGGACACTTCATATAGCTCATATTCTCTACGATTCCAAGAACAGGAATATTCATCATATTGGCCATATTGATAGCTTTTTCAACGATCATCTCAACAAGATCCTGAGGAGTTGATACAACAATGATTCCGTCAACAGGAAGAGACTGAAAAACCGTAAGCGGTACATCACCTGTTCCTGGTGGCATATCAACAAACATAAAGTCCACATCACCCCAATTAACATCAGACCAGAACTGTTTTACAATGCCTGCAATTACAGGTCCTCTCCAAACTACAGGATCCGTCTCATTTTCCATGAGCATATTAAGAGACATCACTTTAGTTCCCCTTGTTGTAGCAGCCGGTAAAAGACCTGTCTCATCTCCCACATTAAACTTTCCGATTCCAAACATCTTTGGGATAGATGGTCCTGTAATATCAGCATCCATTATCGCTGTTTTATAACCTTTTTTATTCATGGCTACTGCTGAGAGGCCTGTAACAAGACTCTTTCCAACACCGCCCTTGCCACTGACAATTCCGATTACTTTTTTTACATGTGAATTAGGATTGGGCGCAGCCTTCATATTATCTTCCATCTGCTTTTTAAACTCTTCTGGTTTCTTAGCCATTTAAAAATCTCCTACCCGTACATTTTATTTATAAAGTAATGACATCTTGAACTAAATTCCAGAAATCCGCATATACTGCGGATTTCGTGAGAATATGAATGAAGAGTCAACCAAGCCTCATCGACGAAGTCGATTTAAATTGGCTTGGTTGATGCATTCTTGAATTGTTGATTCAAGAATACATGACAATCTATAATGATCAAAATCATCTTTTGTAGACATACTCAGATGTCTCCACATCCTCTTTATCGCCAACATAAGACTCGATGATAAATCTAGGCCTGTTCTTGGTTTCGAGATATATCTTGCCAATATACTCTCCTATTACTCCAAGAGAAATCATAATAAGGCCACCGATTGCCCATACGGAAAGAACTGTAGTAGTCCATCCCGGAATAGTCTGTCCTGTAAAATGTCTTACAAGAGAATAAACCAAAACAATTATGCTAACGAGGAAAATAAAAAATCCAAGACCGGTAATAAGCTTAATTGGCTTAGTGCTAAGGCTTGTGATACCTTCAACTGCAAAACTGAGCATCTTTTTAAGAGGATATTTACTCTCACCTGCAAATCTTTCCGCTCTCTCATAGTAAACAACATCTGATTTAAAGCCTACCATTGGCACAATGCCTCTAAGGAAAAGATTAACCTCTCCAAATTCTGCAAGTGACATAAGAGCTCGTCTACTCATGAGTCTATAATCCGCATGATTGTACACGGTGTTTGCTCCCATGGAATTCATAAGCTTGTAAAAAGATTCTACTGTAAACTTTTTAAAGAAAGTATCAGTAGCTCTTTTGGACCTTACTCCATAAACGACGTCACACCCTTCAATAAACTTATCAACCATTCCATCTATAGCATTTATATCATCCTGAAGATCTGCATCAAGAGAAATTGCTGCATCACAAAGATCCTTTGCTGTCATAAGGCCGGCCAAAAGAGCATTCTGATGCCCCATATTTTTTGAAAGATTGATTCCCTGGAATATTTCATTTTTCTCATGAAGCTCTTTTATAATATTCCAGGTATTGTCTTTAGAACCATCATTCACAAAAAGTATCCTGCTATCATCAGAAATTTTTCCGGCAGCGATAAGATCTTTTAACTTTTTCTCAAGCCTTTTTGAAGTTTCCGGAAGAACTTCCTGTTCGTTATAGCAGGGAATTACACAAAATAACCTATTCATAAACTATTCCTTCTAAAATAAAAATTTCATAAATAATATAATAGTATAAAACTCTTTGTTTTGAAAGTGCCAGCAGAAAAAAAGCAGAGCAGCCTTTCAAACCGCCCTGCGCATAATATTCCCATATTAAATCACTTTGAGTTTATATAATTGATAAGACCTTCAGAGTCTATGATCTTTTGCATGAAAGGTGGGAAGGCCTGACCAGTGAAGGATTCTCCGGTTGTTTCATCTGTGATAAGGCCTGTATCAAAATCAATGCTTACAACATCGCCTGCTTTTATATTGTCTGCCGCTTCTTCACATTCAATGATAGGAAGCCCGATATTGATGCTGTTGCGGTAAAAAATTCTGGCAAAACTCTTGGCAATTACACAGCTTACACCCGAAGCTTTTATAGCAATGGGGGCGTGCTCTCTTGATGATCCACAGCCAAAATTTTTATCAGCTACAATGATATCTCCTGTCTTAACCTTTGATGTAAAGTCTTTATCGATATCCTCCATGCAGTGTTTTGCAAGCTCTGAATGATCTGTAGTATTAAGATATCTTGCAGGAATTATTACGTCTGTATCTACATTATCTCCGTACTTAAAAACTGTTCCCTTAGCAGCTTTCATTTTTTTCCTCCACAAAATCTGATTTTTCATCAAATGATATTCTATGACTTCTGTTTTTCTGAGAAAAAACAAAAACCTATATGTTCCAAATAATCACAATCCAAGCTCAGATGGCTGTGAAATCTTGCCTGTCACGGCACTTGCTGCAGCAACTGCAGGTGAAGCAAGGTATATTTCTGAATCTATAGCGCCCATTCTTCCAACGAAATTTCTGTTCGTGGTTGAAACGCATCTTTCACCGGACGCTAAAACTCCCATATATCCGCCAAGACATGGTCCACAAGTGGGAGTTGAAACAATTGCTCCGGCTTCAATGAAAATTTTCAAAAGTCCCTCTTCCATTGCCTGCATATAGATTTTCTGTGTGGCAGGGATAACAATGCATCTCATGCCTTCTGCAATATGATGATCAGTCAAAACCTCTGCTGCAATCCTAAGATCATCAATTCTGCCATTCGTACACGACCCAATAACCACCTGATCAATCTTTATTTCAGCAATATTTTCAAATGTATGAGTATTCTCAGGAAGATGTGGAAATGCAACCGTAGGTGTCAGCTTACTAAGATCAATTGTGTATTCCTCATCATATTCTGCGTCAGGATCTGCTTCATATACTGTATATTTTTTACCCTTAGCATGCTCATTTATATATGTAAGAGCAATGTCATCAACAGGGAAAATACCATTTTTACCACCTGCTTCAATTGCCATATTTGCAATTGTAAATCTGTCATCCATAGAAAGATTTTTGATCCCATCTCCAACAAATTCCATAGATTTATAAAGAGCTCCATCCACGCCAATAAGACCAATTATATGTAGGATGACATCCTTACCGCTAACCCATTTAGATGGCTTGCCAACGATATTGAATTTAATTGCTGAAGGCACTTTAAACCAGGCTTTTCCTGTAGCCATTCCTGCAGCCATATCTGTTGAACCGATTCCGGTTGAGAATGCTCCAAGAGCCCCGTATGTACATGTATGAGAATCGGCACCGATTATGAGATCTCCGGGAAGAGTAAGTCCACTTTCAGGTAAAAGAGCATGCTCAATGCCCATTTTTCCGACTTCAAAATAGTTTGTGATACTGTTTCTTTTAGCAAATTCTCTGACACATTTGCAGTTCTCTGCTGACTTAATGTCCTTATTTGGAACAAAGTGATCGGGAACGAGGGCAATCTTGTCTTTATTAAACACACCCTCTTTAGTAAATTTTTCCATTTCCTTAATGGCAACAGGGCTTGTAATATCATTTCCAAGCACCAGATCAAGATCTGCCTCAATAAGCTGTCCCGGTTTTACCTCGGAAAGTCCCGCATGTGCTGCCAAAATCTTTTGAGTCATGGTCATTCTGCTCATACACGTCAATCTCCTCGTTAATTAATGTCAAAAATATAATAGTAAATATAACATGAAAACAAACAGTAAAACACATATCAAATTTAATCATTTTTCTTGATGAAAATTAATGTATGCAATATAAGGCCTCCCAGTATCAACAGTCCGATGATAGTCATAATAAGGCCGCTCTTAAAGCCTTCAGGCGTATATGTAACTCTTATCTCATGGCATCCGCCCTGAACAGGGATTGCCATAAGACCAAAATCTGCAGACAAAATCTTTGTTTCTTTTCCATCTACAGTGCAGCTAAAGCCCTCTGTATAAGGCACTGAGAAAAATACAAGTGTATTATCAGGGAGCATTGCTGTCTTGGCAGTAAACCCATAAGTATCAGTTACAAAACTCTCACAGGAAGTTGCAGCTCTTTTATCACATTCAAGTTCAAAATCATAGTAAGAGAAGTCATCTTCCATGAGATCTTCGGCTGTAAGTTCTGTCACAGCAAGTGAATCACCATATTCAAGCGCCACTTCATCAGGTATTATAAGAACTCTTGAAAGATCAAGGTCATGGTCATCAGCGTTTAAATCGCTCCACTCTGACTCGGTGATATAGTATTCATAAGTAAAACCCATAGGAATGAAATTCTGATTCGTAAAAATATCAAATCCGTCCTGAGTATCAAGATAAGTATAGCCTTCTGTTCCTTCTCCATTGGCATATACTCTGTTCTTACTGATCTCAGCATTTTCAAAATAATATCTCGCAGAAAGAATAGCCCTTGCTCCTGCTCTTGAAACCGGGATGTTGGTCTCAACAGTTCTTGTGATTCCGAGTGTTCCATCGAGGAAATCAAAGATTTCGGAAGGAACTGTACTTAAAAAGCAATGAATTGAAGGCATCCCCCAGACAATATCATAGTTAGTGGATGTTGAATCAACCTCTCCTCTGCAAAAATCACTCTGATCAACACTTACTTTATTAAAGAGCATCTGCTCCTGCCACATTTTTTTGCCCCTGTCACTGATGATAGAGCTGCCATTTTTAACAGGTATGAATGTAGCAAGAATACAACTGCAGATAACAACAAATAAAACGACAACATCTCTTATCTTTATCAGTGAATGATCCTTGTCGAATTTAACCTTCTTTGGCAATACAAAAACTGTCAGCAAAAGGAAAAAGCTAAGAATTGCTGTTCCAAGCACATCCCTCAGGAATATTGTATTATTCTCCGTCATGTTAAACATGACCATCTCACCACTGTCATTTTTAGACGGAAAGAAATATACGAGAATAAAAAACATAAACATAAGCACCGCTGCCACTGCGCCTTTTTTCAACTGAGGAGACTTTCCCCTTTGAGCAGCCTGCGCTGTCATAAGACACATCAACAGAATTGGCATGTAAAACCAGCGCGCATAGTATGAACTGTTAAACATTGAAAATGCAGCGTTAAAAACAGGTATAAATGCAATCACTCCGCAGATTATCAGCATTGTCTTTTCCCAGTTGTGCTTCTTTTTGTTTAAAAGAAAATACGCAATAACTCCAGATAATCCAAACAGAGGCAAATATGCAGCAAGTGATGCATTCTTAACAGTTCCTGTGTAGAAAAGAGTTCCTTTACCAATAATGTCAGGAAGCATTGAAAGACTCTTTACTATATCCCAGAGAAGCTTCTCGCTCGGATAGACCAGGATATCATAGCCATTTATGTAATTATCAAGTCTTGAATTACCTTGGATACCTGCAAAAGCCTGCAACAGGAAAAATCCGGAAATCAAAACACCAAGCACTCCACTAAGGAGAGCTCTGAAGAAAAGTGTTATGACATGTTTTACAGTGTTACCCTTTATGTATCTGACCACAAAGTACAGAACCATATATACGACCTGTCCAAAGAAGAAATAGTAATTCACAACAGACATAAAAGCTGTCATAAGAGCAAAAAAGATGAATCTCTTATACTTATTTTTGCCCTCAGCCGCCATGAGTTCTTCAAAGCAAAGAAGGAAAAGCGGGAAAAAAGCAACCGCATCAGTAAAATGGTTGAATACTATATTGCAGGCATTAAATCCGGAAAATGCATACAAATATCCGCCAATCATCGCATACGTATATTTATATACGTATCTCTCAATGTATAGATATGCGCATGTAGCCGCTGTGGCATATTTAAGTGCCATAAGGAATGGCATAAGATATGGAATTGCGTTTTCAGGAAAAAGAACTGATATCCAAAAGAACGGACTCCCCCAAAGATAAAAGGCAAAGTCTCCAAACATGGTCCCGCCAAGATCTATATTCCAGTTCCAGAAAAACTCTCCGCTCCTTACAGCTCTATGGGCCGCAATATAAAACGGAACCTGTTGAACATTATAGTCACCGTAATAAAAAAAGGGCAGACCTCTTGAAATCAAAATAGGCAAAATAGCTAGCACGTACATCAAAAACGCGCTCAAAAACATTACTACAGGAGTATAATACTTCTTTTTTTCAGACATTTTTTCATAATCCTCATCAAATAAAAAATAGAAAGAGTACCGCGAGGCGATACCCTTTCTATCATAGTCTAATTTATGAACATTTTCAAATAAATGGCCCATAACCCCGTCACTAAGGTCCATTTGCAGTTAGTTGTTTATTAGCTTATCTGACTCGTTGTTCCAGCTGTAAAGCTTTCTGATCTCTTCACCAATCTTCTCTGATGGATGCTCAGCGTGAAGCTTTCTCATAGCCTGGAAGTGTACCTGTCCGCCAGCTTCTGACATATCAAGAAGGAATTCCTTAGCAAATGTTCCATCCTGAATATCAGAAAGAATCTTCTTCATTGTCTTCTTTGTCTCATCTGTAATGATCTTAGGTCCTGTTACATAATCACCATACTCAGCTGTGTTAGAGATAGAATATCTCATTCCTGCAAAGCCTGACTGATAGATAAGGTCAACGATAAGCTTCATCTCATGAACACATTCAAAGTATGCGTTTCTTGGATCATAACCAGCCTCAACAAGTGTATCAAAACCAGCCTGCATAAGTGCACAAACACCACCACAAAGAACTGCCTGCTCACCAAAGAGGTCTGTCTCTGTCTCTGTTCTGAATGTTGTCTCTAAAAGACCAGCTCTTGCTCCACCGATTCCAGCGCCATATGCAAGTGCAAGATCAAGTGCCTTACCTGTAGCATCCTGCTCAACAGCTACAAGACAAGGTGTTCCCTTTCCAGCCTGGTACTCAGAACGAACTGTATGTCCAGGAGCCTTAGGAGCGATCATAGCTACATCAACATCCTTAGGTGCCTTGATAAGTCCAAAGTGAATGTTAAATCCATGAGCGAACATAAGCATGTTGCCTGGCTGAAGGTTTGGCTCAATGTCCTCTTTGTACATCTTAGCCTGTTTCTCATCGTTGATAAGGATCATGATGATATCAGCCATCTTAGCTGCTTCTGCTGTGTTATATACTTTAAGTCCCTGTGCCTCAGCTTTTGCCTTGCTCTTTGAGCCCTCGTAAAGTCCAATGATTACGTTGCATCCTGAATCCTTAAGGTTAAGAGCATGGGCATGTCCCTGTGAGCCATAGCCGATAATAGCAATTGTCTTTCCCTCAAGCAAAGATAAATTACAATCTTCCTGGTAAAAAATACGTGCATCCTGTGACATTAATTTTTCCTCCTACTATCTTGATATATTGAAAATTGAATAATCAAATTATTCGTCTAAATAAATAACGTTATCTGTGCCTCGCCCAAGACCGGCAATTCCCGTTCTGGCAAGTTCAAGAATCTCATAGCCTTCAAGGAGCTTAAGGAAAGCATCAACTTTTGACTGACTACCTGTTATCTCTATTATCACTGAATCAATGCTGACATCAACAATGTTGCCTCTGAAAATATTTGCAGTAGCAAGAATACTCTGTCTCTTGTCCGCCTCTGCTCTTACCTTAACAAGAGCAAGCTCTCTGTATACGCTGTCCTTAGGTAAAAGCTCATGAATATCTCTTACGTCAACAAGCTTACTAACCTGTTTTTCAATCTGCTCCAGTATCACATCATCCCCTGATGCCACAATTGTGATTCTGGTAAATCTTGGATCTGCAGTGGTTCCTGCAGTTATACTCTCAATGTTATATCCTCGCCTGGAAAAAAGACCAGATATCCTGGAAAGAGTTCCCGGATTATTATCAACCAGTAATTGAAAGACTTTTTTTTGCATTTTGTGCTCCTTTTCAAGTCTTACTTATATGCATTTAAGATCACGGCCTAGAATTTTTAACCGATAATATCAAATTATACTCCTCTAATGTACCACGTCAACAACTTTTTCTTTTAGGCTTTAAACTTGCACTATTTTACAGCATTAAAGTATTTATTGCAATCATTTTTAATTTTGCATCGGATTTTTAGGTTTAAACAAAAAAAGATGGTCTTTCACACCTTTTTAATGTGAAAAACCATCTTTAAGATCAAAGTATTATTTTTGTATTATTTCATACCTGCAATATAGTAGCTGAATGAATCATAAACCTGATTCGTATGGAAATATGCTGTTGTTTTTTCACCGGCTTTAAGATAATCTCCGGTATTACCAAGATAACTTTCAGCAAAATCAACGATTTCGTTCTTGTAGTAATATACAACTACTGCACTACCTGATACTGTTTCGCTACTTGTATTTGTAACATAAACTTCTACATTACCATTTCCAGCGTCATATGCTTTAGCATCAAGGGAACTTCCTGCTGCTTTAACACCGTATTCGCCTAATTTTCTGTTTACAAAAAGATCATAGTCATAATTTGTTGCTGATGCTGAATTTGGGAATACTCCTACAAGCATATATATTTCGCCCGGAGCCAGTATAAATACATCATCCTCAGCATTTGTCTCCATTACTTTGCCGCTTGCATCAATAGAAATAGCATCCATTGAAACTGCTGTATCTACGCTATTTGTATTTGTAACTTCAACCAGAAGATACATATTTCCGTCATCAAAAGTTGCAGAATATTCTTTGCCGACAACAATACCATCAACAGAGCCGGAGGCAAAAGCTGTGGTATAAACTCCGATAAGCATGGTAGCAACAAGCATAATAGCCAAACTTACTCTTATTTTCTTCATAACGATTCTCCTTTTAACATAGGGGTTAGCGTGTATACAAAGTATACATTATCGGTTTGCCGCTTTGAATTAAACACTGGTTAAATCATTATAAAAAAACAGTAAAGTCCTAAAGCTTTACTGTTCCTTGCATTTCGTAAGAGCAACAGTCCCTGTTCGTGCTATTTCAACTATGCTCACACTCTTAAGCATCTCTATGAATAATTCTATTCTCTCTGATGTATCACATATCTGTATTACCATCATATTTTTTGACATATCAACGATAGAAGCACCCATGATCTGGCAGTTCTCCATGATATCTCTTCTGTTATCCCTGTTGTACTTAACCTTGATAAGCATAAGCTCTCTGTTGATACTCATGCTCTCCTTAAAAGTCTTAACCTTAATAACATCAATCTTTTTATTAAGCTGTTTTTCAATCTGTTCAATAGTGCGCTCATCACCTGTAGAAACAATAGTCATGCAGGAAACGCTTCTATCAGCAGTTTCACCAACAACCAGCGAATCAATATTGAAATTTCTTCTTGAGAAAAGACCTGCCACTTTAGAAAGCACACCTGCCCTGTTTTCTACAAGAACCGAATATATTCTTTTCATGTTAAGTTACCTTTCCCCATCACTTATCTGGTAAGCGCCATAGGATCAACAATTACTTCCATAAGACCTGACTTATCATCCTTTAAAAACTCTTTCAGGCTTGCATCAATGTCACTTTTTCCGTCTAACCTTATATAATCCATCCCATAAGCTTTTGCTATAAGTGACAGATCCGGATCACCGGAAAGTTCTACCATTGAATAATGATCATCATAAGTATAATGCTGATGTTCTCTCACCATTCCAAGATATCCGTTTTTCATAACAATTATCTTAACCGGTATTTCATACTGGCGCATTGTAGCCAGTTCCATCATGGACATTTGGAAAGCGCCATCTCCAATCACAGCTAAAACCTGCTTTTTCCTATCCGCAAGTTTAGCCCCCATAGCAGCCGGAATTGAATATCCCATAGTTCCCATACCACCGGAAGTCAAAAATCTGCCGTCACGCACCTTAAAGTACGAACATGACCACATCTGATTCTGTCCTACGTCAGCAACATATATACAGTCCCTACTTACCTCTTCAGAAAGCCTGTTTATAAAAAATTCCGGATCAACAAAGCCTTCACCTGCAGGCTTTCTATCTATATGCATTTCCTTTTTGTATTTTAAAAGAAGATTGACCCACTCGTCATGATCATCTGCATGATCATCCTGCTCAAGAAAATCCGCAAAAATGTGCTTTATATCACCTACAAGAGGAATCGTCGGTCCAACATTTTTGCCTATTTCAGCAGGATCGACATCTATATGTACCATAACCTTATTTTCAGTAATAAGATCAGGCCTGTTTACTGCACGGTCCGCAACTCTTGCTCCAACCATCAAAAGAAGATCTGACTCATTCATGGCTCTGTTAGCATAAGGAGCCCCGTTATTTCCGACCATTCCAAAATAAAGAGGATGCTCTGTCGGCATAACTCCAATACCCATCATGGTAGATACAACCGGAACATTATTAAGTTCAGCAAACTTAACAATCTCGCTGGTAGCTCCACTTAAATGGACACCGCCACCGACGCAGATGATAGGTTTCTTTGCCTTCTCAACCTCTTTTATGACTTTTCTGATCTGAACAATATTTCCCTTTACAGTTGGCTTATATGAGCGCATGGAGATTGTTTCAGGATAAGAAAACTTTCCTGAAAACTCCGCAGTCTGAACATCAAAAGGAATATCAATAAGTACAGGTCCTCTTCTTCCACTATTGGCAATATAGAAGGCTTCTTTGAATATTCTCGGAATATCATTCACATCCCTTACAAGGTAACTGTACTTAACAAAAGACTCCACAGCACCGGTGATATCCGCTTCCTGAAAAACATCGCTTCCAATCATATCACTATTTACCTGACCGGTAATAGCAACAAGCGGAATGGAGTCAGCATATGCTGTAGCGATACCTGTGATAAGGTTTGTGGCGCCGGGGCCTGAAGTTACGGCACACACTCCGACTTTACCACTTATTCGCGCATATCCGCTGGCACAATGAGCAGCATTCTGCTCTGTTCTTATCAAAACCCTTTTTATATCAGTCTTTAGCATTTCATTCCAAAAGGGGTCAATTGCAACTCCTGAATAACCAAAGATAACTTCTGTTTTTTCCTGTAACAGGCATTTAACTATTGCTTCAGCTCCAATCATACAACGCTCCTCAAATACTTTTTATCACTGATTGTCTTCGATATTAAGAATCTGTTTAACCACCCTGACAGCATCAGCTGCATCTGACGAATAGCCATCTGCTCCTATTTCCTGGGCATAGTCCTCTGTCACAACTGCTCCGCCGATAATAATCTTGGAATCAAGTCCCTCCTTGTGGGCCAGATCCACCACATTTTTCATTTCTTTCATAGTGGTTGTCATAAGTGCAGAAAGGGCTATAATGCTGGCATCATTCTCTCTGGCTGCATTTATTATTGCCTCTTTTGGTACATCTTTCCCAAGGTCAATAACGTTAAAACCATAATTTTTTAGCATCAGTGCCACAAGATTTTTACCGATATCATGGATGTCGCCATGAACAGTGGCAATAACAACTGAAGGAAGCTTTTTACCCGTAGTCTCATCACCCTTTAAAAGCGGCTCTAAGATTCCTATTGAAAGTTTCATAGCCTCAGCTCCTGATATCAGTTGCGGAAGAAAGAACTTTCCTTTATCAAAAAGATCTCCAACTTCGTTTATCGCCGGCATCAGAACCTCATCAAGGATAATCCTTGGTTCTATTCCTCTATCAAGCGCAATCTGCGTATCTTTTACGATAGTTCTCTTCGATCCTTTTAAGACATCTGCCTTTATTATAGCAAGAATATCATCATTATTTGTAGACGCTGATTTATCCACTTTTTCAGCGCTCGTTTTGGTAGCGTTTTTATCCTCTTTTGTTTCCACAATGCGCTGCATTCTCTCAATATATCTGATATCAGCGCCTTCCTTATTACGTAAAAGATCTGATGCAAAAGCCGCATTTACAAGCATTTCCTGAGACGGATTGGCTATAGCCATAGTAAGTCCACGAGAAATCGCCATAGTTAAAAAGGCTGTATTTACATTCATTCTCTCAGGAAGTCCAAAAGAAATATTGGAGAGTCCGCAAACCGTTGCATATCCGTTCTCATGGCAAAAGCTTATGGTATCCAAAGTCTTTATGGCAGCTTCCCTGTCAGCACCAACAGTAGCCACCAGTCCATCAACCACGATATCTTCAAGATTCATTCCAATATCGTAAGCCATTTTTGACAACTCTTTTATATTTCCTATCTTCTCCTCAGTTGTCTTTGGAAGTCCTTCCGGACTAAGAGGTAAAAGAATAAACATAGCTCCATACTTCCTGGCAAGTGGCAGGAACTGTTCAGCTTTGCCTTTTTCCAATGAGATGGAATTCATAAGGGCTCGTCCGGGATAAATCCTCAGGGCTGCCTCCATAACTTCGGCGCTGCTGGTATCTATGCAAAGCGGAAGTTCAGTCTGGGACATAACTTCCTCTAACACATTTAGCATCATTTCTTTTTCATCAATTCCGCTCATGCCCACATTAATATCGAGGATTGATGCGCCTTCCTGCTCCTGACTTCTTGCGAATTCAGAAACCATGGATAGATCCCCTTCCCGAAGAAGTGCCTGAAGTTTCTTTTTACCTGTGGGATTTATCCTTTCTCCCACTATCATAAAGTTTTCATCAAGACCAAAGGATAGGCTTTGTCTCTCCGATGAAAGATACCTTCTTCCAATCATTTTCCTTGGTATGTCTTTTGCAGGTAAATAGTCTGAATAACTTTCTTTTAAAGCTTTTATAAAAGCCGGAGTTGTCCCGCAGCATCCTCCAATCACGCTGGCACCAGCATCAAGAAGACTTTTCATCTCCTTAACAAAAGTAGACTCGTCCATATCATACTCAGTATTTCCACTTTCATCAACGGAGGGCAGCCCCGCGTTGGGCTTTGCAATTATAGGAATACCGGTCACAGCAGCCATATTCCTTATGATTTCTTCCATCTTATCCGGGCCTGTAGAGCAATTTGCACCAATAGCACATGCTCCAAGTGCCTCCAAAGTAATAGCACTTGCAGAAGCATCTGACCCGTAAAGGGTCCTTCCGTCAGCCTCAAAAGTAAGAGTCACCATTACTGCAATATCAGAAATTTCCTTGGCAGCAATAAGCGCTGCTCTGCACTCCTGAAGACTCATCATAGTCTCGACAACAATCACATCGCAGCCAGCTTTTTCAAGAATACCAATCTGTTCCTTGTATGTATCTATAAGTTCTTCAAAGCTTAAGTCCCCTATAGGCTGAAGCTGTTTTCCTGTCATGGTGATATCACCTGCCACAAGTGCTTTTCCATCAGCAGCTTCTTTGGCAAGCCTGACAAGCTCAGTATTTATCTCTTCTATGTTGTCCTCAAGTCCATAGTCAGCAAGTTTTATCCTGTTGCCTGTAAAAGTAGGGGCATAGATTATATCCGCCCCTGCATCAACATAGTTTTTTTGAAGTCTAAACATTACATCTTTATGCTCAAGGATCCATTTTTCCGGGCATACACCAGCCGGCATTCCCGCTTTCATCAGGTTTGTACCCGTTGCCCCATCCAAAAAAACTATTTTTCCCTTAAACTTTTCTAAAAACTCTTCTCTTTTCATACTGCTCTACCTTTTATATTTTTGTCTTTTTGCATCTGTATTTTTTGATAGTCCTTGGTATAAACCATATAAACAAAAGGCACAGTGCCATTATCACAAAAGGCTTTGCCCCCATGGAGATATCCGGTAAAACTCCATAATAAGAAAGCTGATCCACAAGGCAAATTACTAAAACATGATAAAAATAAATATTAGACGATCCCTCTCTACCTATCTTCCAAAGATACTTTCCACCGCCAATACCTGTCTCAGATAAAAAAAGTATACCAAGCACCATAAAAAGTGCTCCGAAAGGACATTCTTTTTTTCCAAGAAGAAGGAACTCCGCACTGGAGATTACCATACCTACAAGGATACCTAAAAATCCCGGAACAATCCATTTTCTGCTGCGTACCTTAAACTCATCCTCAGAAAGGTCTTCTTTTAATTTGCCAATGTAATCAGAAAACCAGATTCCTATAAGAACAAAAGGCATCCCTTCAAAAAGCCAGTTTCTGAGAACATACCAGGTAGTTATGCTGATATCAAAAGGTCTTATAGGATAGAAGGTCTGAAGCAGTTCTCCGAAATAAAGTCCTGCCAAAAGGATCACTACAAGAAATTTGTACCATTTTCTAAGAACAGGCGCAAATATGTAAATGAGCCCAAAAACATAAAAAAGGGCAAACAAATACCACAGATGGTCAAAAGTATAAGATCCGTCATAAATAAATTTGCCGGAATTAAACAAAAAGAACCATCTGGCTTCAGACAGGTTGAATTTGGATGTAAACCATTCTCCAAAACCAATACCATTTTTTAAATGAAATAAAAATGAATAGACCAGATAAATTAAATAGACAACTCCCGTGGTCTTTAAGAGCTTTCTAAGGGCCTTGCCGACTCTTTTTCTGATATCATCAGTATTTCTCATGCTATAAGGTATGAGAAATCGTCCTGATATGGCAAAAAAGAAAGGACAGATATATCTGCTGACAGCGTCCCAAACAAAACCAAATGTCCCCGGAAATCTGGTGTGACCTATTATCACTCCCATTGATGCGATAAATTTAACTAAATATATAAATGTGTTCATTATTCTTCTGTGCTCGTTCCTATCGTAGAGAATTGTATAGAATCCTGTGTCGTTACTGTAATGCCCTCTCCTGTTGGAACTTCGCCATGAAGAACCTGTAACATAACCAGTACTCTGCTATTTGCTCTCTGGTAATACTGACCAGCAAGTGACTCGCTGTCACCATCGAACTCATTATCATAGGCCTCATGATAAAACTGATCGGCCATTTCCATATAGTCAGCAGCCTCAACTGCAATGTCTGATATTCCAGAAAACTCCTCTGGAATCGTGAGCTCTGACATTTTCTTATACTCTTCATTCATCTCATCCAAATAACCTAAAAGCTGTGAGACAGCTTCATCAGAATTAGGATCGATGCTATTGATTGATTCATCAAAATAAGAAAGCTTATTATAAAAAGAGTCCATACTCTCCTTATAGCTTTCAAGTTCGTCATTTGTTTCCTTCTGACACCCGGTTAAAACCATACCGGCAACCAGGGCACTCAAAAGAAGTGTCCCTCTTTTTTTCACACTTCCTACTCCCCATTTAAATTAATCTTTATACTTAGAAACAGCTGACAATCTTGTAAGAGCTCTTGCAAGTCCTGCCTGAGACTTCTTAAATTCCTTGATTGACTGTTTCTGCTGCAGGTGCTCCTTAGCATATTCGTAAGCTTCCTGCGCTCTTCTCTTATCAATATCCTCAGGTCTTTCAACAGTATTTACAATGACAATACATCTGTTATTGGCAACCTGAACAGAACCAAGGCTTACTACTCCAACGGTCCATTCGCCACCCGGCTTTTTTATCTTGATTATACCGTCAGAAAGAGCAAGGATCATCTCCTCATGGCCTGCTAAAACAGCAAGCTCCCCATCATCACAAGGAAGAATGATCTCTTCTGCCTTATCATCATAAAATATTCCGTTTACGGAAATGACCTGAAGGCCAAAGGTTGCTACCCTTTCCTCACTCATACTTACGCCTCGATCTGTTTTGCTTTTTCAACAACTTCATCAATAGAGCCAACATTAAAGAATGCTGCTTCCGGATACTTATCCATATCGCCTTCTATAATTGCTCTGAATCCTTTGATTGTCTCTGCCAAAGGCACAAACTTACCCTTTATTCCTGTAAACTGTTCTGCCACATGGAATGGCTGTGAAAGGAATCTTTGGATCTTACGTGCTCTGTAAACAGTAACCTTATCCTCATCACTAAGCTCTTCCATACCGAGGATAGCGATAATATCCTGAAGTTCTTTGTACTTCTGAAGTATTTCCTGTACCCTTAAAGCTGTCTCGTAATGCTCTCTTCCAACAATATCCTCTTCAAGGATACGGCTTGAAGATTCAAGAGGATCAACAGCAGGATAAATACCCTGCTCAACAATTTTACGAGAAAGAACTGTTGTTGCATCCAAATGTGCAAATGTTGTGGCAGGGGCAGGATCTGTGAGGTCATCTGCAGGAACATATACAGCCTGAACGGATGTAACAGAGCCAAATCTTGTAGATGTGATCCTCTCCTGAAGAGCCCCCAGATCAGTAGCAAGAGTTGGCTGATAACCTACGGCAGAAGGCATTCTTCCAAGTAGTGAAGAAACCTCAGATCCCGCCTGAACAAATCTAAAAATATTATCAATGAATAAAAGCACGTCCTGATGGCCTACATCTCTGAAATACTCAGCCATTGTAAGTCCAGTCTCAGCAACTCTCATACGAGCTCCCGGCGGCTCATTCATCTGTCCAAACACAAGGGCAGTCTTTTCAATAACGCCAGACTCACTCATTTCTGACCAAAGATCATTACCCTCTCTAGAACGCTCTCCAACTCCGGTAAAAATAGAATATCCACCGTGCTCTGTAGCGATATTCTGGATAAGTTCCTGAATAAGAACGGTCTTTCCTACACCGGCTCCACCAAACAGACCTATCTTGCCGCCCTTGGCATATGGCGCAAGAAGATCAATAACCTTTATTCCTGTCTCAAGGATCTCTACTACAGGACTCTGATCAACAAGCTTTGGTGGTTCTCTGTGAATCTGCCATTTTTCAGGAGTTTCAAGCTCACCCTTGTGATCTATGGTCTCTCCAAGTACATTAAAAAGTCGTCCAAGGACCTTATCTCCAACGGGAACACTTATTGGACCACCTGTACAGTATACAGGCATATCCTTACAAAGTCCCTCACTTGGAGAAAGCATGATACAGCGGACTGTATTCTCTCCTATATGTTGTGAAACCTCCATGACACGTTTTTTGTCTTCTACATAAACCTCGAGAGCATCACTGATATATGGAAGATCACTGTCTTCAAATTTTACATCCACTACAGGTCCCATGACCTGCAAAATCTTACCGTTTTTCAAGATTTGCTCCTTTTTTCTTTGCTTCTTTGCTCCGTTTAAGGGCCTTTGCGCCACTGACAACCTCAGTTATCTCCTGAGTTATCAGTGCCTGCCTTTGTCTGTTATAGGTGCGTTTGAGATTATTTATCATCTTTTCAGCATTCTTATTAGCTGAATCCATAGCCATCATTCTGGCGCTTTGAACTGAACAAAAGGCTTCAACAAGCGCTCCATATATAAATCCCGTAATGTAATTTGGAACAATATTGTCCAAAATCGCCGACGGACTTGGATCCATCAAGAATTCTTCCCTCATCACTCCGGGTGGAAGCGGCTGCTTTCTAATATCTGTTATGATATCAAGAGGAAGCAGTTTTTCAAACCTGGTTTCACACACGTTGCCATGAACGGTAGTATAAACCACATAGATCTCATCAAGCTTTCTCTCATAATACTGATCAAGAATCTCAGCCGCAATCTTCCTGGCTCTATGAAGAGTAGGATTCTGGGAAGTGAACATAAAGGATTCCTCTATATTCATATTCTTGGATGCAAAATGGAATCTTCCAACTTCACCAATAACAAAGAGCTTCCATTTGTCACCATCAGTCAGAATATGCTCTTCGGCAAGCTTCAGAACATTGTGGTTATAGGCACCGGCAAGACCTTTGTCATCTGTAAAGATGATGTATCCCCTTCTTCTGTTTTTCTCTGGGATATCCTGCCAGGTTTCCAGAAAGATATTTTCAACTCCATCCGGGAGATGTCTTACTACTCTGGAAATCATTGCCCTCGTAGCAAAGAAGAATGGCTCGGTATCTTCAAGCATCTTTTTTGCTTTTCGAAGCTTGGTCGACGAGATCAGGTACATAGCATTTGTAATTTTTCGGGTATCATTTACCGAATCAATTCGGTCCCTTATTTCCTTAATTGTTGCCATGAGCTATCTCTATTTCTTCCTTAAGCTGTTTGTTTTCAACATCATTAAACGCATCAACACTATCAAGAATTCTCTTTTTAAGCTGGTCCGAAAGTTCTCCGCTCTTTTCAAGTTCTTCACAGATCTCCCCCTGCTCAGTATTGAAATAGTTAAGGAGTTTTTCTTTATAATCCCTTACCCGTTTAACGGGAACAAGATCCAGTCTTCCGGCATTAGCTGCTACAAGGATGATAACCTGCTCATGCATCTTAAGAGGATGCTCAAGAGGCTGTTTTAAGAGTTCCATAAGAACGCTTCCATGACGCAGCTGATTCTTGGTAGTCTCATCAAGGTCTGAGCTGAACTGTGTGAACACAGCCATTTCTCTATACTGTGCAAGGTCAACTCTTATACTTCCGGCAGATTTTTTCATTGCCTTGGTCTGAGCTGCACTACCTACACGAGAAACGGAAAGTCCTACATTTACAGCAGGTCTCATACCTTCAAAGAAAAGATCACTTTCAAGGAATATCTGTCCATCAGTAATTGAGATAACATTGGTAGGAATATAGGCAGATACGTCGCCTCCAAGTGTCTCAATTATTGGAAGTGCTGTGATAGAGCCGCCTCCAAGTTCTGATGAAAGCTTACATGACCTTTCCAAAAGTCTGGAATGTAAATAGAATACGTCTCCCGGATAAGCCTCTCTTCCCGGTGATCTCTCAAGAAGAAGAGAAAGCGCTCTGTATGCTACCGCATGCTTGGAAAGATCATCATATACGATCAGTACATCTTTTCCATCATGTAAAAAGAACTCTGCCATCGCCGTTCCTGAATAAGGAGCGATATACTGAAGTGGCGCCATGTCAGAAGCTGTTGAGCTGACTACTATTGTATAGTCCATTGCCCCTGTCTTTTTAAGGGTCTGGACGATCTTGGCAACAGTAGATGCCTTCTGACCAATGGCCACGTATATACAAATTACATTTTTGCCCTTCTGGTTTATGATCGCATCAAGAGCTATTGAAGTTTTGCCGGTCTGCCTGTCTCCAATAATAAGTTCTCTCTGCCCTCGTCCAATTGGGAACATGGTATCTATAGACAAAATACCGGTCTCCATAGGCTCATTAACTGACTGTCTCTCAACAATACCAGGTGCAGGCTGCTCTACAGGTCTGTACTCAGTTTCTTTTATTTCACCAAGTCCATCAACAGGTGATCCAAGCGCATCAACAACTCTTCCAACAAAAGCCTCACCAACAGGTATTCCGGCTTCTTTGTAAGTTCTGACAGCTCTTGTACCCTGTCTTATTCCTGCGTCATTACCAAAGAGGATACAACCGATGTGGTCACTTCTGATATCCTGTGCCATTCCTCTTGTACCATCTTCAAATTCGATGATCTCGCCATAAAATGCATGCTCAATACCATCTACATTGGCTATGCCATCACCAACCCAGGTAACTGTTCCTACTTCCCTGTCTTCAACCTGAAGCTTAAAGTCCACGACCTTATTTCCAAGCATGGATATGATCCTGCCTGTATCGTGTTCTTCAGTTTTCTTGCTAAGGTTATTAAGTTCTGCGCGGAGCTGCTTTGCTCTGCCTGCATCAGACCAGTCATATTCAAAGTTCTTGCAGGATACAACGAAGCCTCCTCCTATAGAAGGATCCTCTATTGTCTCGACTTCAATAACTGCGTCATCGAACTTTTTTTCAAGAATTTTCTTAATCTTTTCAATCTGCTCTGAACTTGGAGGAGTACTTGCATAGCGCAGTTTTGCTTTTAAAGTTTCACTCATTATTTGCTCCAGCTTCACTTATAAATTTCTCATACAGTTCCATATCATCTTCTTTGCTGTGTTTTGTCGCAGCAATCTTAGAAGCGGCATCCACAACCATATCTGTGAGCTGAGCCGCATAAGCTTCTTTTGCACGCTCGTTCTCAACTTCTGCATTGTGTCTCGCTTCAACTATGATCTGCTCACCCTTTTTCTTGGCTTCACTTACGATCTTTTCATACTCGTCATAGCCCTGCTTCTTGATGTCAGCAAGAATCTGCTCTTTTTCTTCATCAGCCATCGCGATTTTCTTTTCATATTCTTTCTTGGTGGCAATAGCAGACTTAGTGGCCTCATCAGCAGTTTTAGTGGCAAGATCCACTTCTTCTCTTCTCTGCATCAGAACCTTGTCCACTCTCCCAAAAAGAAATTTCCTGAACAAGAAATACAGAATGAGAAGATTAAATATAGTACATGCTATGTTTACAATACTGGTTGTTAACACTTTGTATCCCCTTTACACGTCTAGAATTATCTTCTCTTATGAGAAAAGAATGATCATGATAGCAACTACGAAACCATAAATAGCTGTTGCCTCTGCAAGAGCGCAACCAAGAAGCAAAAGTTTCATGATCTTGCCATCTGCTTCAGGCTGACGGGCAACGGCATCCGTTGCCTTTGAGGTAGCAAGTCCGATACCAAGACCTGCTCCAATTCCTGTAAATGCGGCAATGCCTGCTCCAATCGCTGTTAAACTCATTATAATTCCTCCTTTTTGTGTAAATATTATTCCACTGCTTCTTTAATATAGAGTGATGTCAAAAATGCAAAAACATAAGCCTGTATACATCCATCGAAAATATCAAAGTACAAGCTAAGTAGTGCCGGGAAGATAACCGGTACTACAAACTTTATAAGTTCCATGATAACTGTAGCACCTAAGATGTTACCAAAAAGTCGCATACATAGAGAAAGCGGCCTGATCAAAAGCTCTAAGACATTCATCGGTGTAATTACAGGCATTGGCTCTGTGAATCCTTTAAGCCACTTCTTAGGACCTTTCTTGCGAAGACCTGCTGCCTCTACGAGTACAATACTCATAACCGACAACGCTATAGTCACTGTAAGATCCATAGTCGGAGGTGTAAGCCCAAACAGACCGACCATATTGGAGCAGGCAATAAAGATAAGCACTGTCGCAATATAATCTACATACCTCTCACCTTCCTCGCCGAGCATTCCCTTAACAGCACCTCTTATCCAGAGAACAAAGGCCTCAACTGCCGCCTGCCTCTTGGAAATATTATGCACTTTCAGATTGCTTGTCATGATCAGAATAAAAATAAAGACAAAACCAATAATCACCCACGAAAGAACAACGGATTTATAGATATCAAAAAATCCATTGCCAAAAGGGAAGTGAATTAAAGTTTTGTCTTCCATAAGGATTTCATTTAGTAATTCCTTCATATTTTTTTACCCCAGCATCTATTTTTTGTTGACCCCAATTAATCCTCCATTAACGAAAACCCCCAAGCTATCTATAATTATAGAAAGTGCTTGGGGATTGTGCAACCCTTTTATTGATTGTTTATTTTTTAATCATTTTTGTTTATTTTTTCGTCTTCTTCATTAACATTTTCAGTGCTCTCATCATAAAAAATCTGTTCTTTATTTTCAATTTTTTCAGAAATCTTACCACCAATCTTATTGAGAATTCCGGGGAGCTTTCCGCCATGTCTTACAATAAATACTATTATAAGGATAATTATCAGAAGTATTCCAGCTATAATACCAACAATTCCCAATATGACCAGGTATACTGCTTTGTCCGCGCCGTTGAACTTTATATCAAGTGTAAAGCTATTACCTTCAATCTCGTAAATATTGTAGTTCCCAAGTTTTCCCTTTTTCTCAAGAAGAATCTGCTCATCACCATTTACCAGATACACATCATATTCTTTGAAGCCCTTTGCAAGCTCTACAAGAGGTTTTATCCTTACATCATGGACACTTGCTCCATCATCAGGAATCTCAACAACAGCAGTCTCGTACTTTACCAGATCTTTTATATTAGCAACTTTTTCAAAATTTCTATCATCGTAGTGCAAGGTATGAGTTACTTTAAGCATGTCATTTTCCTTAAATTGTCCATCTACCAATATTTCTGCCTGATAAAAGCCATCTTCATTTTTTGATGTATCTTCGGAAATTGTAGTTCTGTACTTCATATATGAAGCAGTAATTATTTCATCAGTTTTTATGCTATCTATACTATCCTGATCCCACGAAACATAATACCCTTCCCTGGGTTCTATTTCAGGATAATTATCGAGAGTCATCTTCTCTCCATATCGCTTACTGACTTTTTTTATCAGCTTTTCTCCTCCGTCTATATTTTCATCCTCAAGAATAAATGAAACTGTGAGATTCTTAAAATCATATGGAAGATCAGATTCACTAAAGCTAACAGGTTCAGCTTTAAGAGACTGACTTGTTCTGTCAATCCCCGCAAGATCATCACTTATAAATGTATTGTTCCTTACTACGCCATCATCGCTTATATGGCCTGAAATCGCTCCATAAAAGCTTGCAGCATTCTCTATTTTTACCAAAGACAGACAGTCGCTTATATTCTGCCCATCTCCTGTGATTCCGCCAACATAAGACTCTCCTGAGAGTATTCCCATAGAGGAAGAATTCACCACATAAGATAAAGATCTACCGCAGACACCACCTGTATACTGGCCTGAATTAGACTTAAGATTACCAAGATTAGAACATTTCAAAATTGTTCCCATTTCCTGAAGTCCGCAGATTCCGCCGACATAGTTTTTTTCACCTGTCGCGCTACTGTAATTCTTATTATTCCGAAGTACACACTTTGTCAGATATGAGCTGTTAAGCTTGGAATCCTTAATACCCGTCGCGTCACTTTCTTTATCAAAGTCATATTCAATTGCCATAGTTCCGGCAATACCTGAAGTATCAATGTCGCCGGCAACATCTCCGTAATTAATACACCAATCTATAGTCGCATCAGTACAAACCTCTGCCTCGTCAAAAGAAACATCTTCATAATTTGATGTATAATCTGCCTCAAGAACTCCGTCAACTGCGTCTGAAAACAGCATCATTATTGTATTGAACTGGTCATTCATTTCCTGAAGGTCATCTACAATAACTCCCGTAGCATTATTCATCTCAGAATTAAGCAGTCCAAAGTTATCATTCATCCCCTGCATATTGTCAACAAAAGATGTAGTGCGGGCTCTATACTCACTACTAAACTGAGGAAGAACTATATCATCTCTTCCTGCTACATTCTTAACTATGGCTTTAGTATCATTCCCAGCCTCCTTAAGATGTTCTGTCGCCTTCTCAAAAGAATTCATGGCTTTAACCGCATCTTCTCTGGTGGCATCAGTCATTTTTGAAGTAGCCTCTGATGCAATAGCCACCACCGTAGCACTGGAGGTCGTCAGATCATCAATATAGGCATCCTCTCCGTTATCTCCGGTTACAGGGCTCTGATAATTTCCCCTTGCATACCTGTCAGCCTCACCGGTTGCATCTTCTTCTGCGTTCCTGTGAAGTGTCTGGTCTACAGAATATCTTGTATCAGTATCGTCGCTAACCGGGAATTTCGCATCATCTTTGCTGTGCTTCCAGATACCGTCCCTCACATCTTCTTCAAGTTCCGTTCCATCGCCTAAAACATAGATCAGATCCTCTGTTTCTTCTTCTACTGATCTGTGAATTTTTAGATATTCATTGTATTTTTCAAAAAACTTTGATTCAAACAGTGCATCGTACTGGCTCTCAAGCCCCTCAAGTACATCAAGTGCGTTGTTGTACTGCTCTTTCTGATCTTCATCCATGTATTGTTCGAGATCAAGGTCTTTTGCCGTGTCCTTAAGACTTCCGGCAGAATTATGAAGATCTTCTGCTGCATAAGACACCTGATCAAGTGCCCCATCCTGTTTGGACGACTCATCAAGTACATAATCAACTCTTGAAAAAGCTTCTGTAGCGGCCCCAGACACACCATTAGCATAATCTATAGTTCCCTGAGCAATATATTTAACATCTTTTATAGCCCCATCAGTAAACTGTTGAATTGCAGATAGCCTGCTTGATATAGTGTTTGACTGATTTCTTGTATCATTCAAAGTCACAGTAACAATGTCATGTAGTTTTCCAATAGCTTCTGAAAGCTGATATGCAATATCAGAGCTAAGATCCACCGTAACATAAGGTTCAGCCTGACCTACAATTCCTCCCACATCTTTTCTTCCAAGTACATTTCCATTGTTCGTGCAATAATACAGGTAACCTGACTGTCTGCCGGCAATACCGCCAATGTTATAGCCTACATGCTCGTAGCCTACATTTCCTATATTGATGCTTCTCCCAATTATTCCTATTGATAATCCTGCTATCCCACCTATATCCGATGCTGTAACATCTGCATTTGCCTCTTCAGCGGTATTGTTCAGATTTTTTACAAGTGATATCACCTTGTTGAGAGTGCTCATTGAATCTATTGTGATCTGAGTATCTTCATTGGTTGTATTTACCAGTGCCTCGTTGGTACAGCCGTAGATATTTCCCATGTTCTCGCCGGCAATACCTCCCACATAATGAACTCCATGAATAAAGCCTCTTGTTGTACAGCCTTTAATATCTCCTGATAGCTGATTTATGCCTGCTATGCCGCCAATATAGTCATTGGCTGTGATTACGCCCTCAAATTCACAATTTTGAATATGACCACTGTTATCAGATACAATGCCTCCAATTATGATGTTTTCACCACTTGGCAAAATGGAGGCTTTAACCTTAAGGTCACTTATGCTTCCTGTCTTTTGAAGAGTTACAAAAAGTCCCATATGCGAAATGTCTTTTCCAATTGTAAAATCGCTTATGGTATGACCATTTCCTACAAATTCTCCTGCAAAAGTGGGAACACCTTCAAAATTTGTTCCAAGCAGTGAAATATCTGCATTTAAGATAACTCTTTTATTTACAGACCAGGTATCAAGCTTACAGTTTTCAGAAAACTTAAGAAAATCTTCAACAGAGCTTATATTTATCTCTTCTATTTCCTCTGATATTTCAGCCTCGATATCTTCCTTGATATCTTCATCCACATCAACTTCGTTCTCAATAGCTCTTTCCTGGGTTCCGGTCTTAATTACTTCGCCCTCCGTGGCAAATGCTGAAAGCGGCATTACAAAAGCCAGATTTATTCCAAAAAGGAGTGCACATAATTTCTTTTTCATATTAGTTCTCCTCCCCTTCTGAATAATAGAATTCACTTTCTTTAGCGCCCGTATCATATGGTTCTTCATCCATCATGGTCACATCCCCGTTTTCTACAAAGGCACTAACATTGCCTTTTACTACTGCATGAATGACACCTGTGATATTACCATCTATATGACCACTTATTGCGCCGTCTATTCGCATAGTACCTGTTCTCTGCTTAGTCTGAAGTGGAACATTCATTACGAAAGCAGTAAGCTCAATAACCTTATCTCCTACAAGAAGTATTTGCGGAAGTACAAACATCGTTATAAGAATAGAAATAATTGTTCCTCGTCCAAGACATTTACCGATTCCATATATTGCACAATCTGATGTCATCTTACCAATAAGAGTTCCGGCAACAGCAAGCATTGTCCCTGATGTGATGATTGTAGGGAATGAGAGATTCATTGTATCGATAATGGCATCTCTTTTACCCATGGTTTGTCTTAATTCTGTGTATCTTCCTGCTATAACAATTGCATAGTCAATATTTGCGCCCATCTGAATTGAGCTGACGATCAGATATCCAAGGAAGAACAAATTGTCATGCTGTATTGCAGGAACTGAAAAGTTTATCCAGATACAACCCTGAATAACTGCAATAAGAAGTACTGGCATACCTGCTGATTTAAAGGTAAAAAGAAGTACTACCAAAACCGCCAGAATTGATATAACACTGGTGACCATGTTATCTCTTGCAAAGCACTTTTTTAGGTCATACTGGCTGACAGACTCGCCGACAACATAGATTTTGTCTTCATCGTAATATTTTTCAGCGTATGTATGCATCTTTTTAAGGAAGGCAAATGTCTCATCTGACTCCTGCGGAAGATTTAAATAAACAAGTATCCTTGAATAGTCTTCTCCCTGAAGCTGTTTTTTGGCAAACTCCATCATTCTATTGGCATTCTCAAGTTTATCCATAAGCTCATCGCTTAAAGTAACATAGCCTTCTTCTACTTCCCTGTAAACAAACATGAACATGTCGATAAGAGGAACCTTGTAATTGGCAAGACCATTTACAACCTTGGCATAGTCTTCATCATTAACCGCATAGGCTGTATATATGAGCTCTGCTATCTCATAGTCGATATTTAAAAGCTCTGAAAATTGTCTTGGGGTGAGCTTTTCGGTAAGTGTATAACCATTTAATGCCTCAGTATTGGCAAGACCTGTTATCGATGAAACATTGTCATCAGCCAACAGATCTTCTATAAGCCGCTTCTCTGTATCATAATCTCCTGACGGAAATACCAATGCCACCATGTTATCCGACCTGAAATTATCATCCTGCATGTTCTGAGCCGCCTGAACTTCGTTGATCAACGGCGGTGTGATCTTGGTATAGCCATATACATAAGGTGTTCCTGCAGAAATTCTGTTTGCAATTATGATCACAACAACAAAAGCAGGTGCAATGATATATCTTGTCGCATAAGCAAACTTACCCACAAAAGGAATCTGAGGAATAAAGTTCTTGTGTTTTGTCTTTTCCATGAGCCCCGAAAAAACCATAATAATTCCGGGCATCAGGAGGAATACTGACAAAAGACTAAGTAAAATAGCCTTTATCAAAACAATACCCATATCCCTGCCGATTCCAAATTGCATGAACAACATAGCAATAAGACCACCTATGGTAGTAAGTGAACTTCCGGAAATTTCAGGAATAGACTTTGAAAGTGCGATAATACATGCTTCTCTTGGATGAAGTTCTGCGTGTTCCTCTTTATACCTGTTAAGAAAAATAACCGCATAATCCACAGACAGAGCCAGCTGCAGAACTATAGTCACAGAGTTAGATACAAATGAAATTGTTCCAAGAAGAAAATTCGTGCCCATCTGTACCAAGGCAGCACTACCAAAGGTTAAAAGGAGTATAGGAACTTCTGCATAGGCCTGCGATGTGAGAAGTAAAACACCTACCACAACAAACACAACTATCACAGAAATAACATCCATTTCCTTCGCAATGAGTTCAGACTGTGTATCTCCCAAGGTTGTTGATAAATAATAATCATACTTGTTAAAGTACTTTTTTACCTCATCAAGAAGTACTAAGCATTTTTCATCTTTTTCATCATAGTCGAAGGTTATGTTAAAAAGAGCTGATCCGTTGTTATAATGTTTGTCGGTGTCGTCAAGTTCAGCTGAAAACACACCATCAATGTCTTCAATATCTTTTTGTATAAGAAGTGCCTGATCATAAGAAACATTGGCAACCATGACTTTGGTAGAGCCATAAGTCGTAAACTGCTCTTCCATCAGATCAAGCCCAAGTCGTGTTTCAGATGTTCTCGGCAAATATTCTGACAGTTGGTTTTCAACACCAACCCATCCTCTTGATATAGCTGCAAATATACACAGAATCGCGTAAATAAGAAAGAAAAGATTGCGCTTATCAACTATAAAAGCGCAGATTTTGAGCATAAAGCTATTACCGGTATTCTCCCCGCTATTCTCCATTTTATCCCCCTGTAAATAGATGTATTAATAAGGAATTCACCTATTAGATTTTTAATACAGCTCCATAATACCGAGCGTATCTACGCTATATATTGTACACCTTATTTATTTCATTAACAATTTTCTGGTTGTTTTTGCATATAAAAGCATCATATCTGAATTGATATGCTTAGGCGAATTTTCATAGAATTAGTATTATAAAAATATAATATTTTGGGGGTATTTCAATGAAAAAAAGTTTTGTAGCAAGAGTTCTTGCCTTTTCTATGGCAAATCTCATTACAGTGGCAGCTGTAACCGGTGTCACTTCCTTTATTTCTCACGCTGAAGAAAACCAGGAAGTTGTAACCAAGTCATTTACTTTGACAGAGCTTGTAAGCAACACTACTCTGTCGTCACAGAAAGCCAGCCTTGGCAGTATAAGTAATGTATCCTTTGATATTCAAAGTAATCAAAATACATACGTTACTGACCTGGCTCCTAGTTTTCCAGGATACCATCTTGAAAGGGCAGATTACAAAAAGGGTTATTCAAACTATACAGGCATCGACTATTTCTTCCTAAAACCTTATACAGTAAAGGCAACAGGCGAGACTGCATATTCTGTTTATATCCATTACACAGGGGCTGCCGGAACAAGTGATCTTTCAACAAGTGCTGCTCACACAAATGGAACTCATCTCTTCTGCCACTACGCTCTTAATAACTACAAGGCAAACTATCTTGCAGACGAAGATGTGACAAATGTTCCGGTTGATGAGAACATTTATACAATAGAAAACAGTTCCTGCATCACTGTTTCATCAGAAGTTCCTGTGAAGGAAGGCTATAACTTTGATGGTTGGGTACTGGAGGGAACAGAAAACCTGTATCAACCAGGTGATACTATTTCTCTTTCAGACCTTACAGCCGAAGAAGTAAACTTTTTGGCAAGCTTTTCTGAGATTGAAGCTCCTAAGGCAAATATTGAAGTAAGCTCTGAAGTTGTAACAAGCTGGAATGATCAGGTTCAGCTCAATGTAACAGTCACAAACCTCTCCGACGTTACTGCAAAGAACTGGAAAATAGCTTTTGATCTTGACGGAAATATAGATCAGATTTGGAACGCAGAAGTTGTTTCTTCTGAAAATGGCAGCTACGTGATTTCTCATCCATCATGGAAAACAGATCTTGCTGCAGGCGAGAGCTACACCTTTGGACTTATTGCAACAAAGAATTCAGAAGAAGACCTTTCTATAAATGAATCAACACTTGTATCAAAAGAAGAATCTGTTGACCTTGAAAATGTCAACGTATCTTTATCCAAACAGGCATGGAGCTATGGCTACAATGGAGAAATAAAGATTGAGAACAACTCTGATTCATCCCTTGATGGATGGACACTGGAATTTGACTTTGCAGATGAGATCACAAACATCTGGAATGCAAATATAGTAAGCCACGAAGATAACCACTATGTTATCGAAAACGCTGGTCATAACGGAAGCATTGGTTCCTCATCAAGCGTTTCCTTTGGATTTTCTGCAACTCCTGCGGATGGAGCTGAATTCTCAGAAGCAGATCTTGAAAATGTATCTGTAACTGTGATCAGATAAATATATAATTTCTTAAACCAAAGAATAACAATCTTTTAGGCAAGGGAGAGTATTATTGCGTGAGTCTATACTTATAGCAAAATACTCTCCCTTTGGTGCTGTAATGGCAGCCTCTATATTTTATTTCTTATAAGAGAGAGCAATGATATTAGGACACGTCCTGCACTGCTTCAGGGAGCTTGGCAAGAAGTGAATTGATAGGAATTGGTCTGTAATCAATCCCTAATACTTCCATAGTATTTTCATCTATAAACATATCGTATGTCATCCACTCTGTTGTAAATGTGACCTCGTATATACCATGCTGGTATGTTACGAAAACATTCAACATATTCCCCTCTGATATACCTATTTCTCTGGCCGCAGCGCAGATAACCATATTTCTTTTCTCTGACATGATAGCCTCCTGTTATCTTCCAAACAAGCTACTAATACTGTCAATTGTACTAAATGCAGTATTAATTACTTCATCAACTTCTCCTGCTTCATCAAACACTTCTTCTGCAACTTCGTTTACAGTTTCATTTACTACATCATTCACAACTTCGTTTACCACTTCGTCGACAACTTCATTAGCTACTTCATTAACAACTTCACTTACTACTTCCGGAGCAACGCTTTTCACATTTTCATTAACTATGGTATTTACAGTTCCAATTGTAGTATCAACAGGTTCAAGGGTCTTTGAAACATCTGCTTCCACATGAACAGTTTCTTTGGTGTCCTTCACTTCAACACTTGCTGTGCTACCGCTGACATTCACACTTACTGAGTCATTTGTCCCACTTACATGAACAGTTGTCTCATTCTCTTTTACATCTACCAGCGTCTGCTCGCCTTCATGCTCATTTATTTCCACAACAGTCTCATTTCCTGTCACATATGGAAGGTTAGTTATTTCTTTTTTTGTTGAATCCGTGTATGGAAGGTTTACAAGTCCATCACCCGTTGCTTTGACCTCAATTTCCCCATCTGTAAAAATAACGCTATGAACAGGTTCCTTTGCCTTAACTGATCCAGAACCATCATCATTTTTCCTGTCGGCATCGTTTGAATTATCTTTCAGAGTTTGTAAAGTATATGGTTTTATTATAACTTTATCAGCAGCCCTGGTAAAAGAGCAGGTTAAAAGAGTACTTGTGACTATGATAAGAACCATGATCAAGTAGAATGATGGTTTTTTATAGTTAAGGATCTGTCTGACTCTTGTAGCTACTCCTACTTCCCCAAATGCAGTAGGATACACTGTCACGAACCTTTTTCTGGTGCTGCATAAAAGAAGTGAATTGGCGTAAGATTTCTTTTGTCTCGAGGACATATTGCTAATGACCATCTCATCGCATGCAAGCTCAATATCTCTACAAAAAAGAATATATGACAGCCACACAAGCGGATTAAACCAGTGAATAGCCACGATCAGATAGCCTAATTGCTTCCTGATATGATCACATCTCTTAATATGCACAAGTTCGTGGGCAAGGACATTTTCAATCGTCTTATGATCAAGGTCTGAGGGCAGATACACTATTGGCCGAAGCATTCCGAAAATAAAAGGTGTATCGATCTCATCGCACACAAACACTCTTTCGCTGGAACTAAAACGAATAGATATCCTAGTCTTAAGATAAATCCTTATGTAGCTAAAAACTGCATAGCCAAGTACTGCAACTACTCCCAAAAGCCATATGATAAGGATGCCTACAAAAAACTTGTTATTGAAATAGCCTCTTATTGATGTATTTTGGGTATCTGTTACGGTCGATTCATCATCTCCTGCATTTGAAAAAGAAATATCATCAGCATAGACATCCGCCATTACTCCAACCGATTTAAGGGCAAGGGTGTCCAAGTTTTTTTCAGTAGATGCTCCTTTTGAAAAAGCCACGTTCACAATTTTCCCAAAATCAGGCATAAAGCCAATATCTGACTGAATCTGAAGTGGAACCAATAATCTTAATGCTACTACTGCCCACAAAACACCCATAAACCATTTCGGTGCCTTCTTAAGCGGTATTCTGATCAGTGACACTGCTATCATGAGAAGAATAGACGCCATACTCATCTCAATGACTTTTATAAAGATTAACCCCATACACTTTACCCTCTGCCTATATAAAAGCGTAGCTACTACTTGATCTTATCTATAATGTTCCTTATTTCAGCTATATCTTTTTTTGAAAGTTTCTGATGTGATGTAAAAGCTGCCAGAAATGCCGGAAGTGAACCTCCAAAAGCCTCTTCGACAAACTCTTCACTCTTTTGTGAATAAAAATCTTCCTTAGAAATTTTTGATGTGACCACTCCGTCAATGTTCTGAAACAAGCCCTTCTCACATAATTTCTTAAGCACTGTATAAGTTGTAGATTTCTTCCATTCAAACTTCTCTGCACAGAGCTTAACCAAATCGCCTGAACCAATCGGCTCATTCTCCCATATAAGCTCCGCAAATTTCATCTGTACTTCCCCAAATTCTACGGCCATATTTTTCCGCCTTTCATTGGTCTATTAGTTATAGACTTCATAATGCTAGTTTATAGTGAGTAGACCTTTTTGTCAAGATGATATTTCGTTAATATATAGACAATATCAAACAAGTTATTATTTACTTTCATTAATGACTGTACTAACGTAAAAAGAACGAGTCTTTCGACTCGTCCTTTTCTATGTGCATTGGGAATCAGCAATTCCCGGTATAGACAAAATCCAGGTTTTTCCTTGCTATATCTGCAAGATGATAGATTCTGTCAACATCTGTAGGTGGCCTGTCTGTCATTTTAAATCTTGGAAAAAATCTTGAAATGTGAAGCGGAACTTTTTTGCCAATAGCATTCCCACTCTTATCCTTAAGGGAGGCAATCCATTTGGAAATCTCAGTAATTTCCTCATCAGAATCATTCTCCCCTGGGATAATAAGAGTTGTGATCTCGACGTGGCAGTGTTTTACTGCTTCTGCAATAAAGTCCATGACCATCCGCCGATTTCCTAAAAGAACATCGCTGTAAAAAGAATCAGAAAAACCCTTTAAATCTATATTCAT
The DNA here is from genome assembly GCF_900115735.1 of Butyrivibrio proteoclasticus. Taxonomy (GTDB): domain Bacteria; phylum Bacillota; class Clostridia; order Lachnospirales; family Lachnospiraceae; genus Butyrivibrio; species Butyrivibrio proteoclasticus_B. Next base: position 99,747 of record NZ_FOXO01000012.1, read on the forward strand.
GGCATCAATATAGGGGATGATCTCTTCTAAAACATCCAAAGAGGCCATTCCGTTAGATACAAGAACATTTTTCATTCCCCTATCATGAACTAATCTGGCTGTATCTCTCACAAACTCGTAACCTATCAATGGTTCATTATAGGTAAACGCAACTCCGATATTGCCGCTTGTCTTATAGCGGTCCGCAAGTTCAGCAAGTCTCTCAGGAGATACATATTCCGCCTCTTTTTCAAACTCATAGGCCCCATCACTCCATGAGATCTCATAGTTTTGGCAAAAGGGGCACCTTAAATTACAGCCATAACTTCCAACAGACAGTATCATAGCCCCCGGCATAAATCTGTTTAAGGGCTTTTTCTCAATTGGGTCAAGGGCTATGCTTGTGATCCTGCCATAGTTTAAGGGCACGATCTTCCCATTCCTGCAACCGCGAACGCCGCAGAAACCGTTCTTTCCTTCGCTGATCATGCACTTTCTATAACATACATTACATGTGGGCATCCCATTTCCTCTAAACTGAAATCATTTTAATTCAAATGAATTTGTGGTTTTCCCTAGTAGTGCCTTACAACTTCAAACCTCTGAAGATGAATCTCATCATCCTCAGTTATACCGCCCTTTTGCATGGCAATAGCCACCTGCTGCTCTACTGTATCCACGCCGTCAAGGTCAGGTAAAAGAAGTCCTCTTTTTCTTCCACTTGAGACTATGACGCCATATCTTTTTACATCTAGCTCATCCATAGAAGAAATGTTCTCAGGTTCACCCAAAACATCAACATTTATCTCCAAGAACTCAAGTTCATTTGCAGTTATGGCATTAAACCTCGGGTCTTTAGTGGACGCGCTTATGGCATTTTGTATGATCTCCTCAGCAACATTTTCGCATGTAGGCCCAATTGTCCCAATGCATCCTCTAAGCCTTCCGTGCTCATGAATGGAAACAAAAGCTCCCGCTCTTATCTCAAGCATTTCTTCAGGAATATCACTTGGAACTGGTAGCACCTTTTTCTCAAGAACATAGCTGTACACTGACTTATAGGCCAGCTGTACATAGGCATCTGAATTCTGTCTTTTTTCTTTTATCTCTCTTTCTTTTTCACGGTAAAAGATATTCAGAAACCTCCTACTATCATCCTTATCTCCAGGCGTAAAGGTACATATTCCATAGCCAACTCCTGTGATATCCTGGTGAGAGAGCCTGTTTGCCCTGACCTTCACTCCATCAAGCGCACCTGCCATTATGACAAAAGACCTATGTCCGCACTCAGCTGCCTTGTCACAAAAATCCTCATCGAACTCCAAAAGTTCTCCAAACGCCCCTCTTTGGCACACATCCATGACTTTTTGGTCATATACAGGGCCCTCTGCCGCATATCCATAAGGTCCGTAATCCTGAAGCTTGTGAGACAGGTCACCACTGGCAACATAGACAACTCTTTTTCCTGTGGCATTTACAGAGTCCTTTATTATCTGGCCCATCCTGTAATGATCCGTCAAAGGAAGCCCTGAAAGTCCGACTCTTACTATTTTCCCGCCTTTATACCTTTTTCTGATAAAGAAAAGAGGAACCATTGTACCATGGTCAAGGTCCCTGTCCACCTCGCCCAATGTTCCCGCGGGAAAAGATATCTTTTTGGCTCTATTCTCTATTTCAGAAACAAGAACTGTATCATACTCCTCAATGAATTTTACCTTATCTGCACCAAATCTTGAAAAAGAACCTGTGGCAGCATATCCTGGAGAAATATGAAAATAATCAGAATACATTGTCGCATGAGGGCTTGAAATTATGATTGTCTCAGGTTCAAGTTCAGCAATTTCTTCTGCGACTCTTTCATATGCTATTTTTGTCTCTTCAATCTGTGCTTCACCGCCTCTTCCTACATCTGGGATGATAAGTGGTGGATGCGGGACCATATATGCAGCAATTATGGGCATAGCAACCTCCTTTATGAACGGCTTTTTAATAATATTATTATAGCAGAGATTTTTTATTCAACTAAAAAAGAATGTCGCTATGATATAAAAAAGAGCCGGTTTATAAACCAGCCCTCTTATTATCCCAGAACAATAATATTTTCTTTTTTTGAATCTGACATGAAAATCATTTTATCATAAGTCTTTCTATCATTATCAAGCCTTAACACAATTCCGTCAATAACAAAAACAGTTCCGGCGTAAGCCACCTCAGTTACTACCGCTTGGGCATTACTACCTTTTTTTATTTCTTCCTCATAGTAGAACTGTTTTTTTCTCAACTCCTTCAACTTGCTTTCCTTCACTCCAACTGCTGCATTTATCTTGACCTTCCATTGCATGATCTGCCTATCTACAGCACCTATTTCCTGAAGTCTGTCCCTTTCTTTTGCCAGAGATTTATAATCCGCCTCTTCCCTGCTTATAGACTTTTTTAACTCGCTATATTCGTTTAAAAGAGCTGAATCCACTCCAAGATTTATAATAGTTTTTGCACCGTTCTTATTTCCAACAGATGCAACCTCAATGCCATATGTACTGTGGCAATGTCCACCATATAATATTCCTGCCCGTCCATAGGTCCTGATATAGCCTTTAGCAGTAATCTTGCAGTTGATAAAAAAGTTTGCGGAAATATCTTTTCCTTCAATGGTTACACCCTCAAAAAACTTTGCAGTAACATTGCCTTTAGCTGTTATTCCGCCACGAATCGGACACGTTGCCCCGCCTTTTATTATAACATCACCGCCACTTTTGATTTCAGAGCTTTCCATGTGACCGCCGATGATAACATTGCTTGTAGCAGTGATCTCGCTACCGGAATGGACATCTCCCTTAACATAAACCACTCCATCAAAATTGATTCTTTTATCAGTTATCTTAACTTCAGGCAAAACAAGAATTTTTTCTATTTTAATGTTGCCATCTTTTATAGTCAGGGCACCTGTCCATTTTGCAACGTACGTCACCCTATCGTTCAAGATCATAAAGCCTTCGCCTTTAAGAATTGGAATTTCTTTTCCATTTTTTGCAGTTTTAACTTCCCCGAAGACGTTATATCCATCTTGACCTTTTGTAGCCTTATGATACAGCGCAATCTTATCTCCCACATGCACTTGTACCAATGAATCTATATTTGTGAGATCTGCAGTACCATCTTCCAAAATCACAGGCTCTTTTTCATTCTCTGTATCAAAGAAATACTCATAATACCCATCCTGTCCATCTACTGCCTCTTTCCCGGCAGCTACAAGATATTTTTCCGAATGGTTTAAATTAGCGAGCATTTTTTTGATTTCTTGCTTATCTACGCCTTTTCTTACATTACATTTGAATAGAAAAGCAAGCAGAACATCCTCTGTGTACTCAAGCCCATCACTTCTTAAAGGAAGTTTAAGCCAACACAAAAGTTTATCGGAAGTAAAAGAAATATACAAATCTCTGTTGGCAATCATAGAGTCCAAAAGGACCTTACTATCCTTGGTACCGCCCGTCCTGTCAAAAACAGTTTTTGCTGTACTATCATCCTCAACAAATGCCTTATATGTACCGGAAAGCATCGCTTCCCTTATCCTTCGCATATCTTTGGCAGTATACATCATAGTCGAGAACTTGCTTATATCAAGGCCTTCTTCGATTCCAAGCCTTATCTCGCGCATCTGATCAGCATGATATAAAGGCTTTGCATATGGAACTATATCAATCTGGTGCTCAAGTCCAAGACGCATTTCATACATCTGCATCCATCCGTAAGAAACATCTGCATACTGCGCCACATCCACACCGTTTTCAAGTCCTATTCTTATTTCTTTTATGGCATCTCCACGCATGTCATCCGTAATATAGTTATCAATTGGAAGCCCCTCTTTTAATCCTATTCTTATTTCCTCAAGCTGTTCCGCATCAAAGTGATTTTTAACATATCTGGAAATATCTATTTTTTCAATATATGCCCTATGCATCTGATCAAGAATAGCTGCATTATATTTTCCTATTTGAACGGCATCAAAGAAAAGCCCATCCTCAGCACTTTCTCTGATGGCGCGCATCTTCATATATGGAATGTCAACAGATGTATAGCCTGAAATATCTATTCCGGCTTCAAGCCCTTTTCTTATCTCGCGCATCTGCATACTGTCGAAAGCCGGATCCTGGAAAAAAATAACCGGTACAGGTGGCTTCTTTAAAAGGCCATGCCTTATTTCACGCATCTGGTCAGCAAGATATTCTTTTTTTGCGTATTGGGAAACATCAATACCTGCGGCAAGACCTTGCCTAATCTGAGAAATCTGTAAACAATCAAATCCTTCATTCCGATATTTGGTCATATCTATGCCCTGAGTCATTTCAAGCCTCAGCTCTTCCATCTCTGTCCAGGCATATTTAGGATTAAAATATTTTTTATAGTCTATCTTGTCAACAATACCTTTTCTAATCTCTGCCAATTGAAGCGCATTAAATTTAAGAGCTTTCAGTTTTTCAACATCAACTCCCAATTTTCCACACAACTCAAGCTCTTTTTCAAGGGCATTCTCATTAAAAGAGTCCAGACCTGCGTATTCACTTAACTCATCAAGCAACTCCATACCTGTTTCAGCCATATCCATCCCTCATAGGTAAAATGTCAGGTTATTACTTTCTCTATAGTAAGTATATTGCAACCATTTTCATTTTTATATGAAACTTTGTCCATGCTTTTTTTCACAATAAAGATACCTAGCCCGCCAATTTGACGTTCCTCAGCAGAAAGTCCGGTGTCAGGATCCTCTTTTTTTAATGGATCAAAATAAATTCCCTGATCGATAAATGTAATAACAGCAGTAGAATCCTCTGTTCGAAAATCATACTGTATTTCCGCCTGGCCACCTTTTCCATCGTATGCATAACTGGCAATATTCACAAATATTTCCTCAACAGCAACATCGATTTGCATTTGAACTTTCATGGATGCTCCGGCTTTTTCTAATTCAGCATCAATAAAGCCGATCACTTCATCAAGTTTTTGAACCTGTGCATCAATTTTGAGTACGCTCATAGTATTCCCCATATTTGTACTTCATGTTTGTTATCGTCCATAACATCATTATATACAATATATCGTAAAAAGTGTTGCAATTTTTATAAAAAAGAATGTCGCTTGCGACATTCTCGCGCCGAGCGCGGTTGCATTTATGCAACATCTTCCAATCGCGCGATGTGCGCATCCCTAGCGGAGCGATTTTTCATATCATAGGAAGCAATTTCCTATGATATGAAAAAACGGGCAGAGTACATTTCTTTGTAATCTGCCCAGTTTGTTAATCTGTAACGATAAAGCTTTATAGTTCGAATTTTGCCACAAAATTCTGAAGTTCCTGAGCGTTTTCAGCAAGTTTATCAGAAGCCTCTGCTACTTCATGAGTAGTTGCTGTCTGCTGCTGTGAAGCAGCTGATACATTCTGAGTTTCATCAGCAACGCTTGTACTCATATCTTCAATCTTCTGAATATTTTCAGCGATAGTTTCAGTTCCATCTGAAAGCTGAGTTACTATCTCGCTCATGCGGGCAGACTGTTCAGAAATTGTATAAACCATATCAACGATATTGCTGAATGTATTTCCCGCCTCATTAACTGTTTCTGTACCCTGAGCAACGCTTTCAGCACCTGATCTCATGGCTTCTACAGCCTCATTGGAATTATGCATGATCTCTGAAATAAGTTCTGTGATATTTGACGCAGCTTCGTTGGACTGATCAGCAAGCTTACTAATCTCACTGGCAACAACTGCAAATCCTTTACCCATTTCTCCAGCTCTTGCAGCCTCAATGCTGGCATTAAGAGAAAGAAGATTTGTCTGGCTTGCAATCTCAGCAATTGTATCAACAAATGTATCGATATTCTTGAGTTGTTCTCCAAGAGCATCAACAACAGTTGCAGTATTTTCAACAGACTCTTTGATAGTAGCCATCATATTGGTAGCATTTGTCATATCTGCTGCACCCTTCTTGGCTGCATCATTTGTGGAATCGATCATCTTGGTTGTCTGTTCGATTGCATCCTTGAATTCCTGCATATTGTCAATAAATGCTCTTGTTTCCTCGCTTGCTCCTGATACTGCAGTGATCTGCCCTGCACAGGAATTAGCAACATTAGTACAGGATACTGCAACCATCTCACTGGCATCAGCAGACTGTGATGCGCTTGCTGAAAGCTCTTCTGAAGCAGATGCAACATAGCTTGTCGTATCAAAAATCTTCATCATAAGCTCTCTGACATTTCCGTGCATCAGGTCAAGTGCGCTTGCAATCTGACCAATCTCATTACTCTCTGCCTTAAGGCTACGCACCTTCTCCATCTCTTCATTATCAGTAAAATCATTATTTGCCATACGAACCATTTGGTTTGTAGCCAGCTTAATCGGTCCGGTAATTCTTTTGCCCATATATACCGCAACAAAGATACCTATAATCAAAAGAACTAAAAATATTACCATAGCCTGAACAACTGTATTATTAAGCGAAGCATAAGCTACTGACTTATATGCAGTAGCAAGTGTGTCAATATGATCTACCCAGACACCAGTACCCATTACCCAGTCAAAAGGTTTGAAATATGCAGTATAATTTATCTTCGGAAGAGGCTCTGTCTCATTTGGCTTAGCAAACATAAGCTCTGTATATCCGCCGCCATCTTTCATTCCGTTTTTGATCATATCCTGAATAAAATAGTTTCCTTGAGGATCAACAGAATCCCATCTTGACTGTCCTTCTGTATCTCTTCCTAAAAGAACTACATTAATTCCCTTGGAAGTATCAACCCAGAAATATCCATTGCCATCGTCATATCGCATTTCTCTAATAATATCAGCAGCCATTTTCTGAGCTTCTTCCATAGTCATTTCGCCAGCCTGATATTTGTTGTACATGAATTCGCATACGCTCATCGCTTCCTGGGTTTCATTTTTTAATTCTGACTTAATGTCTTCCAGGATTCTTTCTCTATAAGAATTCGTCTGACTATCATTATTGGTAACATTATTTACCACACTAAAAATCTCGATACTAAGAGCAGTGATAAGAACTGCAAGAATAATCGAGCCAACGATTGGTAACATCAGAGATCCATGTTTTTTTTCCATATGGTAACCTTTCTCCCGAATTATCGGATTCATTATTCTAGACATGTATAATACATGTCTAGAAATTATTTTACTATATTTCGAGAAGATGTTTGCCTTAATTTCGTATTAAAACTATTACTATTTTATAAACTTGTGGACAAGAAAGCATGTTGCTTGCAACATGCTCGCGCCGAGCGCGGTTGCATTTATGCAACATTTACCTATCGCGCGATGTGCAGATCACTTGGCGAGGTTTTTTCGAGCCTAGTGAAATGTCATACACAGTAGTGCGCATCCATAGCGGAGCGTTTTTTATGATATAGGAATTTCGAAGAAATTTCCTATATCACAAAAAAGGACTACCGCAATGGGTAGTCCTAAATTGTTAACAATATTAACTATTAAGTCAAATTAGTTCTTTTTGTTCTCGTTGTAAGCTCTCTTAGCTTCTTCGATACCAGCCTTAAGTCCAGCAAGTCCAGCCTTTGCAACTTCAGCAGATGCATCAGCAAGGTCTTTAGCAAGAACCTGAGCCTTCTCAGCAGCTTCCTTAAGCTTTTCCTTTGTCTCATCGTCTACAACTGACTTCTTGCAATCGCAGTTTGCCTTTGCAGCCTTTTCAGCGATAGCTGCCTGTGCAGCAGCAAGTCTAGCTACAGGAACACGGAATGGTGAGCATGATACATAGTCAAGGCCAATCTTGTGGCAGAACTCAACTGATGAAGGATCTCCACCATGCTCTCCACAGATACCAACATGAAGTGAAGGATTAACCGGCTTACCAAGCTTAAGTGACATTTCCATAAGCTTACCAACACCTGTCTGGTCAAGCTTAGCAAATGGATCGTTCTCGAAGATCTTTGTGTCATAGTAAGCATTTAAGAACTTACCAGCATCATCACGAGAGAATCCGAATGTCATCTGTGTAAGGTCGTTAGTACCGAAGCAGAAGAAATCAGCTTCCTTAGCGATCTCATCAGCTGTAAGAGCAGCTCTTGGGATCTCGATCATTGTACCAACTTCATACTCAAGCTTAGCACCTGCAGCAGCGATCTCAGCGTCAGCTGTCTCAACTACTATCTGCTTAACATACTTAAGCTCTTTAACTTCACATACAAGAGGAATCATGATTTCAGGCTTTACATTCCAATCAGCATGTGCCTTCTGAACTTCAAGGGCAGCTCTGATAACAGCCTTTGTCTGCATCTTAGCAATTTCAGGATATGTAACTGCAAGACGGCATCCTCTGTGACCCATCATAGGGTTAAACTCGTGAAGAGAATTGATGATGGCTTTGATCTCTTCTACGCTCTTATGCTTTGCATCAGCAAGCTTCTTGATCTCATCTTCTGTTGTAGGAACGAACTCGTGAAGAGGTGGATCAAGGAATCTGATTGTAACCGGGCATCCCTCAAGAGCTTCATAGAGCTGCTTGAAGTCGTTCTGCTGATAAGGAAGGATCTTTTCAAGAGCAGCTTCTCTCTCTTCTACTGTATCTGAGCAGATCATCTCACGGAATGCAGCAATTCTGTCTTCCTCGAAGAACATGTGCTCTGTACGGCAAAGACCGATACCTTCTGCACCAAGCTCTCTAGCCTTCTTAGCATCAGCAGGTGTATCAGCGTTTGTACGAACTTTAAGTCTTCTGAACTCATCAGCCCAAGCCATGATACGTCCGAACTCACCAGCGATCTTAGCATCAACTGTTGCAATCTGACCATCATAGATGTTACCTGTTGTACCATCGATTGAAATGAAGTCTCCCTCGTGGAACTCTTTTCCAGCAAGTGTGAACTTCTTGTTCTCTTCGTCCATGTTGATGTCGCCACAACCTGATACGCAGCACTCACCCATACCACGAGCAACTACGGCAGCGTGTGATGTCATACCACCACGAACTGTAAGGATACCCTGAGCAGCCTTCATACCTGTGATATCTTCTGGAGATGTCTCAAGACGAACAAGAACAACCTTCTCGCCTCTTGCAGCCCATTCTACAGCGTCATCAGCTGTGAATACAACCTTACCACAAGCAGCTCCAGGTGATGCACCAAGACCTTTTCCAAGTGGTGTTGCAGCCTTAAGGGCAGCAGCATCGAACTGAGGATGAAGAAGTGTATCAAGGTTTCTAGGATCGATCATTGCTACAGCTTCTTCTGGAGTCTTGTGTCCCTCATCAACGAGGTCGCAAGCGATCTTAAGAGCAGCAGGAGCTGTTCTCTTACCATTACGGCACTGAAGCATGTAAAGCTTCTTGTTCTCAACTGTGAACTCCATATCCTGCATATCATGGTAGTGATTCTCAAGAGTCTCACAAACCTTGATGAACTCAGCATATGCTTCTGGGAATTCTTTTTCCATCTGAGCGATTGGCATAGGTGTACGAACACCGGCAACTACGTCCTCACCCTGAGCATTGATAAGGAACTCACCCATAAGTTTATTCTCACCTGTTGCAGGGTCACGTGTGAATGCAACACCTGTACCAGATTCATTGTTAAGGTTACCGAATACCATAGGCATTACGTTAACAGCTGTTCCCCATGAATATGGGATATCGTTATCACGACGATATACGTTAGCACGAGGGTTATCCCATGAACGGAATACAGCCTCGATAGCAAGCTTAAGCTGCTCTACAGGATCTGAAGGGAAGTCTTTGCCGAGCTGCTTCTTGTACTCAGCCTTGAACTGCTCTGCGAGTTCCTTAAGATCTGCTGCTGTAAGATCTACGTCAAACTTAACGCCTTTTTTCTCTTTCATCTCATCGATGAGCTGTTCGAAGTATTTTTTACCAACTTCCATAACAACGTCAGAGAACATCTGAATGAAACGACGATATGAATCGTATACGAAACGCTCGAATGCAGGATCTGGATTTCCTTTGATCATTGCTGCAACTACGTCGTCGTTAAGACCAAGGTTGAGGATTGTATCCATCATACCTGGCATTGATGCACGAGCACCTGAACGTACAGAAACAAGAAGAGGATTCTGAAGATCGCCGAATTTCTTTCCGTTGATCTCTTCCATCTTCTTAACGCCTTCCATAGCCTGAGCCATGATCTCGTCGTTAATCTTACGTCCATCTTCATAATACTGTGTGCAGGCCTCTGTTGTGATTGTGAAGCCCTGTGGTACTGGGAGTCCGATGCTTGTCATTTCAGCAAGGTTAGCACCCTTACCACCAAGAAGGTTACGCATTGTCATGTTACCTTCGCTGAACATATAAACCCACTTGTTCGCCATGTTTTTACCTTTACCCTTTCAAAACTATATATTATATTTATAATTTAGCTCCGCTTTTCGGAACGAAACTATCAAAAATAAAAATATCAAAGCCTTTTTTCGCATCTTCAAGCTGCTGTTCTGACTTTATAGTCCAGGCCGCTGCAACAGTTCCATATAAGTATCTGCAGAGTCTCCTGGAAATGTTATCTGCATATTTGTGATTAAATGCAATAAAATCAGGCCTTGTCAAAAAATTGAAGAATAAGTATGTAAGCAGGAAATATATCAATCCGCTAAACTCTTCCGGTTTATCTTTATGAAAATCATCTGAAAGCTGGCCTCTCATAATCTCAGGTCTGTTCTTTTTGTACCAGTGAACTCCAAATGGATTAAAAGATTCGATACAATAAACGCCTTTATATTTTGAAAGAAGCTCATCAGCCTTGTTACAAACAGAAAGGTCAAATCTCTCTATCTTAAGTTCAACTATAAGAGGAACCTTTCCATCAACCATTTTAAGGAAGTCTTCAAATCTGGGAATCTTTTCATGTGAGTTCATAAGGTTAAAATTCAAGAGCTCATCGTATGTATAATCGATAACCTTGCCCTTCTGACCGGTAACTCTCTCGAGCGTAAAATCATGAAAAACAACCGGTACTCCGTCCTTACTTAACTGAACGTCACACTCTATTCCATATCCTCCATCAACAGCCTTTTTAAAAGCTGCCATGGAATTCTCAGGAGCATCCGATTCATTATCGAACAGTCCTCTGTGCGCATACAGAACACCTGTGAAAGGCTCCCTTGAAGGTTTATTTATTATCCTAGGCATTATCATAAGCAGATACAAAACAAGTAAAATAAGTAATGACAGGCCTAAGATCTTCAAAAATACCATTTAATCACTTCCTAAATGAAAATCATTGGATTTGTTAATTATTAAACATTACGCGTCCGCTAAATATTTTACAGCCATATTTCATATAAAGCAACACTAATTTTATTAGGAAACTGCTATTACTTAAACGTTTAAAATGCCCTGAACCATCGATGGTTCAGGGCACTATCATTTTTACTATTAAATTTTAAACAGAAACGTTTCCGGTCTATCGGTTCTATAGAACACCGGAATTACATCAATTGGCGCTTCAGTTTCTATATCACATCCACCCTGATACTTTATTCCGGTAAATGCATGTACCCAGTCACAGCCGGATGGAAGATAAACTTTTCTCTTCTTCTCACCTTCGTGACAGATCGGTGCAACTAAAAGATTATCGCCAAACATGTATTCATCAGTGACATCCCAGCTCTTTTTATCCTCACTAAACTCAAGAAAAAGAGGTCTGATCACAGGTGTACCTGATTCAGAAGCCTGTTTCATGGCATTTCTTGTATAGTCACGAAGTTGCTCTCTTATGTCAATATAGCCTTTCATGATTCTATAAGCTTCATCACCATAGCTCCAGATCTCGTTTGGTGCTCCTGTTACTTCTCTCTCCTCGCCGGCTTTATTTATTATCTTACTGTGGGGCTGTCTGCTGCCGTGCATTCTCATAACAGGGCAAAAACACCCGAATTCAAACCATCTGAGCAAAAGCTCAGTGAATTTCTCACTTGTAGTATCACCGCCATGGAAGCCTCCAATATCAGTAGTCCACCACGGAATACCTGCTATTCCCATCTGAAGTCCTGCAACTATCTGCTTCCTGAAATCTTCCCAGGATGACATAATGTCTCCGGACCAGACTAGTGCTCCGTACTTCTGGCTTCCTACCCAGGCGCATCTTATCAGATTGACTATGTCATTCTGCCCGTTTTCCTTCTGGCCTTCATAAAAAAGCCTTGCATATTCCCTTGGATAAATGTTTCCTGTTTCCAGAACTGATCCGCTGTAATACTGGTAATTTTCGTAATCATAGCCTGTAAACTCAGGTTCAGCCTCATCAAGCCAGAATGTCTTTATCCCCAGATCTGCATAGTTCTTTTTAATCTTATCCCATACATATTTTCTGGTCCTTGGGTTAGTGGCATCCATAAAGAGATTATCACCGTGAAAAACCATCTGTACATCCACACCACTCCTGCTCTTTACAAGAAGTCCCTTATGTTTCATTTCTTCATAATTTTCACTTCTTATGTCGACCTGTGGCCAGATAGAAACCATGCACTTTATTCCCATTTTAGTGAGTTCATCCACCATTTCTTTTGGATTTGGGAAATACTCAGGATCGAACTTCCAATCGCCACATCTTAACCAGTGATAATAGTCAATAACAAGAACATCTACAGGAATTTTCCTCTTGTAATACTCTCTGGCAATTTCCAGCACCTGCTCCTGATTGAAGTAGCGAAGCTTACACTGCCAGTAGCCAAGTCCATATTCAGGCATCATTGGCGCTCTTCCAACAACTGAAGTGTAATTTTCAATGATATCTTGTGGTGTATCTCCTGCTGTGATCCAGTAATCAAGCTGTTTTGTCTCCTCAGCCACCCATTCTGTCACATCAACTCCAAAGTGCACTTCTCCAATTGCAGGATTGTGCCACAAAAATCCGTATCCCTTATCAGAAAGAACAAAGGGCACACTTGCCTGAGAATTCCTATGGGCAAGCTCAAGGTTACAGCCCTTTAGATTCATCCTCTCCTGCTGATATTGTCCCATTCCATAGAGCTTTTCATCAGGATCAGACTCGAATTTTGCCCGAAGTTTAAACACATCACCGCTTATTCTCTTAAAACTCCTTGCCTTTGTACAAAGTGCTCCATTATTTGATATTTCTTTTAACAAAACCTTACCTGAGATTGCCTCTGAGTAAACAATCTGCAGAGTGTCTCCCCAAGGCTGGACGTAGCATGATGCTGTGATCTTTCCATTTGTAATGCATGCACTTCTATATGAATCTCTTGGATCTTTTGTGTCTTTTTCATCATGGGTGACCACCTTGACTTCATGCATTTTTTCATCTGGTGGCAAAAGAGCTGCTGACTGATCTATAACATCACCCAAAAAGACGCTCCTTACTCTGAGACTGTTCCTGCCCCAGGGCTCAATTACAAGCATCTCGCCATTTCCTCTAAATATAAGTTTTCCGTTTTCCTCTGAAAAGAACTGCATAACTCCTCCAAATAATTCAGACCTTTAATTTCCAGTAGATTCCATAGCTCTCTGTATACTGATCAAAGTGAGTTGTGAATACAAGGGGCTTTGATGTTCCGTTAAGGTCGAATTCAGCTTCTCCATCTCTTTTTATAAGATATTTATCTATATTTCCAACAAAATCATCAACAGATTTTTCAGAAATAATACTGATTTCATCGCTGTCTACGCTTCTGCCTGCAGAAGCAACTACTGCTATTCCATGAGGCTTTGTCATAATCTTTTTTGCCCCAAGTCTTGCTGAAAGCACATATGGGCCGTAGAGAAAAGCATAGGTGTTTTTGCCGTCAGGAAGGCTTTCGCAGGTAATGCCAAATGGTATGCAAACTTCCAGTTCAGCTCCACTTGCAATATCCTCTTTTGGAATGATCAAAAAGCCTTCATTCTGCTTAAGCTCTTTTTCCTTACCATTAAGTCTTACGCTTGGAATTGCCCTACTCCAGGTCGGGATTCTGAGCCAGAGATCATCTGCTATCGCCTTTCCGGCTGCAGGCTTGATCCTGATATTAACTTTGTCTGACTCTGTAAAATTGCAGTCCATAGTGACAACATAGTCATCAGAAACATATTCTGAAGCTATATATAGGGAGATCAAAAGTTTCTCATCGCCTTTATAGAATATGCCTCTCTGAAGCTTGGTGAAATTCTCATAGCCTGTTCCTGTACAGCACCAGAAGTTTCCATCAAGAGTGTTAAACACCTTGTGGTAGCCTGTAGCCATTGGCTGGAAATAAGTTGTAAATCCTGTCTCATGGTTCTGTGATGCCATGATGGCATTTATAAGCGTTCTTGCTGAGTAATCCAGATATTTCTTTTTACCTGTTACTGCAAAAAGCCTTCTTGAAAGCTTGAGCATATTGTAAGTATTGCAGGTCTCGTTGTTTACATTGGTCCTCTCTGCGTCAAGTACATTATCCTGACCAAAGTGCTCATTCTCACTGTTTCCACCTGTAACATAGGTGTGTTTATTAACTACAAGGTCCCAGAAGCTTTCAGCATAATCCAGATATTTTTTCTCTGAATTAAATGCTTCATATCTTGCAAGAGCGCCGATGAATTTAGGAATTGTAGTATTGGCATGGACGTTGTTAAGTAGATCTGCCTTACCGGATAATATTCTTTCAAAAAGCTCTGTCTCATCAAAGGCGTGGGCAGCATCTGCAAAGCGTTCATATTCCTTGCTGTAAAGAGAGTTTCCCTTATCTTTCAGATCTCTGTTTATCTCATAAAGTTCATACAGGCAGTCGTTCATTCCACCATATTCTATGCTGAGTACTTTTTTATGTTTATCTTCCGTCCAGCCTTCAGTTCTTTTGGCAATCCAGATGCCAAGAGCATTGGCAATCTCAAGGGCTGTCTCACTTCCATAGTACTTAAAAGAAGCATTTAATCCTGTGAGGATCTTGTGCATTGTGTACCACGGCACCCAGGCCTCCAAAAATGGATGACTCATACCTTTTTCTACATTTTCAAACTGAAGCAGTGGATTGTCTCTGAACTCCTTTGTTGGAAAGCCTGCACCAAAGATAAAACCTTCATTTTCTGTTCCCTTTATCTTTTCCTGACATTCTTTTAATGAAACAAGCATATAATCAAGACGCTCTTTTACATCTTCAAG
This sequence comes from Butyrivibrio proteoclasticus, assembly GCF_900115735.1. Taxonomy (GTDB): domain Bacteria; phylum Bacillota; class Clostridia; order Lachnospirales; family Lachnospiraceae; genus Butyrivibrio; species Butyrivibrio proteoclasticus_B. The sequence continues at coordinate 114,834 of NZ_FOXO01000012.1, forward strand.
CTCTTTTCCTGTAACAGCAGGAGAAACTGCTGCCTGCGCAAGAGCTGTCAGATAATGTCCCATTGTATGTCCGCCAATAAGCTTATCTTCCCATTCACCTCCATAACGCTGCTTTCTTTTCATGAAAGCACTTGTAGTCTCTTCATCCTCCCCCGCAAGAATGCAGGCGGTCTCACGGAAGCCAGCAAGAAGCCTGTCCGGATCAAGCAAAAGCATATTCTTTACATCAATATGAAGTGCCTCATCGAAATATCTGTCTGTAACCTTAACATCTTTTAATTTTGTTAATTCCCACATTTGTTCGTATTTTTTCCTCTCCTCATTATCCTTTAACTGCACCTATCATTACGCCCTTTTCAAAGTATTTCTGAACAAAAGGATATACGCAAAGAATAGGCAGAGTTGATACTATTAAAACTGCATATTTTACCTGGTCTGCACTGGACTGGCCATAACCTCCCTGCACTCCTCCATTACCACTTGCAAAGGCCTGATTTAAAAGAAGTATCTGCCTAAGCACGATCTGCAACGGAACATTGCTTTCTTTACTGTTGTAAATAAGAGCATTGAAATAATCATTCCAATGAAATACAGCATAATACAATGTTAACACCGAAATAACAGCCTTTGAAAGAGGTAAAACAACAGCAAAGAAGTATTTAAAATGTGAACATCCATCAAGAATAGCTGCTTCATACAGCTCATCCGGAATCGCAGTGGCTATAAAAGTCCTCGCAATGATCAGGTTATAGGTGTTTACTGCAACAAATATTATCAGTATTGTCTTGGTTGAAATAAGATGCATTGCAGAAACGGTCATATAAGTCGGAACAAGTCCTCCATTAAAAAACATAGTGAAAACAAAATAGAACATAACCGCATTTCTGGCTTTGAAATCTTTTCTTGAAAGTGCATAAGCAGCAGGCATAGTGATTGCCATATTTAGTGCAGTACCGGCTACTACGTACAATATAGTATTACCATATCCGGTCCATATTCTTTTATCCTGCATGATCTGTTCATATCCATAAAACCTGATATCTTTTGGCCAAAATGTAACAGCCCCCTGATTAACCAGATTTGAATTGGAAATAGAAGCAATAACAACGAAATAAAGGGGATATGCGATAATTATAACCACAAGAATACTAAGTATTATTACAACTGCCCCAAATATCCTGTCCGGCCACTTCGAAAAAGTTTTTTCTTTAGCTTTTATGGCCTGTGAATCAATACTCTTTTCAATACTCATATCCATCGTTTTCCTCCTTTACATAAGTCCACTGCCTGTTGTTCTTCGTGACACCCAGTTAGTAATAACAAGGCAGATAAAGTTCACAACAGTGTTAAAAAGACCTACTGCAGTACCAAAGGAGAATTGCGAGCTCTTTACGCCAACATCATATACGTAAGTTGAAATAACCTGGGAAACGCCCAGATTTGTACTATTTTGCATAAGGAAGATCTTATCAAATCCAACATTCAGAATTCCTCCCATATTAAGAATAAGAAGGATCATGATAGTTGGTATCAAAGCCGGTATATCAATGTTTAGCATGGTCTGCCATCTGTTTGCGCCATCTACTTTGCATGCATCATAAAGCTGTGTATCAACAGAAGAAAGAGCTGCTATGAAGATGATTGAATTCCAGCCCATTGATTGCCAGACACCGGTCAGAACATAAAGCGGTAAAAATGTGCCTGCACTTCCTACAATATTTACGGAAGGCCCCACCAGATGAAGTGCTTTAAAAAAGTTAGATACTACACCGCTTCCGCTGGCAAAAAGAATGTTTATCATAGAAACCAGAACAACTACTGAAATAAAATATGGAATATAGACTATTGTCTGAACAAACTTTTTCCACTTCTCATTTCTTAGCTGATTTATAACAAGCGCCAAAATAATAGGCGCAGGGAATCCGACTATTATACCTGTAACAGCTATCACAAAAGTATTGCGAAGCGTAGGCCAGAACATATTACTTTCAAAGTACTGCTTAAAATACTTGAAGCCTACAAAATCTCCTCCAAGAAAGCCTTTAGAAAAGTTATATTCCTTAAATGCCAGCTGAACACCATACATAGGAACATAACAAAAAATAAAAATGTATATCATTGCGGGTAAGAGCATCACCCAAAGTTGCCAGGTGTGTTCAAAATATTTTGCTACTCTTTTTGCCATACCTTCCTCCTGTAGATAAAGGGCGAAGAGCATAATCCACTCTTTCGCCCTCTGTCTATGTATTATGATATCCGGATCATAACCAAATTATTAAAAAGAATTACTTACCTCTGTATGTATCAAATGCACCCTGTCTGATTTCCAACAGTCTTGGAAGTCCGGCAGCATTTACACTTTCTACATATGCATCCCATGTAGCATCAACATCCTCATCTCCAACAAGCCAAAGTCCCCACTGATTCTCAGTAATATTATTTACGTTGGCCTGAAGAACTGCCATCTCGTTCTGCTGATCTTCTGTATATTTCATGAACATCTGCGGATAGTAATCGCTCTCTGAAACCTTAGCAAGTGTTGATTCATAAGCCTGTCTTTCTCTCAAAGCATTATCCATATCAGGTGTCATTTCGATTGTTGTTGCTCTTCTGATATACATAGGACCGTTATCAGCAAATGCATATGTCCATTTCCATGTACCAGGGTCAACTGCAGGATCCTGAGGATCATTTACCTTATATGCATTGTCACCAGTCTCAGAAACATTGCCATCTGAAATTCCACCAAAGAGTACCTGCACTGATCCTGCCTGTGTATAGAACTGATCAAGGAATCTCATTGCTGCCTCTTTGTTCTTGCACTTCGCACTCATGGCAACTCTGTTTGTAGACATGTTAAGTCCTGAGTAATCATAGGTCCAACGAACATCATAGTTCTCACCATCAAGGTCATAGGTGAGTGGTTCCAAAGCTACATACTGACTTGCAAGGTTATTTCCAAATTTATCTGTTTCTTCCCAACCATATACAACGCCAACAAGTGCCTCTCCATTCTCGTTACCCCTTGAAAGAGACTGGAACATTGAGTAGTCATTTGTGATCGCATTTTCATTGATAAGGCCCTCAGAATAAAGTTGAGCTAAATACTTCATGAGCTTTTTATATCTTTCATCTACAGCAAAATTCTTCACCTGGCCATCTTCTGCAAAGTAACCATCATTTGCCCAGTTTGTAAGCTGAATGCCAAGTCCACCTACAAGGTTTGAAAGAGAATATGCACTGCCAAACCATCCGTTGAAGTCCATAGGAACTTCATCTGCAAGGCCATTACCGTTTGGATCATCATTTTTGAATGCAAGTAAAACCTTCTCAAGTTCTGAAAATGTCTTAGGTGCTTCAAGGCCAAGCTTGTCAAGCCATGTCTTATTTACTGAAACTTCGCACATTAAAAAGTGCTCTAGAACCTTGAAAATTCAATAAAAACTGGCAACAAAAAAGGCGATAAGCCTCTAAAATTGGTATAATTTAAGTACCACCAAAAATTAACCATAAGGAGACCAACGCCTTGTCTAAGATTATATCACAGAATGAACTCGATACTAAGCAGATAACAGATTCAATCAAGATTTTCTTCAATAAATTTCATGTTTCTGCGATATTGAAATCATCTAATGTAAAAAAGCTGAAAGGTGAATCTCCTTCAAACATCTTGATGTATGCGTTTTCTCTCGTATTTC
>NZ_FOXO01000004.1:0-104416 GCF_900115735.1 Butyrivibrio proteoclasticus
AATCTGATCTTTAATACAGATACTCATTTGTCACTCCATTCCTCAAGGTTTACCCTGATGCGGTTAAGATACTCTTCAAACTGAAGAATCTCTTTATCCGTAAAATCACGATAATAAATATTCCCCATCTCATTGGATACGGAGTCATAAGCTTCTTTAAGTTCTTTGGCTTTATCTGTGAGGAACAGAAGAGTTTTTCTCTTATCAGCTTCATCAGTTTTGCGGCTTATCAGTCCGTTTTTTTCCATCCGCTCAAGCATGGTCGTAAGTGAAGTAATTGCAAGTCCGCTTTTCTCGGAAATAATTTTAATAGGAACACCATCTTCCTGCCATAAGACATAAAGAATCCTTCCCTGAGCTCCGTTAAATGCATCAATGTTTTTTTCTGCCAGTATCCTTTCAAATATACGATCACCCAGCTGTTTTATTTTTGTAACAAGAAATCCACCATTTGTCTTCATAATTAAATACTCCTATATCGTAGTTTTATACTACCATATAGGAGTATTTTTGTCAAGCACACATATCATAACCTGATAATATAATTCATCAAGCTCCGGATGATTCTCATGAATCCAGTTCATGATCACAACTCTGTAGTCTCCCCTGAGATTAAGATTCTCAAGCCACACAAGATTGCATCTGTCCTTAGCCCTGTCAATAATAGCTTCAACATCTGTAATCCCGGGGAAGATTGGCGAAATAAAGCAAGTAGTCTTTATTCCTGCTTCATAAAGCTGCTTCATTGTATCCAGTCTCTTTTCTATGGTTGCACCACGATCCATCTCTTTTCTAAATTCCTCATCGACTGCCCGAGGGTCTCTTTAGAAGGATGGCATGAACGTCAGGGCAGCGGAGGCGTTGCTGATACGCTGCTCGACGGATCACTTCAAACGGTTATTATCTGTCAAAGCGATATTCAACCCCCGTTATATCGGAGAGAAGCGGTATGATTTCAGCATGCGGATCAGTTGGATCATATCCGGCTTCGAGTTCAAAAGGCATGGCATATGCAAGAGCTGACCATCCCCAGAAAGGATTCAGCCCCTGCCCTACACCGGTTTCGGCATTATAATACTCTCGGGTGGCGTCTTCCGACAAAACCATTTCAAAACTCTTTCCGGCAAGTTCCGCTGCTTCTTCCTGATACCCGTATCTTACCAGCGCATGCATGACTGAGTAATTAACCGGGATCCAACAAGCTCCCATCCAGGTGCATTCAACCCCGCGGCGCTGTTGATAGTATCCTTTTTCATTTTTTGCCCAGGATGCAAGGGGGTATTCCAACCAGAACTCCTCAGGATTTAAAAGATGCTCTTTGATCATGCGGTCTGCCTGCTTTTGGGTCGCAACACCTGCCCATAGAGCCATAAAAGATGAAGCTGACTTGTAACGTACAAGCTCACCCGTCCTTTCATTGCGGTCATAATAGAAGCCGTCTTTTTCGTCCCACATAATATCGTTGATTCTTCCGCGCATGGCAGCAGCCTTCTCTTTCCACTGAGAAGCATCTTCCTCCAGCCCCAGTCCCTCCGCAATGACAGACATTGCATCAAACTCGCGGACCAGATAGCTGTTCAGGTCAACCCCCTCGATCGTCATGCTGTAAATATGTCCTGCCCTAAGATCCTGATTGTCCATCCCGGAATGATCAGCACTGTCCCACACACTTAGTCCATTTTTGTCAAAATCGCAGAACCAGCACCAGTAATCCAGATATTTTATCAGCCTTTGATAATAACGGTCCTTCAGCCATTCAAAACGGCCAAACTGACGAGAACCTAAGACGGCGATTTGAGCAAGAAAATGTTTGAAATGCTGCCTCATTCGCTGTTCCATCATCGTGCGTGCGACAAAACCACATTCGAGCTGCCGGTCCAGGAATGCCTCAAAATTCGTACGGCAGTAACGGGCAATACCAAAATGTGAAAGATACAGATTTTCATAATAAAGATCCCAGTCATAGAACTCGCCGTAGCTATATCCTGTCAAGAGGTCCTGAATCCCTGCAATAGCGGAATGAGAATTGTCGGATCGACTGATGCCGCGTGTCCTGATATCATGATTGACCTCCTCAAGACGACGGATCAGCCTCTTTTGTGTATTATCAGATAACGATTTGAAAAACATATAAAACCTCCGTTCCAAACAAGATTTACGATATTACATAAATCTATTTTATCGTATTTAATTTCATGTAGCCATTCATGTCTTCAAATCCAAGGGATCTGTATAATTCAACGGCCATATCGGAGCTCTCAAGATAGATCTTTTCAGCACCTTTCTCTGCCGCCCTCTCTATAAGATATCTGCATATCTCCTTTGCCAGTCCCTGCCTTCTGTACTTCTGCCTGACATATATATTCATAAGATAGGCACATTTGCCGCTGCGATTGTCCGGAGATGGCATCTCTCTATACAGGCAAACTCCGCCACATCCTGCCAGTTCTCCTGACACATATATTGCACAAGCCACATGACCGCCCTTTTTAAGCTCTTCCTGATAATATTCTTCATTTTCTTTTCTGATATCATTCCACTCAGCATCCGAGAGCTTTTCTTTTTCCTGAAAAAAGACATTTGACAAAACCTCCATTCTAAGTGAAAGCAAAAGTTCTATATCATCTGCCTTAAGCTCTTTTATCGCTATATTATTATCTATCACGCTGCCACCTTCCTTAAAACATTTGGAAGTGCCATTTTATCAACCTTACCGTTTGCATTAAGTGGAAGGCGCTTAAGCTCAACAAAATACTCCGGAATCATAAAATCTGTCAGATAATCCTTCATGTAATCTGTAATATCCGCAAGTTTGACGTTCTCTTTTTCCGGCACTACATAGGCAACCATGTAGGATAGATTATTGTCATCAACTTTTGGTGCAACATATGCCTGTTTGATAAGCTCTGACTTGGTAAGGATATTTTCAACTTCACTTACCTCAACTCTTTTTCCCTTAATCATTATCTGGGTATCTTTTCTGTGAAGAAAAGCAATGTTGCCATCTGGCAGATAGTAACCAAGATCACCGCTTTTATACATTCTTCCGTTTGCAGTATTTACAAATGCTTTATTCTCCTCAAAACGGTTTCCTATATACCCGTTAGAAACGCCGCCTCCGAAAATGCAGATTTCTCCGACTTCTCCATCTGGAAGTTCTTTTCCTTCCTCATCCATGACTTTGATTTCTGTTCCAAGCACAGACTTTCCGACAGGGAATGTGCCATCTTCAAGGACATTATCCTTGGTGCATCTGCAATAAGAAGCGCACACTGTGGTCTCGGAAGGACCATAGGTATTGTAAACTTCCACCTTTCCAAGAAGATTTGTAATATAGGAAGCTCTTATAACATCTCCTCCGCTTATGAGGAGTCTCAAACTCTTAGGTATTTCCGGAAGGTCATTGATTTCCTGTAAAAGATATGGAAAGCCGCTAAGCATAGTCACATTATTTCTTTTGATAAATCCGATAAGCTTCTTAACATCTGCTCTTTCTTCATCCGATGGAATAGCCAAGGCCGCTCCTGATAAAAGAGTTGTAAATACCTCTTCAACAAATATATCAAAAGAACAAACAGAATGCTGAAGCATTATATCGCCACAGGCTGGGTGAAACTCATTGCAAAATGCTCTCACATAATGACATACATTTGCATTCGTTACAGAAACACCCTTGGGCTTCCCTGTAGTTCCTGATGTATAAAGGATATAAGCCAAATCCTTTTCGTCATATTCAGCATCACCTACAGCTGTTTCCTCTATAGCTAATCCTTTGTCTACAATTATATTTGTTAACTTGGGAAATCTGTCTGCATACTCTCTGTTCGTGATAAGCACGCTCACCTCAGCCTCTTCCATCATGTATCTGATTCTTTCCTTTGGAAAAAATGGTTCAACAGGTATATATGCTGCTCCAGCCCTCAATGCTGCAAATATGGATGCTATCATTTCAACTGAATGGTTCATCATTATGCCTACTCTTTTGCATCCTTTGGGAAGTCTTGCAGCTATTGTATCTGCCAATAAAAGCAATTCCTTTCTACTAAGATTTCTTTCATTATCAAAAACTGCTAAAGCATCTTTATTCTCATTTACCTGTGTCATGAATTTTTCAATTATTGTACTCATCTATTAGTACCTCCTATATTTCACACATATCTCTTCGTTACAATGCATATGATATAGGAAATATACAAAGCCCCACAAGTACGCAGTTTTTTGAAACATAGTATCACCGATGCTACTTTTGTGTGACTATGCGGTGTATCTGGCACAATTTTTTGGTACAAGCGAGTCATATTTTAAATATTTGCTACTGCATTTATCTGTGCCACCAATATTGCCTTTACCCTATCATCTGTTATCCGCCTCAGTAAAATCTTCATTTCCATATCAAAAGCATCCTCTTCCTTCTCCTCAACCCCAAGCAGATAATTCGGTGTAAAAGAAAAAGACGTATAAACCATATGGTCTATACGCCCTAAGCCTTTATCTCTTCCTAATATGCCTGTACTTTTACTGAATTTTCAAATAGTCCTCATCCGTAACTGACTCGCACCACTCATTACTTGTGTCTTCTCCTTCTATCTCTAATACCGATAATATCTTTCTTTTTCTGAAATCATGCCAGTTTATCCAAAAGCTCATCTATATCACTGTTAATGCATACGCTCCTATTTTCTATCTCTCTGGGACAGTATGCCTCTTTGTAATTCAAGCATGCATATGTAGCTTTTTCATTTTCCATTGTCATTTGCCAGAATGGATACTTGATTATTACTGGTGTATTGCTGCCTACCCCAAGCTCCAGGAAAAGCACATGCAGGGTTTCATGTCTTCTAAGGAAATCAGAATAAGCCGCTGATGCTCTATGCCAGCCTTCATCTTCAAGGAATGTATCATCACTTCTAAGATTCATGGTAACATCACTACCATCAATCGGACACTTTGGAATCAAACTGCTGTCAATTTCCATTCTGACTCCACCACCAGATGGTATTGCAAAAATTCCATTCCCATCCTTAACAAATCCCTGAGATTCCATGGCATTCATCACCCAGTCTTCATTATTAAAGTTTTCCCTAATTGCAGGATTCAAACTTTGAAACAGACCATAATCTCCCTGAGTGTAAAATAATCTTTTCTTATCAAAGCCTGCTTTCTGAAAGCAATGATCCACGTTTGTTGTAATCACAAAGTAATCTTTATCCTTAACAAGGTTATAAAGTTTTGTATAAGTATCTTTAGGTGCATCAAGGTATCTGTTGATGTAGATATACCTTGACCAATATGCCCAGAACTCTTCCTTGGTTTTGTATGGGTAAAACCCGCCTGAATACATGTCCTGAAAACCATATTTTCCTTCAAAATCAGAAAACCACTTTTTAAACCGGTCTCCACTGTACGTAAACCCTGCGGAAGTAGAAAGTCCTGCCCCGGCTCCAATAACAATAGCATCAGCTGTCTTTATTTCTTCTTTTAATCTGTCAAGCTGCTCTGTATCATCATCTTTTCCAAGGGACATACCGCTGTTAAAGCTATGTATGGCACTTAAACCTTTTTTTATTGTTTCTTGATATCCATTTGGCTGAAACAATCTGATCTTAGCCGTTGTCATTATAAAACACTCCTTATAGCTTAACCATTTAACAGTTTTTCATATATTTCAAAATCAAGATTCTTAAATACATTGAAAACAATCTTCATCTCACTGCCTGTCTCATCAAGCCAGTTTTTAACTGTCTCTACAGCAATCTCAGCAGCTCTCTGATTAGGAAACATGAAAACACCGGTAGAAATGCAGCATAAAGCAATGCTCTTTACGCCATTTTCTTCTGCTATATCAAGGCATGATTTATAGCAGGATGCCAATAGTTCCTCATGTTTTTTAGTCAGAGGTCCTTGAACTATAGGGCCCACGGTATGAATAACATAATCACAAGGTAAATTGTACGCCGGAGTAATCTTAGCCTGACCTGTTGGTTCAGGATGTCCCTGCTTTTCCATGATGCAGTTACATTTGTAGCGGAGGCCAAGTCCAGCTTTTGAATGAATAACGTTATCTGCGCAGGAATGTAAAATTCGGAAACAACCCAATAAGGCTTCATTGGCCGGATTAACAATGGCTGACACCTTTAATGTAGTCATATCTCCTTGCCATAGGTATAGTCTGTTATTACCTGCTGTTGGCTGTAAATCTTCAATGTCCGTAATTCCAATTCTTCTGTTTTCTTCGGTCAAATACTCATCCTGGATTTTAAGGAACTCATCACTAAGTTCCTTCGGCATCCATATATTCATTATTCCTCGCAGCAAATCCTTTTGTCCTTGCTCGTCAGCAGGTATGGGATAATTACTCAGTTGCGAAGGATCCTTTTGTAATTCTTTAATCAGCCATATTCTTTGTTCTGTATGGTTCATCTAGCGAAACTCCTTTCTCTGCCAGCGCTTTCTTAAGCACATTATAGTTATCTCTGTTGGGAATAAATTGTTCTCTCTCCCAAAGGCAATAAGTAGATGGTTTTATACCAATCATTCTCGCAAACTCAGCTCGTGAAACACTCATGCTGTTTCGTATATCTGACAATAATGCTCCATAACCTGGTTTGCAAAAGGCTTCATAATCATCCTCAAAAAGTTCAGGGCATTCATTCAGCTGAGCAAGTGTTATTCCCTTTTTAAGTGCTACTCTCTCAATTATTTTTACATACTTAAATTCAGGAACACAGATATTTCTTTCCCACTTTGATACAGCTTCCCCTGTACACCCAAGCAAGTCACCAAAATCGCATAATTTCATTCTATAAGCCATGCGAATGCTTTTTATTTTTCGCCCGCATTTTTTATCAAAGAAATCCTGATATACGCATTCATATCCTTCAGGATCCTCATTTAGCTTATCAAGATCAATTCCACATATTTCTGCCATACGTTTTAATGCATAATATGATGGTCTAGATGGGCATTTAAATTCGCATTCCCAGAATCCTTCTTCATTTTTGTCACAGCCTATCGCCCTGGCAAATTGCTCTCTCGTCATTCCATTGGATTTTCTGATTTTCTGAACCTTAATACCAAATCCGTGCTTAGTAAAAATGGAATATTCGTCTTGATAAATATCAGGATTATCAATAAGCTTTTCTATTTCAATTCCTACGTTCTTAGCAAGTTCCGTTAATCTTAAATAATTCTCAGGATTTGGATGATGTTCTTCTACTTCAGCTTCCCATACGGAAACTGTGCTCCTGTCAGCCCCAAGCATTTCAGCAAAATCATACTGAGAAACACCATATAAGTTCCTTATTGTTTTAATTCGTTTTCCATATCCGGGTTTACAAAACCTTGTATATTCATTTAGTAATACATCTGGGTCTATTCCAAGCGTTTTTCCAAAAGCAACTGCGTCCTTGTAATAAATCGGATTAAAACCTTTTTCAATATTCACAATTCCCCAGTTCGTAATACCCACTACTTTTCCTAGATCTTCCTGACTTATGCCTTGCTGCTCTCTATAGAACCGGAGAATATCCCCTGGTTCCGCTTCATCAGATGGCTTCGGTACAGGCATAGCAAGGTTTACGAGCACCTTGCCATTCTTTTGTTGTATGCCTGTGTGATTGAGGTAGGTGCCGCTTTATCTATGCATGTATGCATCGGTACAAAACAACCGAGCATCTGCGAATTAGCCGCATTAACAATAGCATCCTTTGAAAAAAGACTCTGAAGTAAATACCTCAGAGTCTCATCCTTAAGCTTCTTTTGCCAAAAGTTCCTGCATTCCGGATCTTAAATCATTAAGAGTGTATTTTTTCATCTCTGATTCCATTGCTTCCTGGATGTCTTTTAATTTATCGTCCAACAATGAATGGATATTTCTTCCAACTGGACACTCTGGATTTGGTGATTCATGAAATCTGAACAGATTCCCATCTTCCAAAGGCTCAATTGCCTGATACACATCATAAAAAGTTATATCTTTAAGATCTCTCGTAAGCTCTATTCCGCCCGTTCCTCTGATAACATTTATTAGTCCTGCATTCTTAAGTTGAGTAAGTATCTTTCTAATGATGACAGGATTGGTATTAATACTGGCTGCAAGAAAATCGCTCGTTACCTTGTGTTCGTCTTTAAACGTATCCACGCATGTAAAAATATGAAGTGCAACCGTAAATCTGCTTGATATCTGCATTTTTGTTCCTCCTGCCACTATTTTACTTCGAGGCAGTTGTAGTTGCAATGGTTACATTAAAACTTTCCGTTTTCATTAGCCCATGTAGACCTATCAGCTAATGTCTCCATTACATCCCAGTGCTCTGAGATAAATCCGTTCTCAACACGGAACAGATCATAGTAGGTTGTAGGTACACCGCCAAAGGTTCCTTCTGAGCAGGCAAGAGCATAATCTCCATCTGCAAGAACCATATGAGTCTTGTTATAAACCATTGAGATTCCCTGCTTAGCCATAGCTTCAAGTGCAGCTCCAAGACCTGAAAGACCATCTGATATTGCTGTGTTATGCTGAATGTACTTGTCTCCGTCATAATATGAAGTAAGCTTATCCGGATTCTCCCCGCGGAGTACATCGCCTACAAATCCGGCAACAACCTTACGTGTTTCTTCCTTGTCTACATCTTTCTTCTCAAGAGTTCCATCAATCTGAGTATGTCCTGAAGGATTAGGAGCTGCCTTGTCTGCCAGATTATCCCAGTGCTCTGCAATCTTACCGTCTTCATCGAATCTGAAAACATCGAATCCGACCTGCTCTCCTGCGCCTGCAAAATTATATACTGTCTGAAGGAAAACCTTATCTCCATCCTCAAATGCGCGAATGTTATTAACCGTTGTTTTTACAGGTGCCTGTGCAAGTCCTTCAACTGCTGCTACAAATGCATCTGCTCCTGTACCAAATGCCAGGTTATGCTGAATATAGCCAGGCGCCAAAAGTTCTTTTGCCTTTGCTGTATCTCCTGATACGAATGTTCCGATGAGAGCTAATGCTTTTTCCTTGTTTGTCATGATTATTTTCCTTTCCGGGCTCTGCCCTGCGAGGTTATTATCCTCGAATTTTAAAAAGTTCATTGTTGTAACCATAGCGGTTTCATCTGATGATGTTAATATAGCATCGTTTTGCTGTAATGCCAATGGTTACATCTAAATTTTTTCAAAAAAATTTCCAGGTGCAGTTAAACACCTGGATTTAAAGCAAAACAAAATAGTCGATTTATTATTCTGTTACGCAACATTTTCATTTTCATCATCAACGTCATCAGTGTTTTCTTTGTTGAATTCACCTGCTTCTAATTTCTTTTCATAACGCTTATAAATGATCCATGCAGCAAGTCCAAAGATAACCGGACCACTTAATGACCAGAAGGTAGTCTTCCAGTCACCTTCGATGGCTGGCTGAATAATAGCAAAAGCGTTTGCAAAGAACAATGTAAGTGTTACAACATAGCCCCAGATATTTGCAGACTTCTGAGTCTTGAATACTTCGAAGCTTCTGTCAATGTTCTTCATCTTCTTAAACTTAGGGAATGCGAATGAAATAAACATATATGGCACTGTCATACCAACATTTACCATTGCTGTTAAGATTACAAAGAACTGCTGCATTGTATCGCCACCAAATGAAACTAAAAGAATCATGATACAAACGATTGCACACTGGATCCACATAGCGTTCTTTGGCATACCGTCCTCTGCAATCTCACCCATTTTACCCGGCCAAAGCTCCTTGGGAGTTCCGTCGATAATCTGCTTAAGTGGCGAATAAACAAGTGCAAACATAGCACCCATAAGTGCAAGAAGCATAATAAGTGCGTATACTCTGGCAAATCCGTGAGCAAGAGCAGCCTGGGTAGCAACAGAAGCACCAAACACCTTGCCAAAAGCTGCTGCAAAGTTTGACATGATCACATATGAGACGTTTCCAAGTGTAATGCTATCTGTTCCAAGGATTTCGCTGTAGTTTGTAAATGAGCCTACAAGCAGGATAAGAATAGCATAACCAACTACGATTACCAAAGCTGCTGCCACAATTCCCTTAGGGAAGTTTTTCTTTGGATTCTCTGTCTTATCAACAAGTCCGCCAACTGCTTCGATTCCGCCGTAAGCGAAAAGTGCATATACAATAAATGATAAGATCATGATTGGGCTGCCCTGATAAGCTGCGTTAAGAGGAACCATTAAAGACTCTGTGCCTAAAAATGGCTGTTCAAGCTGACCATGGCGAGCAATGATCATAACTACTGAACCAACAACCACCATGATGTTGATCACAAGAACTGCTGTACCACCAATTGATGTTACCTTGCTAATCTTATCAATACCCTTTGAATCAAAGTATGTGATAAAGATAAAAAAGATGATTGCCATGACACCAAGAAGTCTTGAGCCGGAAAGGATTTTTGAACCAAAGAAAGACCAGCTTGATGTGCAATCCTCGCCAAAAATAAGATTTGATACAGGTACCCAGATACCTGATGAAACATTTACCATCCAAAGTACATATGATGTGTACCACATGAATGTACCGATGAATGCATACTTTGGACCTACTGACTTGCACATCCAGGAATACATACCACCTGTTTCGTCCTTAAATGCAGAGCCAAACTCTGCCACCATAAATGCAAATGGTATAAAAAATAAAATACCAGCAATAACAAACCATGGTATTGCTGCATATCCCATTAAGTAATAAGATCTCGGGATATTGTTGAAGCCATATACTGATGTAAAGATCATCAGTATGAGAGCCATGAGCCCTAATTTCTTTTCTTCTTTCATTACTACTTCCTTTAAAAATTTATTCTGTATTTAATTTATATAAACGCAACGTTCTCGATTATATCACGTTTTCTCATTTATCTCTATATCTAGGGCTCATTAATACAAAAATACAAAAAACGCATTTCTTATGAAAGAAGCATTCTGTCGTTGGTAAGTTTTTCTCCTGATTTGTCCTTAAAGAGCTGCAAAAGATCTTCAACAGTCGTTTTCGCCCTCTTATCCCCCTCAACATCATATATGATCTCGCCATCATTCATCATGATCGTACGATTGCCCAGATCAAGGGCGGACTGCATATTATGAGTGATCATAAGACAGGTTATATTGTTCTTTTCTATGACATCTTTAGTCAGAGCAAGAACTTTCTCCGCTGTTGCAGGGTCAAGAGCTGCCGTATGCTCATCCAGTAAAAGAAGCTTTGGAACATTGTAGGTAGCCATCAAAAGTGTAAGTGCCTGCCTCTGTCCGCCGGATAAAAGACCTACCGGATGCTTCATCCTGTCTTCCAGTCCCATGCCCAAAAGTGCTAGTCTTTCCCTGAATTCTTTTCTGTCTGCGCTTGTCATATGAGAAAACCAGCCTCTTTTCCCCGATGCCAGATAGAGATTGTCCTCTATGCTCATGGAAGGAGCTGACCCCTTCATTGGATCCTGAAAAAGTCTACCTATCACTGCCGCCCTTTTGTGTTCGGACATTCTGGTGATATCCACGCCATCAAGCATGATGCTTCCGCCATCTATTTCGAACACGCCGCTTATAGCGTTTAAAAGAGTTGATTTACCTGCGCCATTTGAACCGATAATGCTGATAAAATCTCCCTTTTTCACATCAAGATCAATATTGCCGAGGGCTTTTTTCTCGTTGACTGTGCCCTTTCCAAAGGTCTTGTTTACAGATTGAAGTTTAAGCATTGGCCCCTCCTTTCTTCCTCATCCTACCAAGGAAATAAGGTCCACTTATTGCCAGAATGACAATTACGGAAGAAACAAGTTTTAGCATAAAGGCTGGCATATTGAGCCTAAGCGCCATTGTATAGACGAGTCTGAAGAATATAGCCCCGATCACAGCTCCTATTACTCCATGACCTACTCCCTTATTTCTAAAAAAGAGCCTGCCAATAAGAAGGGATGCAAGAGCAATTGTCAGCATTCCGGTTCCTATGTCAATGTTGGCGGATTTGTTATATTGAGCCAAAAGACATCCTGAAAGAGCTGTTAAAGAGTTTGATAAACACAGCCCTGTAATAGTGATAGCAACAGTATTGATCGATGAAGATCTGACCATATCAGGATTATCTCCCGTTGCTCTTATGGCAAGTCCAAGCCTTGTCCTTAAGAATGCAACGATACAGATCATAACCAGCATAACTATAAGAGTTATCACTATAAGCTTAGAATAAGGATTCATAAAGCTGCCATCCATCAGGTCTGAAGCATATGAAAAAATGCTTCCTGAACTGTTAAGATTAAGCAGTGACGACTTTCCCATGACAGCTATATTAACAGAATACAAAGCTGTGTTGACAGTAATGCCCGCAAGAAGGCTGTCAACGCCCATTTTTGTCTGCAAAAGAGCTGTCACAAAGCCGGACAGCATACCTGACAGCATCGCTGCAGGAAGAGCAAGAAACGGATGTCCAGATAAAGTGATAACTGCTCCTACTGCAGCCCCCATAGTGAATGCACCATCTGTCGATAAATCACACACATTCAACATGGTATAACTCATATACAAAGCAAGTACTGTAAGAGAGCTGATAAGTCCCAGCTCTACAGCAGTTTGAATAAGGGATGTCATGTCTTTTAACCTCTGTAAAAATAATTATTCAAAACTCTCTGCGGTCTTGATAGTCTGGATTGATGAAGCATAGTCTCCAAAAGCTTTTTCTACGCTATCCATGCTCATGTCAAGAGCAAGCATCATATCTTCGTTGATCGTTACGATACCATTGTCAAAAGTCTTAACTGCAACGCTGCCAGGATCCTTTGCATTTAGTAGAATGTCAGCTGCCATATCAGCAGTCTCTTTTCCAAGGTCTGCATAGTTAACTCCAAATCCAAGAAATGCTCCGTTAAGTGCAAAAGAGTCAGCTCCGCAGTAGTGAGGAATACCTGCCTCTCGGAAGATCTCGTAAATTGAAAGCTCAGCTGTCATAATGGTATTGTCTGTTGGTGTAAAAATAGCTTCTACTCCGGCTGAAACAAGCGCATTAGCTGCAAGAGTAACCTCTTCAACATTGGTTCCTGTCTGCTCAACAACTTCTATATTGTGAGCCTCAAGAAATTCTTTGGCATCTTTGATAGCTGTTGTGGACGCATCCTGCCCGGCGTCATATAAAAGACCGACCTTTGAAATATCAGGGTCTGCTGCCAGGATCATATTCATGATTGCCTCTGTATTGAGCATATCTGATGTACCTGTGATATTGGCTCCGGGAGCATCAAGAGAATCCACAAGACCTGTAGAAATAGGATCCGATACTGCAGAAAATACAACAGGTGTATCCTGACCATCAGTTGCTCCCTGCATAGCCATTGCAACAGGTGTCGCTACACCTATCATTAAATCTACATTATCGGCCTGGAAATTAGCTACAATCTGATTAAGCACATTGGCATCAGCATTGCAGTTGTCATATTTTATATTAAATGTGACACCTTCCTTCTCTGCTATGACACTTAGCTCGCTCTGAATATTATCTACAATCTGATTAAGGGAAGCATCATCAACATAATTGCATATGCCAATCTTATACTCTTTAGTCCCTTCACTTGCCTGGTCATTACTTCCCGTGGTGCCAGCACCTGAAGATGCGCATCCTGCTGCTACAAGGCCGATACCTGCTGCCATTACTATTGACATTAGTTTCTTTGTGATCTGTGCTTTTTTCATATCTTTTCTCCTTTTGGTTTTGTGTTTCGGAGCAGATTTTTTATAAAGCAAAAAAATCTGCCCCTGCATTGTTAAAATGCCGGGACAGATAAAATAATCATCTGCGGTGCCACCCTGCTTGACGTCATAGACGCCCTCTTAACGCATACATACATATGCTGACCTTTTATAACGGGGAGTCCTGCCCCGTCGCCCATACTAAGGTACAACCCTTTCTGTTTGCCCTTGGAAGTCCATTCGCCGTTATGCTACATATCGCACTCTCACCATCTGCGACTAGCTGTGATGCTCACATATCGGTTACTTACTCTTCCTCAACGGTTTATTAAGTTAAAGTATAAAAGCATTAAATTTTTTTGTCAATAGATTTATCTATCTGTTCATTAGAGAGATCTGACTACAGATAATTACGGTTCAAATATATTTCCATGTAGTATATCCGCAAGCGCCACAAGCATACTCATAATCTGGCCAAAGAGTTCCAAAAATTTTCCCCGGTCTTGACTTACCGGTTGGCATCAAAATATCTTTTTTGCATTCCGGGCATTTCTCTCCATACATGTGCGAACCTCTTCCACCATTTACTGCTTCCATTTGATCATCTGTCAGTTCTATTTCATTTTCCCTGATAAATGCCATCCTTTCCTCATAGTTTTCGCATTTTTGAGCTTTTTCTATAAGCTCAGGGCTAAGTTCATCAAATTTCATGATTTAATCCTCCTTAAAATTTTTTATAATAATGCATTTTATCAATTGCATCTTTTCTCTCCCTATTAGCTACACTAGGTTGCTCCCTCTAAGGTCCCTCATGAAGTTTGTAGTCCACGTCTTCATTTATTATTTCAAGCATAATAGTCGCAAAACGCGGATCAAACTGGGTTCCTAAGCCTTTCTCAAACTCTCCTTTGACCACATTCTGAGGGATAATGCCTCTGTAGCTTCTGTTACTGGTCATTGCATCATAGGCATCGGCAACCGCTATGATCCTGGCTTCTTCCGGAATTTCATCGCCAGATAATCCGTCCGGATAGCCTTTTCCGTCGTAGCGCTCATGGTGCCACCTTGCTCCTATGGCGAGTTTTGGCATTTCTTCAATATTCTGAAGGATCCTTGCGCCCCTTTCGGGATGTGTCTTTATTTTTTCAAACTCCTCGTCTGTAAGCTTCCCCGGTTTATTGATCACCGCGTCAGGCACGCCGATCTTGCCTACATCGTGAAGAAGCCCCATCATGTATATTTCTTCCTGCCTGTCAAAAGAATAACCGGCTCTTTTTGCTATTTCTCTTGCATACTCGGCAACTCTTCCTGAATGGCCCTTTGTATAGGCATCCTTGGCATCGATCGCATCTGCAAGGGTATGTACCACATGGAGCGACAATCCCTCTATTTCTTTTGTCTTTCTCTCAATTTCTGCATGGAGATAATTCTGAAATCTGATAAGGTCAAGAAGGTGCCTTACACGAAGGGTTAAAACATCCGCAACAAAGGGCTTTCTTATAAAGTCCATAGCTCCCAATGAGAGTCCTGCTGTCTCCGATGCGCAATCATCATTTGCGGTAAAAAAGATAACAGGTATTTCTTTTGCCCCGCTTTCTCTTTCCCATTTTCTAAGAAGGCTCATGGTCTCAAAGCCGTCAAGCTCCGGCATCTTGATATCCAAAAGCAGCATATCTATCTCATTCTTTTTTACATAATCCAGCAAAAGCCGTCCGCTCTTTAGGCATGTGACCCTAAAGCCGGCATCTGAAAGGACTGTATTGGCATTTTTTAATATGATCACATCATCATCTACAACAACTACGTGTTCTTCCATTTGGTATCCTTTCCGCAGATGCTTACTCATCCCACAGGCTGCCATACCCGCTTACTGCCGCATCTATCGTCATCTCGCCATTTGCAACCTTGTATGCAGCTGCGAGAAATTCCTTATTTACAGCATCATTAAGTCCGGTCTCCTGGTAGCTAATGTATCTATCCTCCGGAAATTCCTCAAGAGATGAGTAAACTTCATCCAAAGAAAAATCATTTGTCGGAGTGATAAGTCTCTTGATTGCCGCCATATTACCGAGTTCTTTCTCTCTCATGATGAATCTGATAAATTCATTGGTCATATCCAGATTGAGGCTGTTTTTATTTACACTGAAGAACAGATTGACAGAATCAAGGAAATATCCGCCCTCATCTTCAATTGGTACCACATAGAATTTATATTTAAAGGGGTTTGCCACAAAAGCTTCAGACTTACTCTCTCTCTTTTGGGTTCCTGAAACCATGTCTCCGCTTCCTAGCATCATAGGGACATCTCCCTCAAAAAAGCGCATGATAACGGCATTGTAATCATCCTCTATCTCATTTGAACACCGCTCAGGATCCATATATCCCTTATCAACAAAAGTTTTAATTTTTTCAAGGGCCGGGCGCATCATCTCACCTGCTGACTTTTCCATAGAATTAAGTGGTTCTACAGATTCAGGTTTTTTGAGGACCCCATCACAAAAGAGCGGAAAAGCAAACGGATAGTACATTCCTGCAACTGTCAGACTATTTGCTCCCATGACAGGTGTTTCGTACCCTGCTGCCTTGAACTTATCGCATGCATCCACAAGTTCACTGTAATTATCAGGAACTTCAAGACCATTTTTTTCAAAAAGATCCATATTCACAAGCATTCCATAGGACCTGGTAAATATAGGAAGCATAACCACATCCCCATTTTCCAAAGTCCATCTTGCGCCTTTTCTAATGCATTCCAGATTGATATCAAGGGCAGGATCTGACAGAATCTCAGCATTTTCAAAGACCGGAGCCATTTTGGGATCATCAAGCATCCATGTAGTCGTAACATATATATCAGGAGCCTCATCGCTCATAAGTGCGCTAGTTATCGTGTTGCTATAGTCATCAAGATATACGTAATTGAGGCTGACATTTGGATAGTACTCATAAAAGCGTTCAAACTCGCTCTCAAGGGATTCGAAATTTGAATAGTTTCCTGCAACCTTGATCTGGCATGATGTTTCAGAAGACAAGGCAGGTTTAAACTCAGTGCTTTCTTCCGCTTTTTGTCCGCAGGCAGTAAAGCAAAACACCATTGCTACAGCCGATGTTAAGCCCAGCATCCTTTTTGCCATTCTCACTGTTTCCATCTTCATGCTGACTCCTTTCCGTATCCAAAAGAATTTCTCTTTTGCTTTAGCCTGATATGATTTTAGGTATCAGATCATAATCAAAATTGTCGACAGCCTTTTTTATGGTTTCAAATTTTGCAGATTCACTCTCCGGAAATCTGTACTTTTCAAGGGATTTCACAGTTTCTACCACACCGTCAAAATCAAAAGCTTCGCAAAGCTTTGAAATAGTTTCATAGGTCTTTTTTATATCCTGTTCTAAGATTAAAGGCTTGTCACTGCCCTCCACGCCCCCATCTATACTTCCAAGCATTTCCATCTCTGTAAGCAGATTACGATACATGATTAAAAGTTTTTCTATATCCGTTTCAAGAGTTTTGACATCTCCTTCTTCTCCGGCCTTTTCAAGACGTGCCGCAAAATCTCCAAGCTCCATCGCACCAATCACACGGGAGGTGCTCTTAAGCGCATGTATTTTTACAGTAGTATTCTTAATATCTTTTCCATTCCAGTATTTTTCTATCTCTTCTGCATTTTTTTGTCCGGAATCAAAATATGTCTTTAACGTATCCATGTAAGATTTCTGGCTTCCACAGTGAAGGATTCCTGCATTTACATCAATGGATCTGATCTTCCAAACAAAATCCGGGATAAAACAGTCTCCATCGCTGCTATCGTCAGATGCAGGAGCAATCTTCTCTTTTGGCAGATACTCAAAAAGCAACACCTCAAGCCTCTTCGGGTCAATTGGCTTCGTAATATAATCGTCAAAGCCTGCGTTTATGTACATTTCGCGCATACCCGAAATAGCATTGGCGGTAAGACATATGATCGGCGTCAGGGTATTAGGCGAATCCTGGATTCCTTTCATCTCCGTAATAGTCTCTATTCCATCCTTATCAGGCATCATATGATCAAGAAAAATAGCATCGTACTTATTTCGTTTATATAATGCTATTGCTTCATTTCCACTTGTTGCCGTATCTATCTGCATTTTAGTACGTTTTAGCAGATTCTTGAAAACTAAAAGATTGACCTCTGTGTCATCAACAACCAAAAGTCTGGCATCAGGTGCTGTAAAGCTTTCACGATATCTTTTCCTCTCAGAAACAGCACGTTTAAAGGTCTCCTCATAGTTGCCAATAGGACTCCAGTCCCTGACTCCCTGCACCAGTTCAAATGAGAAAGTTGACCCCTTGCCATATTGACTTTCAACCTCAATACTGCTTCCCATCATTCGCAGAAAGCTCTGGGCTATACTCATGCCAAGGCCGGTTCCTTCTATGTCTCTGTTCTTATTTTCATCGATACGCTCAAAGGCAACAAACAAGCGGTCCATATCTTTGGGGTTTATCCCGATTCCTGTGTCTTTTACACTTATTATGAGTTTTACAGAATCGGGGTTTTCTTCCATCTTCTCAAATCCCGCCTTAAAAGTGATTGAACCCTCTTTCGTGTATTTAACAGCGTTTGAAAGGATATTGGTGATGACCTGTTTAATTCGTATCTCATCTCCGTGCAATATAATCGGAATATCCCTGTCAACTTCAATGTCAAAAGAAAGGCCCTTATCCCGCGCTTTTCCCTGAACCATATTCACAAGGTCATTTAGCATTGAGACAAAGCTGTAATCAACATCGATGATATCCATTTTCCCTGCTTCTATCTTGGAAAGATCAAGGATATCATTGATAATGCCCATAAGTGTCTTTCCTGCTGTCCTTATACTTTCCGAATATGCCACGATTTCTTCCTCATGACTGTCTCTAAGAACCATTTCATTAAGTCCCAGAATCGCATTCATAGGTGTGCGGATATCATGAGACATAGTGGATAGGAAGTGCGTTTTTGCCTCATTTGCCAGATTAGCAGCCTCTGCAGCCTCCGCAAGCTTTTTGTTATAGAGCATCAGTATCAGGTAATTGAAGGCAAGGAGAGATAAAAGACCAAGCGTCACCATTCCCAGTAAAAGCCAGTCAACAACTGTATTTGCCGCCTTAAGTTCACCCGTTGGTATATAAGCCAAAAGAAACCATGTATTCATTGATTTCAAAGGAGTGTAGGATATTACACATTCTTCTCCTTTTGAGTTGTTCATTGTCATGGTTCCTGTCTCCGAAGTGACCTCATCTCGCATTTCGTTGTAATCTGCAATGTCTGCTTCGTTATAGGATTTATAATATTCAAAAAAGTTAGAATTTTTCAGCGATTTACCATGGACCAGATATTCTCCCTCCTTGTTAATGAGAGAAATCTCAACGTTTTCATACTCACCTTTAAGAAATACAAGCTTATCCTCAAGTATACTGACAGGCTCTACGCGCATAAGAATTGCCTCTGAAAGCTGCCCATCTGACTCATCCAGAACTTTTACGTAATTAAGAAATGCCATTGACTGCACTCCATTCTGGGGATTAGTATACGCTCTTGTTAAGTTGACCTTACCAACTTCTCTACTTATCTCATCAATGTTGTCAAAAATGTTAAGATAGCGGTATGAAACCGAATAATCATTTGCATCCTTTGAGCTCGCATTAGTAGATATCCCACTTTGAGAGGTCTTATCAAGAAATATAAGATGTCCATAAATACTCGAAGATATCTTTGCCTTTCTGATAAAAGAAATTGCTTCCTCACCGGTCATTGGCGATCCCGCCTCAGCGGATCGATTAATATAGTTCGCCCAAATATCGCAAAGATGCTGCTCGTCCTCCAGGTAATTCATAATGATCTGTTCCGCAGTGATCGTCATCTTCTCAAAATCCTCGACGACTCTCTCATTACTTTCCCTCATCTTAGTATTGGCATACTGAACTATGAAGAAAAGAATCAATACCATTATCAAAAGATCAACAATAATGATCAGCATTCTCTTCACGCCACTACCTCCACAAAAGCCACGGTCTCACTTATCCTCACTTAATTTAACCGATAATCACTTATATTTTATTATACCAAACAAACGGTTTATGGTCTATTCTCGTATCATCATTGCGATTCTTACACCAATCGAGTAGGCTGACTCCTACTCGATTTCGCACACGAACATTCCGCACTTAGTGCTCCATGTTCTTACGACCGGCAAATGAATTTGTATGCAAGCATCCATTCGCTTGCCGGTCTTGTGCATCAAAAACTCCCCTCAAGGGCGGAGACCGTCTGTAAGAGGAGCTTGTTATTGCTTGCATTGTTTATAAGGTAATGATTCTGCCAAAATCGAGTCCGGTTGTGTCTTCTGATGCAATTACGAGGGAACCGGAGCCTTGTTTGTCTCGGATGAAGGATATGGCTTTTTCCTTTTCGGAGGGGGTGAGGCCTTTGAAGGGCTCGTCCATTACGAGGACATCGCTTGGAATGCAGCAGGCTCTTGCTATGCAGACCAAGCGTCTTTCTGCGCTTGAAAGATTCTTGACGGGAATATCTACTTTATCCTCTGGAAGGAGTTTTAGGAGTTCTTCCCTTACTGTCTGCTTAAATACTTTTTTGCTTACCATGGCACAGTTTGTAACTGCTGAAAAGCCCTCGCAAAGCCTGTCTTCTTGAAAGACTACACCTGCGTTTATGTAAGGATATTTATAATCCCCAAGAAGTCCTACTTTGCCGGAATCCGGCTTTTCAAGTCCTAAGACAAGTCGAAGCAGTGTGGTCTTACCAGCGCCATGTCCACCGGTTATAATGTAGCTGTGCTCATCCTCTATATTCAGATTAAATCCATCAAGGACTTTCTTCTCGCCATAGGCTTTTGATACATCTTTTACCTCAATTATCATTTGCTCTTCCTCCTGAAAAGATTGAAAAACTCAGGAATATAGATGTATCTGATTACCCTGTCCCCAGGCATTCTGTACACTTTGGCCATTTCCAAAAGCTGCTTAAATCTGCTGTCCATAAATTTCTCCCCTGTTCATTGTAGTAGGTAGATGATAATAATCATTATTATTGTTAAACATATAAATAATACCATCCTTAGGCCCATATTAGAAACTCATTTATGTATATCCTTATGTATATGCATAAGTGATTGGCTCCCAATCAATTTCCAATTTCTTAAGCTTATACAAACAGAAAGTCGTCAGCGCTTAGCACCAACGACTTTCTGTTTAATCATTTAACTATACAAATTTTTTTATTTGGACTTCACAATTGGTTCGATCTGGGAAACAAGGTTATCGATGTGCTCGAATACGCTGCTCTTTGTTGTTCCAAGCTGATTGACTCTTTCAAGCTGGTTTACGAGAGCATCGTACTTTCTGTTGATATCATCGATATTAGATCCAATGAGGTGAAGCTCATCTGCAGCTACATCAGTAGTATCTGCGATTTCCTGCTGTACAGCATTGGCTCCGTCTGTGCTTTCGATGATCTCATCGAAAGTCTCCTTTGTTTCTTCTACACCCTGAAGTGACTTATCCATTGCTGCAATGGAATTTTCCATAAGAACAGATAATTTCTCACTCTCAGTATTTGCATTGTCAATAGAAGCATTTACCTGATCGATCATTACCTTGATCTCATCTGCAAGCTCTCTTACTTCTGTAGCAACTACAGCAAATCCTTTTCCTGCAGCACCTGCTCTTGCAGCCTCAATTGAAGCATTCAGGGCAAGAAGATTTGTCTGGGATGCAATGCTGATGATCTTTTTCATGTAATCAGAGATCTGATTAACTGATTCCTTGAAGTTTTCAAAGCCCTGAGCCATCTCATCAAAGCTTGCTCTTACTTCATTTGAATTGTCCTTAAGCTCTCCAACCTTATCCTGTGCGTTCTGAACACTGTTTAAGATGTTCTGCTTAACATCTTCAAACTTAGAAGCGCTCTGATTAACCTCAGCAAACTTCTCGTTGAAGTTCTCCATCCTGTCTCTTAATTTGGTGTTGCTGTCAATTACATCATCAACAGCCTCGCCCATGTCATGAATCTCAGTAAGAGAATTCACTTCATTCTGAACAAGATCTTTTTGGAAGCCTTTAATGGAATTTGCGATGTAGATCAAAGAATCCATCTTTTCTTCCAATGCTTTTTTCTCTTCAGCATTTTTATTTACATTCTCGGTTACTGTCTCATTTTTCTTTTTACCAAACATTTCAAACATATTTATCTCCCTTATTCGAATACCACACATGTCATGGTCTGATTAACAAACTGCGTGTTATAATGTTCGCCAAATCCTACAAGTCCACATGAGGTTCCAAGGGTTCCTATCTTGTTAAGGTATGTAGAAAGGCCTCCTCTCTCCTCAAATACAAGATATCTGAATATACAGTTTACTGAAAAGATTGCTGATACATGATTGAAATCATTCTTGATCTTATTTATGGTTGCCTGAGCAACTTCAGAAGGATCACGCATCTCAAGAATTGTGAGGATATCCGAGTCGTTGATCTGTCTGTACAGAATAAGACCATTTCCTGATACGTCCTTTAATGAAACGATACAAACGTCATCACCGACCATTTTTCCGAATGGATTTTTAAAGGTCTGGTTGACTACATCGTTTTCACGAGCTCCTGTAAGCTCTATATATACCTGTTTTGCAGGGCGTCCGTTTAACTCTCCAAGATAATATTTGCTCTTATCTGTTTTTGAAGCAATAAGCTGAGTATTATCTCTTGGAGCATAAATATTCTCCTTGTATGTTTTTACCTTACCGCCATTATTCTTAATTACTGCATAAGCCATGCCATCTTCATAGATAACACCATTGACTGATACCTTTCCGGCATCTCCTGTAGCTCCCATAATCTGGAGGTTATACTTTGTTACAAGAGCTGAAAGAGTCGTAAGAACTGCAGCATCATTGGCAGCACAGAAATCGATGATTGCTGTGTTGTCTTTTCCGGGTCTTACCGATTCAACATCCTCGGTAATTCTCTTGATATACCTTGCAGGCGCCTTAGAAACATTTTCAAGAGCACCTGTACAGACTGTAACTCCATCTGTAAAGGCTGTGATCGAAACGCCATTTTCCACAACAGTTGTATCATATCCCATGGCAATACAGCCAATGCTTGGCACCCCCGGATAAAGTTTCTCAAGTGTCTCAACATTTGCTTCAAACTTATCAGCATTACTCATCATGATAATAAGCTTAGGCGAAACAAGCCCATGTACCGCTTCTGATACGCTACCTTGAGCGTTTTTTCCATAAAAGGTCTTCATAGAACATCTCCTTTGAAAGTATTTAAAAGGCATCATAAATATTGTACCATCAATATGAAAAAAAACGTTCACTTGAATACTGTATTTCGATTAAAATTATATTAAAATTTAATAAACCCCCTATGTTTCCATAGGGGGTCATATCATATTCTCATGGCAACTTCATAAGCTCTCCAAATTACGCTTCGAAGATTACCTATCTGTTTACAGTCACCAATAAAATCAATATTGCTGGTCCTATCGCTATCCTTTATTAGTGGATTAGGAATATAACCTGCAGAGCTGATAACACTATCACACTCTATTTCAAATTCTTTACCTTCTTTGTTCTTTACAAGGATATTGCCATCCCTGACTTCTTTAAGGGAAGTTTCAAGATAAACCGGAACCTTGTGAAGAGCAAACCATTCTCTAAGGTATGAGCTATTTGCAAGACACACTCCGGGCTGTGAAATAAGATCGTCCTTCATTTCAACAATCACAACATTCTTGCCTTGAAGTGCAAGTTCGTAAGCGATCTCACATCCTGTAAGTCCTCCGCCTATTACAGCAACCTTCTTGCCAACTTCTGTACCTGTCAGGAACTCACAAGCTTCGATCATCTTTTCATGCCCCGGTACGCTCCTGAGTACCCTGGCCTTAGAGCCTGTTGCAATCAGGATATCACTTTTACCAAACTGTTTAAGATCAGTTATTTCTTCATTCAAATGAACTTCTATTCCAAGCTCATCCATTTTTCGAAGATACCACGCCAAAAGATCTCTGAGCTTTCCCTTATAAGACTCGGCGCTTGCAGCAATAAATGTTCCGCCAAGCCTGTCCGTCTTTTCAAAAATAACAGGTTCATGGCCTCTGAGCTTAAGTACTCTTGCTGCTTCCATTCCT
This sequence comes from Butyrivibrio proteoclasticus, assembly GCF_900115735.1. GTDB lineage: Bacteria > Bacillota > Clostridia > Lachnospirales > Lachnospiraceae > Butyrivibrio > Butyrivibrio proteoclasticus_B. Next base: position 23,856 of record NZ_FOXO01000004.1, read on the forward strand.
CCAATTCCGCCACCAATGATATAAACCTTTTTGGGGTGCCTGGTAGGCTTGATGTGATGCTTATCCTTCTGCATAGTCTCAGCATTTACAGCACATCGTGCAAGATGGAGTGAATCAGATAATTTTTGGTCGTTTGGAACGCCCTTATAGTGACACATGTTAAAACAGCCATTGTGGCAAAGGATACATGGCCTTATATCCTCTTCTTTTCCTGCCATAAGTTTGGTAACCCACTCAGGATCAGCAAGAAATGGCCTTGCAAAACCGGCTCCATCAAGCTTTCCTTCACTTATTGAATCTGCAGCAACTCTTGGATCAAGTCTTCCGGCACAGACAACAGGGATATCCACATACTTTTTAAGATTCTCTACATCCTCTAAGTTACAGTTTTCAGGCATATATATTGGGGGATGAGCCCAGTACCAGGCATCATAAGTACCATTGTCACAGTTTAGCATATCATAGCCGGCATCCTGAAGATACTTTGCAGCTCTTTTAGACTCTTCAAAATCTCTTCCTGCTTCTACATAGTCTTCACCTGGAAGTGCGCCTTCTCTAAAGCCTTTTGTCTTGGAGACAACACTGTAACGCAGAGAAACCGGGAAGTCTTTTCCACAAGTTTTCTTTATTTCTTTTACGATATCCACAGCAAACCTGTATCTGTTCTCAAAACTTCCACCATATTCATCTGTTCTTTTGTTCACGTAAGGCAAAGTAAACTGATCAAGAAGGTAACCTTCATGAACAGCATGTACTTCCACGCCGTCGACTCCGGCTTCTTTTAAAAGAAGCGCAGTCTTACCAAAAGCTGTGACATACTCTCTAATCTCTTCTACTGTAAGAGCCCTTGAAGGCAACTTATCAGACCATCTGTTAGGTGAAGCACTTGCAGAGGCTGTTATCTTATCAAGGTCCATAAAGGGCTTTGACAAAACTCTGAGAGCCTTATTATTGTACAAGGTCTCCATCATGGTACTTACGGTAAAAGACCTGCCAAAGCCGGCAGTAAGCTGGACAAAAAGCTTGGCGCCTGTCTCATGAAGCTTTGGCATCCATTCTTTTAGTTCCTGATACATTTTTTTATTGCTGTAAAGCCACTGACCAAACATTGGATTGTAAATTGGCTGACATCCGGGAAGAACAAGTCCCGCATTGTTTTTAGCCACTTCCAGTATAAAGTCAGCTCCAGCCGAGTCGAAATGGTTTTTTTCCATCCATCCAAATAAATCAGTTCCACCCATGGAAGTTAGAACGATTCGGTTTTTTATCTCCACATTTCCAATCTTCCATTTTGTAAATAGTGGTTCTAATCTCTTATCCATAGCCTGTAAATCTCCCAAAGTCAATTTATTTAAAGAAGCACTTATTTACTGTAGCTCCAAAATCTTTTTCCTTGTAATTCCAAACTGCATGGCCTATCTCATACTTCTCAAAAACACTGTGGATGTCAGCAAACCATCTCTTTGCAGACTCCACATCAGCAAGCTCAATTACGCCATACTCACCACAGTAGAGACATACGTCCTCAGCCTTTGCCTTCTCAACAGCAGGAACAAAGATTCTCTCAAAATATGATGGTCCGATTTCAGTGATTTCACCTCTGTTGATCGCATCTGCAAGGTCAGGTGAAAGTTCTTTTGACTTCTCCCTGTAGTCCTCAAGAGAGCCCGGGTACTCAACGACAAAGTCCTTAGGCATATTCTCTACCCAGTAAGCTCTCTGATGAGTAAAAATAAATGGCTCGTAGCAGTGGAAATTGTAAACAATCCTGTCGTCAATCGGCTTATCAAGGAGAGGCACGCTTGTTACGTTGTTGTAACATACACCTCCGACAATGATATAAGCATCCTTTGTATTTTTTCTGATTGTGAGAGCAGCCTGTTTTGCTATCTCATTCCATTCCTTTACAACCTTAGGTGATACGATCTCGTTAAGAAGCTCTAAAGCCATCATATCAGCATCTTTGGCAAATCTCTTTGAGATTGTGTCCCATGTATTGTAAAAACGCTTCTGAAGCTTCTCATCATAGAAGAAAGCTTCCTTGCTCTCTCCCTTATCAAGTGGATCAAAAGAATATCCATATGCCTTGTGAAGGTCAAGAACCATGTTAAGTCCGGCGCGTCTGCACCATTCAACACAATTCTCAAGATACTCGTAACCGCTCTCGATGGGCTCCCCTTGCTCATCTTCGATTACTACATAATCTACAGGAACACGGACATGGTCAAAACCTGCCTCCTTGATCCTTACGATATCCTTTTCTGTAATAAAGCTGTCAAAATGCTCTTTTGTGTCTTCATCAAACTGTGACAGCCAGCCACCAAGATTGGCGCCAAACATAAATCCGTCAAACCTCTTCATACACTACCTCCATCTATTTATTTAAGTATTTTAAAGCTTCAGCTCTTCCAAGCTGATATACTCTTTCCAGCTCTTTTTCGTCAGTCTCAACAGGACTGATATTAAGTGGTGCAAGCGGTCTTATAACCTCTATCTCACCCTTTTCTTCTTTTTCTCTCACATACTTTTTCTGCTCGTTGTACATGAGATATCTCTCTTCCATTGCCTTTATCATGTTGGGATACTTTCTGAGCATCCATCTTACAAGCAGCATGTACTTTTGCTTGCCCTTGACGTAATTTTTGGGCTGAGTCTCAATAACTAAAATTTTATCATATCCAAGACTCTCAATAAACTTAAGCGGAATTGAATCTGATATTCCGCCATCGAGGTAAACTCCTCCATCTATCTCAACCGGCCTTGAAACAAGCGGCATTGATGCAGAGGCCTGAATCCATATGATATCTTCTTTCCCACCAGTCTTGCAATTGTGGTAAACAGGCTTTCCTGTATTTATGTCAGTCGCAACGCAGTAAAACTCCATCGGATTTTTACTAAAAGTCTCAATGTCCCATTTATCGAGTTTATAGGGAAGTTCATCGTAACAAAATGGTACATTGTAGATATCACCTGTTGTTAAAAGAGATCTTATGCTGTGATACCTTTTGTCTTTACAGTACTTTTTGTTGTACCTTAAAGCTCTTCCTATCTGCCTCGATTTGATATTGCATCCAAACGTCGCGCCGGCGGACACTCCTACTGCCCCGTCAAAAGAAATACCATTCTCCATAAGGACATCCAAAACTCCGCAGGTAAACATCCCGCGCATAGCGCCGCCTTCCATAACCAGTGCTGTCTTCATATGATTCTCCAAAGTCTCTTACCCAAATAAGAGCCGTCCCACTAAAGGACAGCTCTTTTAGCTTTCTAAACTATTTTATCACACTTCTATGAATATTTTGCGATAAATTCGTCCATAGTAAGGGCTTTGTCAAAATAGTACCCTTGAAGATAATCGCACCCGATATCGGCCATCATTTTAGCCATTTCCTCATTTTCTATTCCCTCCGCAGTAATGGAGAAACCAAGATTTTTGAAGGTGGAGACCATATTGGGAAGCATCTCATCCGGGCACTTTACATATTCCCACACAAGACTCATATCTATTTTTACATTGATAAAAGGGCATCTCCTGAGCCTGGCAAGATTAGAATAGCCACTTCCATAATCATCAAGGACAAAATAGAATCCGCTTTCCTGTATAGACTTTATCTGCTTTAGCAGAAGACTATCATCTATCATGGATTCTTCCGTCACCTCTAAATGTAAGTATGCCGGATTTATTCCTCTCCTGGATATTATCGATGTCAGTCTCTGATTAAGATCCTGCCTCATAAACTGAATAGGTGAAAGATTAACATTTATCCAGTTAAGCCCCAGCTTTTCAAGGTCATTCTCAGCAATAAACTTACATACCCTGTCAAGAACCTGTTCTCCAAGCTGGTTTATGCTGCCATTTCTTTCTGCTATTGGAATAAAAAGCCCAGGCGGAATAAGCTTGCCTTCACTATCCCTGATCCTTGCAAGTGCTTCTGCCCCAACTATCTTATGGGTCTTGGCTTCTACTATGGGCTGAAGAAATGCCTCAACAAGATCGTTATCAATTGCTACTTCAAGATTTCTTTTTACTACTGTTCCCTTTTCAGTGTCGCGGATTTCTTTTTCACCTAGAGTAACAAAAGACTCACTTCCTGCCCTTGAAAGCTGTGAAAGACTCTCAGTAAGGGCATTAAATACAACATCCGCAGACTGCGCCTTATTTCCGGGATTTATATATACCATACTCACATCGAGATACAGCTCTGCATTATCAGAGATCCATGGGGAATCAAATCTCTCTTCAATGATATGTCTGATTTTTTCACTCTCAAGTTCTAATTCCTCACCTGCAATAAGAGCAAATCGTCCGCTGCTGAAATAAAACACCATGACCTTAGGAAAGGTTTCTTTAAGATAGTTCCCAATCATGTCGACACCTACATCCATCTGCCTTGCGCCATATATATCTCTTATGTCCCTATAGTTATGGATGACAAGTGACAGTACCCTGTAAAGTCTTTTTCCGTTTACCTCTTCAATATAATCTCTAAGAGCCCTTGAGTTAAATACTTTTGAACGTCTCTCCAGGTAAAGATCAGGATTCTCAAACGAAAGATACAGAACAGTAACTGCTAAAACGCAGAAAGTATTCATCATAAGTATCTGCGGGAGGAACAGTCTGAATAAAGTGCCAATAAAAAGAATTGCATTGCACCACAATAGACTTACCTTTTCTCTTTTTTGAATCTTATTTTTGTTGATTATGGTAATAAGGACAGAAAGTAATATATACATCCAAAATTCAAGATAAAGGACCTTGTAATATGGCCCAGAATGATAACCGTCATCGCCAATCCAAAAGATATATCGGGTCCATGGACTTGTAATGGCAAGTAACATGCAGAGCTGAAGAGGGATTCGCTTAAGGAAGCCGAAAGCGCCTGTATAATACTCTTCTACTTTTATAGCTGACAAGGTAAACAAAAAGAACACGTAGCCTCTAAGATAGAACATGCAAAAGAATAACGCATTAGAAATAGCAACGATTTCCTTTGAGTAGTCCATGTAATACATATCTACCCATGAGGAAATAAGATTAAGAACAATTGTACTCACTTCCACGAGAAGAAGCATGAAAAAAGTATGATTCATTCTGTTGGGAACTCGTGGGAGCAAGAAAAAATACCCAACAAAAAGACTCAAAAGCAATAAACTTGGAATTGCATAGCTCAAATCGTACATAAGAACTCTCCCTAAGAGTTATACAATAACGTAATCGTTATTAAGTATATTTATTCATACAATCATGATACACCTCTTTTCATTCCAATACTATTAAAAAAATCCTAACTTCTCGAAAAACTCCTTTTTTAGTCTCTCAAAAAGTCAGGATTTATATATTACTTAAAATATGTTACCAGCCCATATACTATCAAGAATGCTATGATCACAGGAAGAACATACTTAAAATACCAGCTTATCTTTCTGCTTATCTTAAGTCCTTGGCCACAGTTGACCTCATTAAGATAGTTATCAAATCCCCAGCCATATTTAGTCGTACAGAAAATACAGCATATCAGTGCTCCGATTGGAAGCATAAGATTACTCAGTATAAAATCCTCAAGATCCATCACTGTATTTCCTGCCTTAAGAGGCTGAAAATCACTAAGAATATTAAAGCCAAGGGCACATGGCACAGAACCTACTGTAATTATGGTCCCTGCAATAAATGCAGCTTTTTTTCTGGTTGTATTATGTATATCTATAAAAAAGCTGACATCATTTTCAAATACACCTATCATAGTAGAAAGCGCTGCAAAATACATAAATAGGAAGAACAGACTCCCCCATAGTCTTCCGGCTGGAAGTGAGATAAATACATTGGGCAGTGTAAGAAAAATAAGACTTGGTCCACTGTTTGGTGCAACACCATAGGCAAAACATGCAGGAATAGTAATGAGCCCTGCCACTACCGCAACAAAGGTATCAAGACCTGCTACAAGAATGGCTTCACCAGCAAGGCTCCTGTCCTTTTCGATATAGCTTCCAAAAATCTCCATGCTGCCTATTCCAAGACTGAGAGTAAAAAAGCTCTGGTTAAGCGCAGCATACAAAACCTTTCCTATTCCAACTGCCTTTACATTTGCAACGTTAGGCTTTAAGTAAAAAACTATGCCTTCTTTTGCAGATGGTAGTATCAGAGAATTGATTCCAAGAACAATCATAATGCATATAAGAGCTATCATCATAAACTTGGTGATCTTCTCAACACCATTTTGAAGTCCTACTGAGCAAATAACAATCGTGATCACCATAGTAATGACCATGTACAGTATCATAATATACGGACTATCCATCATGTTCTTGTATATATTTTGTACCTCATCAGGATCAGCCTTATCAAAAGTTCCTGTCACCATAAGCACAAAATATCTGAGCATCCACCCCGAAACCACTGAATAGAACATAAGCAGAATGTAATTACCAGCCATAGCCATATATCCGACTAAATGCCATTTGCTACCCTCTTTTTCAAGCATCTTATAGGCTGGCATGATACTTCTTCTCGTAGCTCTGCCCATTGAATACTCCATAGTCATGATCGGCACTCCAAGGATCAGTAAAAACAGTACATAGAATAAAACAAAAATCCCACCGCCATTTTCACCAACCATATAAGGAAATCTCCAGACATTCCCAATACCTATAGCACATCCGGCTGATAGCAAAATAAATCCAAGTCTGCTTCCTAAACTTTCACGTTCTTTCATCGCTTTAAACCCCTAAATTATTTTTTACACAGACTTTTATCATATCATATAATGCATCATAATACCAGCTACTATAGTGTTTCCAAATATACCTGTCTAAAATAGATTCTGATTGCTCATATATCAATCAATATACTAATATTCCATTCTTGATCACATGCTTAAGTCCGAAATTTTTGTCAAGAATAAGCATATCTGCCTGCTTGCCTTCTGAAATGCTTCCAAGTCTGTCCGATACTCCAAGGACTTTGGCAGGGTTAAATGTGGCAGAGCCGATTGCTGTTCCAAGAGGAATGTTCATTTTGGTGTGACAGTTTATCATGCAGTCAAAAAGATTTGTTGCAGAACCTGCAATAGTGTCTGTTCCTTTAAGGGTGCACAGGCTCCCCTTTTTCTCAACATCAAGTCCCCCAAGAGTATAGATACCATCTTCAAGGCCTGTTGCTCTCATGCTGTCGCTAATGAGCACCATTTTGTCAGCACCTATTTCATCAAAGGCAATTCTCACTGCTGCAGGAGCAATGTGAATCCCGTCACAGATGATCTCACTTGTGACCTTCTTGCTGTCAAAGGCAGCGCCAACAACTCCGGGAGCTCTGTGTGTAAGTCCCGTCATGGCATTATATAGATGCACAATATGGCTTGCTCCGTGCTCTATGGCATTCATAGCAGTCTCATAATCTGAATTAGTGTGGGCTAGTGATACTATAACCTTGTCCTTGACTGACTCTATATATTCCGCATAATTAGGAGATTCTTCCGGTGCAAGTCCTATGATCTTAACAAGACCATCACCTGCTTCTATGAAGCGCTCTGCCATAGCCGCATCGGCTTTCTTTATAAATTTCTCATTCTGAGCACCTTTTTTAACCGGACTGATAAATGGTCCCTCCATATTAAAGCCAAGAAGCTCAGCGTAGCGACCATGGTCTTTGCCAACACCATCCCTGAACTCTTTACCGGTTTTTATATCATCTATAAGTTCTTCCTCAGGAAGTGTCATCATGGCAGGGCAAATGGAAGTAATGCCGTTTTTCAGCTCATACTCAGCAATTTTCTTAAAGCCTTCTATAGTGCCATCGCATACATCCTCGCCCACAGCGCCGTGAAAATGGAGATCAATAAGCCCCGGGATAACAAAGCAGTCAGAAGCATCTAAGACCTCTTCATTACTGGTAGTATCCCCCGCTGCTATTTTACTGATCTTCCCATCACTTACAAACACATTACAATCTTCAAATTCACTGTTATCTCTAAAAACATATCCATTAGTAATGACCATGACATTCTCCTCCATCACAGACATTGCACAAGTATCATTACCCATCACTTAATATCATCAACAAGTCTGTGCTTTCCACCTATTGATTCATAAACAAAAATCTCACAGTTCTTTGGGCGAGGTCTCCAGATATAACCTCTTTTAACATCCTGCAGGTATCCTCTTAAAACTCTGATGATTCCGCCGTGACAAACCACAAGAACATTATCGTAATCCATTTTTTCAAGTTCAGACAAAAACGAGCTTGTACGTTTGATCATTTCAGGAATTGTCTCTACTCCCGGAGGTGCAGGGAAAATTTCAGGTATCCCCCAATAGCCTGTCATTGGAAGTCCAACCTTGCCATATACTACACCTTCATATCTTCCAAAACTTGCCTCTAATATTCTCTTATCCTTTATGATCTGATCTTCTGAAACATTTCCTACAATTGAAGCAGTCTCAACTGCTCTGATAAGAGGACTGCTGTAAACAGCATCAAACTTTATATCCTTAACCTTTTCTCTGGTAGCTCTTGCCTGTTCTTTTCCTTTTTCATTGAGCGGAATATCAAGTCTGCCCTGCATTCTGCTCTCTGCATTGTAATCGGTCTGACCATGCCTTGTTACATATATTTTCATAAATACTCTTCTTATCTCCTTGCTTTCTTGCTGTAATCCGGCCTTGCGTTCCTAAGTTCGTCATACAAAACCTTATAATTCTCATATCTAACTTTAGATATCATGCCTTCTTCCAGGGCTTTTTTTACGCCACAGTCGGGCTCTGCAATATGAGAACAGCCTCCAAATCTACACAAAGGCTCATACTCCTCAAACTCTGGATAGTACTCCATAAGATTTTCCTTGGTCACATCGCGAAGCTCCAGGGATGTAAAACCAGGAGTATCAATGACAAATGTATCAAATCCTTCGTCGCCAGATAATTCTTTTACGTAAAAGAGCTCTGAATGTCTGGTAGTATTCTTGCCTCTTTCAATCTTTCTGCTGAGCTCTCCTATCTGCATATCAGCATCAGGAACCAGCTTATTCAAAAGAGATGACTTTCCAACACCGCTTGGCCCTGCCAAAGTAGTAGTCTTCCCCTTTAAAAGAGCCTTTAGTTCATCTAACCCTTTTTCTTCTTTTACGCTTATGAAAAGGACCTTATATCCACATTTTTCATAGGCTTTTATAAGTTCTTCCTGTTCCTCTTTAGTAGCTATATCCTGCTTGTTAAAGCATATGATAACAGGAAGATTCTGCCCCCTCATCATGATAAGGAAACGATCCAAAAGATTAAAGCTTGGATTAGGCTTAACTATAGCAAACAAAATAACCGCCTGATCCACATTGGCAACAGGCGGTCTAAGTAGCTGATTCTTTCTTGGAAGAATTTCGGTTATATTGCCTAACCTCTTTTCCTCATCAATGATGTCGATATTGACATCATCACCAACAAGGGGTTTTATATTGTCTTTGCGAAAGATGCCTTTTGCCTTACACTCATAGATTTTCTCATCACTGGTTTCTATGTAGTAAAAGCCGGCTATCCCCTTTAGTATCTTTCCACGCATCTAATGATCAACTCTCCTGGGTGAATGTAACAGCTCTTGTAACTGTATATTCTACACTTTCTCCGCCGGTAGTCTCACCAGTCTCAGCATTGGTAGTAGTCGGAGTCGTTGCAGTATAAACAAAAGTAATAGTTCCGGTAGGTGATGTGATACCCTTATAAGTTCCCTGAACCGGGAAATCTGATGTTGTTGTGCTAAGAAGTGTTGTTCCATCAGATGTTACAAGCGTAACCTTGACCGGGATACCATAGGTGTAATTCTCACCCTCAGTTGGCGCTGAAATATCAGCGTTATAACTGTATGTAACACTTGCAGGTCCTATGGAAAGCTCCATATTGATAATTGTTCCTGCAGAAACAGAAGTGCCAAAAGCTATGCTCTGAGCACAGATAAGACCTGTAAGATTTGAATCTTCATTGTTGGTTTCTACAATTGTGCCTTCCTGAAGGCCTGCCTCAACAAGAGTAATAACAGCCTCTTCAGAAGTCATTCCAATAATGTTGGGAACAGTAACCTGTCCGTCTGATTTTGCAACAGAAACTTCAGTTGTTGCACTTGCACTTGTGCTGTAGTTGGCTCCATTACTAACAGTGACTGTTACTTTGGAACCTGATTTTGCATATTCTCCTGCTGCCGGACTTGTAGATACTACAGTATCCTTGGCAGCTGTATTGGCTGTATCCTCAGCCTTTTCTACGTTAAAGCCCTTCTCATCAAGAATTGACTTAGCCTCAGCGTAAGTTCTTCCGTTAACGTCAGGTATCTGAATACCCTCAGCTGTTTCTGAAGAAGATGCCTCAACAGATGCAACACTCGATGCCTCAGTAGAGCTCTCGCTTGCACTTTCAGAACCGAAAACTCCTATGCTTCTTCCTACAAGCACTATTACTATAAATCCAATCAGAATAGCTGAAATAATAGCCATGACAACTGTCATCTTCTCTATTCGGCTACTATCCTGACCTCCGCCACTTGATGATGAACGTTTTCTTCTCTCTTCATAGTAATAGTCATCTTCAAAGTCATCATAATCTCTACGGGAATTCTTTTTATCCCTGCCATAGTCATCATAATCCTTGTTGTCATGCTCTCTTACAACATCGCGATTAAGACGCATCTGCTCGGTATCAGATAATCTGTCCTCACCCTTAACTGCCTTACTTTCTTCTGCTGTAGCAACCCTTGTTGCTCCCTCCTCATCGGGATCAACAAGAGACACGAAATCCTTGTCCGGAGTAATAAGGGACTTTTTAAGGTCAGTAATAAGCTCTGCTGCGCTCTGATATCTTCTGTCAGGGCTCTTCTGGCAACACTTAAGTACGATTTTCTCTACACTGATAGGTATATCATCATTATAATCAGCAGGGCTTGGAAGTTCCTCCTGAATATGCTTGATTGCTATGGCTACCGTAGTGTCTCCATTAAACGGAACCCTTCCTGTGAGCATTTCAAAAAGTGTAATACCAAGTGAATAGATATCACTCTTGGCATCGCTATATCCTCCTCTTGCCTGCTCAGGCGATGTATAATGCACAGATCCCATAACGTTGGAAGTGATAGTATTGCTTGTTGCAGCCTTGGCAATACCAAAATCCGTAACCTTAACCTTACCATCCTTGGAGATCATAATATTCTGAGGTTTGATGTCCCTGTGAATAATATTATTATTATGTGCTGCCTCAAGTCCCATGGCCACCTGAATAGCTATGCTGACTGCTTCCTTAACGGAAAGGCGTGCCTTTTTCTCGATATATTTTTTCAGAGTAATTCCATCAACCAGTTCCATGACAATGTAGTTGATGCCATCCTCATCTCCAACATCATATACATTAACGATATTTGGATGCATAAGTCCGGCTGTAGACTGCGCTTCTACACGGAACTTGGATACAAAGTTCTCATTCTCAGAAAATTCTTGTTTGAGAATCTTAACTGCAACCAAACGATTCAATTTATGATCTTTTGCTTTATATACATCGGACATTCCGCCGGTACCTATTTTTTCAAGTACCTCATATCGGTCGCCGATAATCATTCCAATTTTAATCATTAAGTCCTCCGTCGCGTGTCAGTTCTTCAGCAAAGGGTTCAATCAGGATAACGGCTATATTATCCTTACCTCCATTGTTATTAGCTGCCACAACAAGTTTCTGGGCCTTCTCTATAATATCTCTCTGACCACTTACTATCATTCGTATTTCTTCATCTTCAAGCATATTCGTAAGTCCATCAGAGCACATGAGCACAATATCACCACGATTTAATTCAACGTTAAAAAAGTCGATGTCTACCGTTTCAGTGGCACCGATTGCCCTGGTTATTATATTTTTATCAAGATGGGTTCTGGCTGTTTCTCTGTCAATGCCTCCCATCCTGACCATCTCCTCAACGAGTGAATGGTCTCTTGTAATCTGGGTAATTTTGTCATTGATGACGTAGAGCCTTGAATCTCCAACATTCGCTACCTGAAGATATCTGCCAAGGACGGTACACGCCACAACTGTTGTACCCATACCAAATAAACTGGGATTTTCTGCTGCCTTTTCCCTCAATTTGTGATTAGCCGTCTTGATAGCATTTTCAAGTATCTTAACAGGGCTCTGTTCAAAAGACTTTTCTATCTCTTCAACCATCGTGTCTACTGTAAACCTTGATGCGTAATCGCCGGCGTTATGACCGCCCATACCATCAGCAACAATAAACACGTTAGAAAGATTTCCTATTTTCCTGTCGGAAGAAAATACATAATCCTGATTAAGTTTTCGCTTCTTTCCAATATCCGTAACGGAAAAAGTTTTTAGCAAATCCTGCCTCCCAAGCAATTCTTTTTTCATCAAACAAAATAAGCAGGTACTTAATTTGTCTCCTCCAAATGGCGCCTACGAAGTTGTCCACAGGCTCCATTAATATCCCTGCCCATTTCTCTTCTAATAGTAACATTTATTCGGCTTTTTTCAAGTTTATTTTTAAAAGCAAGCGCTCCTGTCCTGTCTGTAGGCTGATAACTTCTCTCCTTTATAGGATTTACGGGAATAAGATTGACCACGCAATTAAACCCTGATAGAAGTTCTGATAGTTCTTTTGCATCTGCATCAGTATCATTAACACCACTTACCAGTGAATACTCAAAGGTAAGCTGTCTTCCCGTCTTTTCAAAGTAAGTCCTGCAGGCAGAAAGAACTTCATCCAGACTATATTTATTGGCAATAGGCATCAGCTCTTTTCTCTTGTCGTTGTTGGATGCATGAAGAGAAAGGGCCAGATTTATGGACAGATTCTTATCCGCAAGCTTAAGGATGTTTGGCACGATTCCGCAGGTGGAAACCGTAAGATTTCTCTGGCCAAGGTTAAGTCCGTCTTCATTAGTCAAAAGATCTATGAACCTTAAGAGATTGTCATAGTTATCCAAAGGTTCGCCACTTCCCATAACAACCACGCGGGAAATCTTCTGACCTGTATATCTTGAGATTGAATAGATCTGATCCAGCATCTCTGAGGGTAAAAGATTCCTCACAACGCCATCAAGTGTTGATGCGCAGAACCTGCAGCCCATCCTGCAGCCTACCTGAGATGAGATACATACGCTTACGCCAAACTTATACTTCATGTATACGCTCTCAATGATGTTTCCATCAGAGAGCCCGAACAAAAACTTCTTGGTCTCATCAACTTTGGACTCGAGGACTTCCACAACCTTAAGGGAAGTGTACTCAAAGTTTTCAAGGCATTTTTCTTTCAGGGACTTTGAGATATTGGACATATCATCATAGCCGGCAGCATGCTTTTTATGCATCCAGTCATAGAGCTGCCCTGCCCTGAACTTAGGCTCTCCCATTTCCTTTACGCATTCTGTCAGTTCAGAAAGCGTAAGGGACTTGATATCTGTTTTTCCATTTGGTGCTTTTATTAAATCTTTACTCACTATACTTACCTTATTTCTTCAATCACTTTTCCTTCGAAGTCTTGCAATAAAGAATCCGTCAGTGCCATACTCTCCGGGGAGCAGCTGAATATATCCTTTTTTAGCGGACTTCATGATATCTGAGTCTTTATCAGACTTAAAGATATCTGAAACAGCTCCTGAGATATCCACCATCTCAAAAGGAAATTCGCGGCAGATCTTTTCAACAACCTTCTGATTTTCATCCTTGTTGACAGTACAGGTTGAATAGATCATAGTACCGCCCTTTTTCACATAATCCCAGGATGCCTTTACGATTTCCCACTGCAAAGCTTCTATTTCGCTCATAGCCTTCTGAGAAATATTAAGCTTTATATCGCTTTTTCTTCCGATAATTCCAAGTCCTGAACATGGAACATCCAAATATAAAACATCTGCCATATCACCAAGGTTTCCATCATGGATCCTGGCATCTGAAACCTTTACTTCGATATTATCAAGGCCAAGTCTCTCGGCATTTTCAAGTATCAGCTCACACTTTCTGTCTGATATATCTCTTGAAAGAACACGGCCACTTTTCCCCACTTTTTCTGCAGCGTGGGTGGTTTTTCCACCGGGAGCTGCACATACATCCACTACAGTCTGGCCTTCAGTTACTCCTGCAATCTCAGCCACCAGCATTGAGCTCACATCCTGTACGGCAAATCTGCCCTCATCAAAGCCCGGTAAAAACTTGATGTTATCAGTTTTTTCAAGCTCTATTGCGTAAGAAAGGAGATTGTTTTCCTTAACCAGTGCACCCGTCTTTTTGATTTCTTCTACCAGTTCATCTTTAATCTTCTTTTGAGACTCTGCATCTTTTGCCTCATACATGTTAACCCTAAGAACTGTTGGTCTTGTCTCTAAGAAAAACTGAAGTATTTTTTCAGTCTTTTCAAACCCGTAGTCCTGCACCCACATTCTGCAGAGCCATTGTGGCATTGAATAAAATACTGACAGATATTCTATGCTCTGAGAGTCGTTCTTATCAGGGTATTTTATGTTTTCTTTGTTCCTTGCTATGCTTCTTAATACGCCGTTAACAAAGCCCTTTAATCCATCAAACTTATGCTTGGAAGCAAGCTTTACAGCCTCGTTGCAGGCAGCGCTGTCAGGAACCTGGTCCATAAACATTATCTGATAGGTTCCCATCCTTATGATATTTCTGATGAGTGGTTGCATCTTTACAGCTTTTGTCTTTGAAAACTGATCAATAATATAATCAATCTGTATCTGTCTCTCAAGGCAACCGTCCACAACTCTTTTGATAAAGGCTTTATCCCTTGTCTCCAGGTAGTCGTACTTTTCCAGCGCATCCTTTAAAAGGGATGGCTTTTTCTTGCCATCCCTGTCATATTCCATTAGTATACTTAAAGCTATTTCTCTGATATTGCTCATAACCTCTCCCTAAACGGGAACTCCCCTCATTTGATCGATAAAGACCTGATTCCGTCCAAACGCATCAGTCTCTTCTTCTGTTGTTCAGCATTACAAGTCTTAAAAGCTGAACAACTGCTGCAGCCGCACTTGCCACATATGTCATAGCTGCTGCAGATAACACTTTTCTCGAATCCGAAACTTCCTCATGACCAAGGATTCCATACTCTTCAAGCATAACAAGAGCTCTGTGAGATGCATCGAATTCAACAGGAAGTGTTACAACCTGGAAAAGAACAGCCAATGAAAATACCCAGATTCCTATTGTAATAAGCGGTGAAATACTAAGGAACATTCCCAAAATAATAAGTGGAACTCCTGCTTTAGAACCGATATTAGCGGCAGGAACAAGGGCTGACCTTATCTGGAGCGGAAGATATCCATTCTGATGCTGCATAACATGACCACATTCATGAGCAGCAACCCCAATAGCTGCTACTGAATTGGACCCATATGTTGCATCTGACAAATTTACGACCCTTGTCCTTGGATCATAGTGATCCGTGAGATCTCCTGGAACATGCTGAACAGTCACGTCACTAACACCATTTCGTCTTAGTATCTCCATTGCAACCTGCGCACCTGTCATTCCGCTCATACTACGGACTCTGTTGTATTTTCTATAAACCGAATTAACTCTATAGCTGGCAACCATGCAAAGAATAGCCATGATAATGACTAATATGTACATTGGGTCCATTCCATATCCGTAACCGTAACCATATCCGTAATACATTCAAATCGCCTCTTTTCTATGAATACACTAATTTTACCACATATAATGCTATCAGCCTAATTTTGTGCCTTCTTCAAGCTTATATCCAAGAAGAAAATCCTTTACAAGCATACGCTTTTTCCCTTCAAGCTGAAGTTCTTCAACTTTCAGATAATCAAGGCCTGTCTTAACAGCAAAGCTGTCCTTATAAACTGCCGCAACTTCACCTGGCGCTGCATCAGCTACATGCTCACCATAGAGTTCTTTTACAACTTCTGCCTTCCAGATCTTAAGCATCTTGCCATTAAGAGAAGTGAAGGCTGAAGGCCATGGATTAAGGCCTCGAACAAGGTTTCGAATTGCCTCCGCCTCTTTATTAAAATCAATCCTTCCCATGTCCTTTGAAAGCTTGCCGCATTTTGTAGCCTTTGCTTCGTCCTGTGGAACAGGAGTAAGTTCTCCTCTTTCAATCATCGGAAGTGCATCTACTATGAGCTCTCCTCCAAGAACTGAAAGCTTGTCAAAAAGGCCACCACCCGTCTCATCACGGTCGATTGTTATCTCTCTCTGGATCAAAATATCACCTGTGTCCATACCCGCAGCCATCTGCATGATAGTCACGCCTGTTTTTTCTTCACCATCAAGGATTGCCTGCTGAATTGGTGCTGCTCCTCTGTACTTTGGTAAAAGAGATGCATGGATATTTACACATCCAAATTTAGGAATATCCAGGATCTCCTGTGAAAGGATCTGACCAAAGGCTGCAACTACGTAAATATCTGCCTCATATTTTTTCAACTCCGCAACATTCTCAGGAAGCTTTATTCTTACCGGCTGAAATACGGGAATATTGTGTTCAAGAGCACATGCCTTGACGTCAGATACCTGAAGTTCTCCGCTTCTACCCTTTGGTTTATCAGGCTGTGTAACAACTAAAGTCACTTCGTGCCCTGCCTCGATTATTTTTTCAAGCGCCGTCCTTGCAAAGTCCGGAGTACCCATAAATATTATCTTCATATCAAATCTCCTGTTAAAAGCAAATAGTTTTAAGATCATTTGCAAAATGCCATTTATAGCATAAAAAAACCTAAAACGGTAAATAATAGTTTACCATTTCAGGCTTCTTTTGTACATCGACAATGTACTTAAGCAAATCACTCTGCAGTGATATCTGCGCCAAAGTATTTATTAGAGATCTCAGCAAGTTTTCCCTCAGCGCGAAGGTCTGCAATTGCCTGATTGATAGCTTCTCTGAGAGAATCATTATCACTTCCCTTTGCAAGAGGAACTGCATACTTTGTAACTTCAGGATCAACTGCTGCAACCTTAAGCTCTGTAGTTCCTGTTGTGTTGAAGTAGTCCTGAGCTGAAGTGTTGGCATTTATAGTAGCATCAACTGTACCATTAAGTACAAGAGTCATTGTCTCGCCTAAGGTATCAACATTTGATACTGCTGCCCCATACTCGATTCCCATAGCCTCGTAGGTTGAACCTGCAGAATTAGCTGTTGTATGTCCCTTAAGATCATCAAAAGATGCGATATCCGTGTTTGAAGCAAGGGTAACAACTACTGCGTGGTCATAAGCATAGGCTTCAGTAAAATCAAAGGTCTCAGAACGCTCATCAGTAACATCAACACCGTTAGCCATCATATCAAATGTTCCAGTTGAAACACCTGTAAGGCCTCCGTCGAAAGCCACTTCCTTAAACTCAGGTGTAACACCGAGCTTCTCAGCGATAGCTGCTGCCACTTCTACATCAAAGCCAACGAGCTCGTCTGTATCAGGGTCATGGTATGTAAATGGCGCCCACACACCTTCAGTAGCAATTGTGATCTTGCCGGCTTCTTTGATACGAGCCAGGTGGTCATCACTTTTTTTAGCGCCGCATCCGGCCAAAAGAGATGTTGCAAGAATTGTTGTCAGTGCCAGTGATAGAATCCTTTTCATAAATATCCTCCTTTGTAAGTACAAACAATGTATATAAAAACCTACCTAAAACTATCACAGCAGGTAATCATATTTCTTATAGATTAGTGCTCAGTTAGTCTTAAAAATTCTCTTGTTCTTACTTCTTTTGGATTGTCAAAAAAGTCTGCTGAGCTGCCCTCTTCAACCACATTTCCATCTGCCATGAATACCACATGGGATGATACTTCTTTTGCAAAGCCCATCTCATGCGTAACAACTATCATAGTCATGCCCTCATCTGCAAGTTCTCTCATAACCTCAAGAACTTCTGATGTAAGCTGTGGATCAAGAGCTGATGTAGGCTCATCGAAATAAATAATGCTTGGGTCAGTGGCAAGTGCCCTTGCTATTGCAACTCTCTGCTGCTGCCCGCCTGAAAGCTGACTGGGATAATAATCAGTATAGCCGTCCATTCCGACCTTTTTTAATACTTCAAGTGCCTTCTCGTCAGCCTCATTTTTAGGAATCTTTCTCGCAGATGTAAGGCCCAAAGTCACATTTTCCAATACGTTCTTATTGGCAAAAAGATTGTAGCCCTGAAAAACAAATCCCGTCTTTTTCCTGATGGCAGCTATATCACTTTTGGAAATCCCGGAAAGATCATAGTCTTCCCCATCAAAAGAAAGCTTTCCTCCGTCAGGCTTTTCAAGGAAATTTATGCAGCGAAGAAGTGTCGTCTTACCCGAGCCCGATGGTCCCAGTATTGAAACCACATCGCCTCTATTTACTTTTAAATCTATGCCTTTCAAAACCTCAGTTTTGGCAAAAGACTTTTTTAGATTTTTTACCTCTAGTAATGCCATACTTATTTGCGAACTCCGTAATTTCCAAGTCTTCTCTCACCTTTTTTCTGAACAAAGGTAAGAACTGTACAAAAGAGCAGATATATAGCTGCAACTTCTATGTACAAAGGAAAATAATTGTAGGACTGTCCTGCAATCTGCTTGGTCCTTGTAAACATCTCGACCACAGTTATGCTTGATGCCAGTGATGTATCTTTTACCATGCTGATAAGCGCATTGAAAAGAGATGGAAAAGCTGTTCTGAAGGCCTGCGGCAATATGATGTGCCACATGATCTGCATATAGCTCATTCCAACGCAGTAACCTGCCTCAAGCTGTCCGGCGGGAACTGCCTCCATGGCTGCTCTCATAGTCTCAGCACTGTAAGCACCTTCACATATCGAAAAAACAATGACCGCTACCAAAAAAGGATTGGCATTTATACCAAATAGTGGAAGTCCGTAAAATGCCACCATAAGCTGTACCAAAAGCGGTGTTCCTCTGATGATCCAGATATAAAATCTGCAGATCTGTCTCACTACCGGAACCCCTGCATATTGAACCATTGCCACAAATACAGCAATGACAGTTGAAAGCACGAAAGCTATTAGTGCAAGAGGTACCGAAACCTTAAGTCCATATACTAATATCTTGGGAAAAGAGCTGATCAAAAGCTCCAATGTCTGCGCATTAAACATGTATTATTATTCTTCGTCCTCTGACTCCTGCTCCTGCATGAGTTCCTCGTTGTCTACAAGTTCACCCTCAACCTTCTCCACATACATGTGTCCGTCAAGGTGATCGAGCTCATGGCAGATAGCTCTTGCAAGGAGTTCCTCTCCTTCAATAACAAATTCTTTCATATCAAGGTCAAATGCTTTTGCCTTAACATAGTTAGGTCTTGTAACAACGCCGGACTTACCAGGAATAGAAAGACATCCTTCATATCCTGTCTGTTCGCCTGAAGTCTCAAGGATCTCGGGATTAATCATAACTATAGGATCATCAGCTTCAGGTGAAACATCAATAACTACTATTCTCTTTAAAATTCCAACCTGAGGTGCTGCAAGGCCAACTCCGTTTGCATCATACATAGTCTCAAGCATATCCTCTACAAGCTCTCTGATCCTTGGTGTTACTTCCTTAACTTCTTTGCAGCGACGCTCAAGTACTTCATCGCCATATTCTCTAATAGTTCTAAGTGCCATTTTGGCCTCCTTTATTTATTGTTCAAAAAACATTAGATTTTATACAATTCATTATATGATATCAATTTAAGCAGAAATGTCAATATCTCATCAGAATCCATTGACAGGATCAAAATCAAACTGGGTAGTGATATTCTTTAGATATCCCCTGTCTTCAAGCATTCTTATATATTTTTCGACCATATCTTTTAATTTCACAAGTATGTCCATATCATCTGCCTTAACATATATTGCCATTCGATATATGTCGTTTATCTTTCCTATGGCTGCTGAAGCAGGGCCTATATAGACAACATTCGGGATCTTTTTTTGTTCCATTACTGCCCTCAGCTTCGTGGCAAAGGCAATCCCTTCTGCCTCATTTTTACACTGGATCTGAACAGACATCATATGTGAAACCGGCGGGTACCTTAGAAGATCTCTATAAGCAATTTCTTCCTCGTAAAAGCCCTTGTAATCCTGATCTGCTGCCGCAAGAATGCTGTAGTGATCAGGCTGATAGCTCTGGATCACCACGTTTCCTCTTTTCTCTCCTCTTCCGGCTCTTCCCGCAGCCTGGGTAAGCAACTGGAAGGTTCTCTCACTTGCCCTGTAGTCGCTGGCATAAAGTGACATATCCGCCGCAAGGATTCCCACCAGGGTAACGTCAGGGAAATCATGGCCCTTTACTATCATCTGAGTTCCTACAAGTACATTGGCTTCCTTGTTGGCAAAAGCTCCAAGTATCTTTTCATAGCTTCCCTTTGTCCTCGTGGTATCAGCATCCATCCTAAGGACCTTAACATCCGGAAAATATTTTTTTACCTCATCTTCAATCTGCTGCGTTCCTGCTCTGAAAGACGAGACGTATTTTGAGCCGCATTCAGGGCATATCTTGGGTCGTGCCTTCTCATATCCGCAGTAGTGGCATACAAGTCTTCCACCCCGATGCTCCGACAAAGAAACATCGCAGTGCGGGCATTTAAATACATGGCCGCAGCCCCTGCAGGAGATAAAGCCTGCAAGTCCCCTTCTGTTGATAAAGAGCATTACCTGCTCATCTTTCTGGAATCTGTCCTCCATAAGTTCAAAGAGCCTTCTGGAAAAAATGGACCGATTTCCGGCCCGAAGCTCTTCCCTTAAATCCGCGATTTCAACAGTGGGAAGTGTTCCACCTGTAAGTCTCTTATTAAGCTCAAAGAGCTTTATCTGCCCGGTCTTTGCCTTGTAATAGGCCTCAAGTGAAGGCGTAGCTGAGCCAAGCACAACTGCCGCCCCGTCAGGAAGAAGGTGTGACAGTTCTATTGCCACTTCCCTTGCGTGGTATTTAGGCATAGTCTCGCTCTTATAGGTGGCTTCATGCTCCTCATCAATTATAATAATCCCGGTGTTTGGAAATGGTGTGAAAAGAGCTGACCTCGGGCCGATAATAATATCAATATCCCCATTCCTGGCTCTCTCCATCTGATCAAACTTCTCTCCGGGAGAAAGAGTCGAATTCATTACTGATACTCTGTCACCAAAATGCCTGTAAAAACGCATCAGAGTCTGATAAGTAAGGGCAATTTCAGGAATCAGAACAATCGCCTGCTTTCCTCTTTTTATCACATCATCAATAAGAGCAATGTACACCTCTGTCTTACCACTTCCTGTTATTCCGTGGATAAGATAAGTATCTCTTTTGCCCTCGTCATAATCTTTTTTGACAGTATCTACGATATGCTGCTGTTCATCACTTAAAGTCTTTTTGCCATATCTTGCGCCATCGGCAGCTATGGGCTTTCTGTAATATTCTTCACTTTCTATGGCAATGATTCCTTTGTCACTAAGGGCCTTTATGGCCTGTGAAGACACGTTTAGCTTACCTGTGATAAATTCATAGGGAATCCTGTCATCGGGATTATCTATAAGTTCCTTTAAAAGACGCTCTCTTGCCTTTTGCTTTTTCCTTACGCACTCATAGTAAAGGTCTCTTGCCTCCCTCTCCGGAAGTCTTAAAGAAATAAATTTGTGTATCTGCCTTGCCTGCTTTTTAGAAGCAGGAAGCACGGTCTTAAGTGCAGCTATCATGGTAGAGCCGTACTGTCTTTTCATCCAGGCTGCAAGCCTTATTGAAATATCCTCTGCGGAAATAAGACCTTTTTCCACATCGATTATCTCTTTTATCTTATCAGGGTCCCAATTAGGTTCCTCTGTAAGTTCAACAATGTACCCGGTTCGTACATTATCTCCCCTTCCAAAGGGTACCTTTACAGGCATGCCAATATCGCATACCTCAATGAGTCTGTCCGGAATTCGATACTGAAACGTCCTGTCTACTTTTTCATGTGAAATATCTATAATAATGTTAGCGTACATAAATCTAACCTTTATTTCTCCTCTAATCCAACTTACAAATAATATTTTATCATAAGGTAAAAGCACACATGACAATCATTAATTAAAAAATGTGCATCCGCCTTTGCTAAAACCAGATACACATTTTTAAGCTATTTTATAAGCTTCTCATTACTTACGCTCTTCGAGGATTTCCTGAATAAGTTCACGTTCATCCATGTGGTATTTCACACCTTTAATCTCCTGATAGTCCTCATGTCCCTTACCTGCAAGAACTATGATATCGCCCTGCTCGCCGTGATCAATGGCATAAGCAATAGCCTCTTTTCTATCAGTAATCTTGATGTATTTACCATCTGTCTTTTTCATACCTGTCTCAATATCATTCATGATATCTTCAGGCTCTTCAAATCTTGGGTTATCTGATGTAATGATGGTGAAGTCTGCATATTTGCCGCTAACTTCGCCCATCTCAAATCTGCGAAGCTTACTTCTGTTTCCACCGCATCCAAAGAGGCAGATAAGTCTGTTTGGATGATAATCTCTGAGTGTAGTAAGAAGACTCTTAAGCGCCATAGCATTGTGGGCATAGTCGATCATAAGTGTAAAGTCATCTGAAACCTTTACCATCTCGATTCTTCCCTTTACCTTGGCTCCCTTAAGGGCTGGAGCAATCTCAGCTTCACTGCATCCAAAGTGTCTCGCAACTGCAATAGCACAAAGAGCATTTAAAACGCTGAACTTGCCTGGAGTCTCAACTTCAGCATGAACTTTTATAAGTCCGTCTGTATCAAAGAACACACCGAGCTGACCTGGTTTATGGATGTAAGCAAGATTTATAGCTCTTATATCATTACCCTCACCAAATCCGTAGGTTTCAACTTCACAGGTGTGGCCTTCTAAGATGTCGTCTGTGTGAATATCATCACCATTGCATATACCAACCTTGCACTGTTTAAACAAAAGACCTTTGCAGTGCATATAATCGTCAAAATCCTTGTGCTCATTAGGTCCGATGTGATCCGGCTCAATGTTTGTAAAGATGCCGATATCAAATGTGAAGCCCTGAGTTCTGTGAAGCATAAGTCCCTGTGAAGATACCTCCATAACTACGCTGTCACAGCCTGCTTCTACCATTCTATGCATATACTCCTGAAGATTGTAGGACTCAGGTGTTGTATTCTCTGCATGAATATGCTCATCACCGATGATAACCTCAATTGTTCCAATAAGACCAACCTTGTGTCCGGCATTCTCAAGCATGTTTCTGATAAGATATGTGGTTGTAGTCTTACCCTTTGTTCCTGTGATGCCGATTGTCTTAAGTTTTCTTGCAGGATGGTCAAAATATGCAGCTGAAATAAATGCCATTGCATATCTTGTGTCCTCAACTCTGACAACTGCTATTTCTGAATTTTCAGGAAGTCCAACATCCTGACTTACAACGATAGCTGCTGCCCTTTTTTCTGCTGCTTCTTTTGCACAGGAATGTCCGTCAAAATTTGCTCCCTTGATGCAGATGAAAAGAGATCCTTCTGAAATTTTACGGTTATCGTTTACAACATCCCTTATCTCTATTGAATCAGCACTGATTTCTTCAAAAGAGTTTCCTTTTGTGATTTTGTATTCGAGATTTTCCAGTAATTTACTAAGCTTCATGTAAGCCCTCCCATTTTTTATTTTTTCGTCACATTTTATTCACAATTCAGGAGTAATATATATTTAAAGATATGAGCTAAGGCTCACTATCTCCCCCTCATAAGAAACCGCAGACACACGCTTCGCGTGTGTTTTTGTGGTTAATGGGGGATTTTTTTGTATCATGTGAAATCGCTCATAACTATCTGAACTGATTCTCTCCCCTGATAGCTGTTAATATCCGGATAATATGCAATACTCACCTTCATGTTGTAAGCTCTTCCATCATAAAGATCATCTACAGCACTCTGTCCGTATCTGTCCCTTAGGAATTCATGCCACTTATCCATATCACCAAAATACATCATATCAAAATAATTATTAGAATCATCAGATACTCTGTATTTTCCACAATTCTTGTTTTTACCAAGGATTCTTCCTGATAAAAGCTTTACATCCTTTTGTGCGAACATCGGCTTAATATTGCCTGCTCCAAAAGGTTCCAACTTATTAAATTCCTTTACAAGACTCATGCTCGCATATTTTAGAGGCATTACCATATCAAGATGGACTATTCTCTCATAATCGTTGTCTGTAAGCTCACACTCATTATTGAGTCTTGAGCGAAGAGCCTCGATATTCTCTTCAGGAAGTGAAAGTCCTGCAGCCATCTTATGTCCGCCAAACTTCGTAAACAGCTCTTTACATGCTGAAAGATGCTGGAACATATCATAGCTCTCAATAGACCTTCCGGAACCCTTAGCGCCTCCGTCAGCTGCCTTTGTAAGAACGATTGTAGGCCTGTAATATTTTTCTTTTATCTTTCCTGCTATTATACCGGCGATAGATTCATGAACATATGGAAGGTACAACACAATGACCTTAGGAAGTTCACCTGTTTTAGCCTCTTTATCCACAATTTCTATAGCTGCATCCACGCCCTCTTTGGTCATATCTTTCCTGCTGTCATTAAGACTCTTTAAATCTCCGGCGATTGTAGCAGCCTCAGCTTCATCTTCAGCAAAAAACAGTGAT
Organism: Butyrivibrio proteoclasticus; assembly: GCF_900115735.1. Classification (GTDB taxonomy): domain Bacteria; phylum Bacillota; class Clostridia; order Lachnospirales; family Lachnospiraceae; genus Butyrivibrio; species Butyrivibrio proteoclasticus_B. The sequence continues at coordinate 48,441 of NZ_FOXO01000004.1, forward strand.
AGTGCTCTTGTGGCAAGGTCAAGCCTTCCGGTGGCATTAAGACAGGGACCTATAATGAAACCATAATGATATCCTGTCATAGCACTGGCGTCGATGCTATTTACATCAATAAGAGCTTTAAGTCCCTTATTTTCAGTAAATCTGATGCGTTTTAAAGACTCTTTTACGATTATCCTGTTCTCATCCTTAAGTTCCATGACATCGCACACCGTTGCGATACCTGCAAAGATGATCTTTTCAGTAAAAAACCTTCCAATCAGTTCATTAAACTCTGCGTCTTCTGTCTCTGAAGCCTTGATCTGCGCCATAACCTGCAGGAACTTATAAGCAACAACTGCTCCGCAGATTTCTTTAAAAGTATACTCGCCCTCAGCTCTCTTTGGATCAATAACAGCATCGGCAGGCGGTAATATTTCTTTTTTCTCAGAAGTCTCTATGTCAGAAGAATCCGCACAGGCTTCATCACCCTTAGCCACTTCAAAGGGAACTTCGTGGTGATCTGTAACAACTACAGTCATGCCCTTTTCTTTTGCATGCTTTATCTGCTCAAAAGCTGCAATTCCATTGTCACAGGTAATGATAGTATCAATTCCGTCTTCAATAGCAGCATCAACAAGTTTGATGCTAAGACCATAACCATCCTTGATCCTGTCAGGAAGAACACAGTCCACATCTCCTCCAAAGAGCCTTAGTCCATCCACAAGTATGTATGAAGAACATATACCATCTACGTCATAGTCACCTATAACACGGATTTTTACTCCATCAGCTATTTTGGAGAGCATCACCCTGGCGCCTTTCTCCATGTCTGCCATTTTAAAGGGATCATGAAGCATTGAAACGCTACCGTTTAAATACTCATCAACCTTTTCCAAAGTACAATCTTCTTTTTCCGTCTCTCTGGAATTTATAAGTCTATTAGCAATAAGCCTTGCAGTAATATTAGAAATGCCATACTTAGCAGCAATTCCATCAAAATCCGCCTTCTTATTTGCTATCATCCATTTTGCCATATCTATCCTCTTTGTTACATAATAATAAATGCGCACCACCTTGTATTTTATGCGGCGCGCTTTGTATATCTTACCATATTTTAAAAAGAGAAGTGTTTTTTTACCATATTCAAACCTTTTTTCTTCCGGATTCGATGAGTTCCTTTTCAAAGGCCTCAGGATTTTTCAGATAGTAATCCTGGTGATACTCTTCTGCTTCATAGAAGTTTTTATAAGGCAACAGTTCAACAAATGTTTCCTTGCCTGAATCTGCTGCTATTTTATCAAGTTTAGATTGGGCAAGAGCCTTTTCCTCTTCATCGCCATAGAAGATTGCCAGAGTATAAGAAAATCCCTTGTCGATAAACTGTCCCTCAGCATCAAATGGATCTACATTTGCAAAATAAATATCCAGTAACTTATCATATGATACCTTCTCAGGATCATATACAAGCTTTATGGTCTCACGATGGCCAGTTTCCTGATGTTTAACCTGTTCGTAGGTTGGATTCTCCTCATCTCCGCCTGCGTAACCGCAAATAACCTTATCAACGCCGTACATCTTATAAATAGGTGTCACACACCAAAAACATCCCCCTGCAAAATATGCCTCTTTCATAATCTGAAATCCTTTCTAGCTCAATTAGAATGTCGCTTGCGACACTCTCGCGCCAAGCGCGAATATTTTAGCATTCATTTTCCTATTACATAAAAAAATCGGAGATATGGATAAACCATATCTCCAACATCTTATACTATGAAAATTACTTTGCAAACAATGTTTTGAACTTTGTCTTAAGATCATACCACATTGGTGATGCAATAAAGATTGATGAATATGTACCACAAACAACACCAACCATAAGTGGAAGTGCAAATGCCTTAATGTCTGCTACGCCAAATACATAAAGGGCAGCTACAGTGAAGAATGTTGTTGCTGAAGTAAAGATACTTCTTGTAACTGTCTGAGCTACACTGCCATTAACAAGCTCTGCTTCTTCTTTTCTGTTTGTTGCATTGTGAAGGTTCTCACGGATACGATCGAATGTAACGATTGTATCGTTGATTGAGTAACCTACAATTGTAAGTATAACAGCGATGAATGTGCTACCTACTGAAAGTCTTGTAAGGGCATATGCTGTAACAACTACTAAAGCATCATGTGCAAGAGCTATAATTGCTGCTGCACCAAACTTGATATCCTTAAATCTGATCCATATATATATAAGCATAAGGACAAGGGCAACAAGAAGCGCCTTAACAGCACTGGATCTCATCTCTCCACTGATTGTTGAGCTGATTGTCTCAGCTGCAATATTATCAGCAGAAACTCCATAGTTGTTCTCAAGAACTTCCTCAACTGCTTCTCTCTGAGAAACATTAAGAGTTGATGTCTTAAAGATTACCTGATTTGTGCCAGATACTGTCTGGATCTGAATCTCATTGATTCCTGCAGCGCTCTTGATATCATTTGCTACTGTGCTCTCAAGCTCAGCAAGCTCATAAGATCTGTCAAAAGTAACTGTTGTTGATGTACCACCAACGAAGTCAAGGCTGTAGTTGAATGCACCCTTTCCTGCTGATGCGTTAACTGCCATTGTAATGATACCAACTACAAGTACTGCACATGAAACGAGATAGAATATTCTTCTCTTTCCAACGAAATCAAATTTCTTAACTGCCTTTGCCTTACCGTAGAGAACAGGATTCTCAAGTCCAAGGCCATAAAGTATTGAAGTAATAAGTCTTGTAACTACAAGAGCTGTGAACATTGAAAGGATGATACCAAGCATAAGAGTCTCAGCAAATCCTTTTATTGAACCGGTTCCACCAATTCTAAGAACGATAGCTACGATAAGAGTTGTGATGTTACCGTCAAGGATTGATGAAAGAGCCTTGTTGTAACCGTTCTTTCTAGCTTCATCAACTATCTTACCGGCAGCGAGCTCTTCTTTGATTCTGGAGAAAACAAGTACGTTAGCATCAACCGCCATACCGATTGAAAGAATAATACCTGCAATACCAGGAAGAGTAAGTGTCATATCAAATGCGGAAAGAAGGAATACCATAAGTCCGCAATAGAATGCAAGTGCAAGTGTAGCTGAAAAACCAAGGAGTCTGAAGATCACAATCATCAGCACTGCAATAAGCGCAAAACCAACTGCCGCTGCAATAAGTGATGTTCTGATGGCATTTGAACCAAGCTGAGCACCTACAACGTTTGATCTAAGTTCGTTAAGCTGAAGCTTAAGTCCACCGATTCTGATCATAGAAGCAAGGTTCTGAGCCTCTTCAAATGAACTCATTCCTGTGATAACAGCCTTACCATCAGTTATCTCTGCCTGAACCTTAGGAACAGAAATGAACTGGCCGTCATAGTAGATACCGATTGTCTCTCCAGCTGCATAGGCTTTCTTAGTAGCCTCAGCAAAAGCTGTCTTACCCTCTTCTGTGAACTCAAGAGAAACAACAGGCTCCTGTGAACCATATGAATCCTGCTGAGCTGCAGCCTGAGCAACTGATACCTGGTCTCCTGAAAGAACTATAGAACCATCTGCCTGAAGCTCTTCAAGTGTCTTGTTCAGAACGTAACCAAAAAGAATGTTACCTTCTTCATCAGTCTCAAGGCCGCCTTCTGCAGTAACTCCTGAGTGATATGTGTAGTTCTCATTACCTTCTGCATCAGTCTGAGCAATAAAGTAAAGATTACCTGGCTGTCCGAGATCCTCCAAGATTGCATTGGCATCTGAAACACCAGGAATCTCTATATTGATTCTGTTAGAACCTTCCTGATAAACAAGTGCCTCTGTGCTGTACTGATCTACACGCTGCTGAAGCTTGTAGATTGTATCAGACATATCCTCCTTATCAGGATTCTCATCTCCAACAACTTCATAAGTGATGCTGACACCACCTGCAAGATCAAGTCCTAAATTAATACTGGATAAAGAACCTGACTTGTCTTCACCGAGTCCATACACTGCTGAATATCCAACTCCCCCCAGCAGTAACAGAACGATGATAAGCGCTAAAACTGACTTTAAGCGTTTCATTGTAATACATCCTCCCATATAGCTTATTCGGCCATAGCCGCCTTTATCATAATCGCACACTCGATACGCTTTCTCTGAAGCTCACAACCGTGCTTATATGTCGTATTGATATTGCCATTGAAATTATAGGCGTTTGCAGCACATCCACCGCTGCAATAATATCTGGCAAAACATTTTTCACATTCAGGTCTTGAATAAACATTGCTCTTTTTGAATGTCTCCTGAATGTCAGGTCTTGTAATACCTTCAAATACGTTACCCATAATGAAATCTTCATTACCAACGAACTGATGACAAGGATAAAGGTCTCCCCATGGTGTAACTCCCAAATACTCACATCCTGAACCACATCCTGAAAGTCTCTTAGCTACGCAAGGGCCACCCTCAAGATCGATGTTGAAGTGGAAGAAATTAAAGCCTCTTCCCTCTTTCTGTCTCTCGAGATAGAACTTCGCAAGCTTGTCATACTCTTCGCAAAGCTTTGGAATATCCTCATCCTTTAATGAGTACCAATCCTCAGGCTTGGCAACTACAGGCTCAACTGAAATCTGTTTAAACCCAAGATCTGCAAGATGCTTAACATCCTCTGAAAAATCAAGATTATTGTGAGTAAATGTACCTCTTACAAAGTATCTGAGCTGATGACGGCTCTCTGCAACTTTCTGGAACTTAGGAACTATCTCATCATAGCTTCCCTGTCCGCCGCGCTTAGGACGCATTGCATCGTGAACTTCCTTACGTCCGTCAATAGAAAGGACAATATTGCCCATTTCCTTATTTACATACTCAAGAATCTCATCGTTTAAAAGAGTTCCGTTTGTTGTTATCGTGAAACGGAAATTCTTATTGTGTTCTTTTTCAATCTGGCGGCCGTACTCAACGATCTTTTTAACGACCTCCCAGTTCATAAGTGGCTCACCGCCAAAGAAATCTACTTCAAGATTTCTGCGATTTCCTGAATTCTTAACAAGGAAATCAAGTGCTGCCTTACCGACTTCTTCTGTCATGAGAGCTCTTCTTCCGTGATACTCTCCCTCATCGGCAAAACAATATTTACATCTGAGATTACAGTCATGTGCTATGTTAAGGCAAAGAGCCTTGATAACTGTCTCTCTGTTCTGGAATTCATCTACATAGTTCTCATATACATCATCAGTATAAAGAACCTGTGCCGCTCTGAGCTCTAAAAGTTCCTCAACTGCCTCTTTGATATCTTCTACAGAGTACTTATCTGTTATCTCTGAAAGCTTTTTAACTTCATCAAACAGCCATCCAAAATCCTCTTTTGAAGCTTCTTCCTGTCCGTCTGAAACTGCCGCTGTACCGTACTTGGCAGCAAGTTTCTCCTCTACAATATTAACTAAATCAAAAACAACATCATCAACAACGTGTACTGAACCGCTGTTAACATCCAGAACAATGTTATAACCGTTGTTCTTATAAGCGTGAATCATAAAATCTCCTAAAACTAAACTCTGCGAGTTGTGCAAAAACTAGGCAGCGGCCTCGGCCGCTGCCCGATAACTTAATCCTACAAAACCAATATTCTTCCAGTTAGATTACTTGCTGAGCTGCTCGCAACTCTGGTTTCCTACTGTGCATGATGTCTTGCATGCTGACTGGCATGATGTCTGGCACTCGCCACATCCGCCCTTTTTCATTGACTCTTTAAGATTTCTTGTTACTAATGACTTTACGTGCTTCATAAATTGCCTCCTACTTGAAATGTGAACTGTTCCACTTTCGAGTTTTTACATCGACCTAGTATACCATATATTGGTAAATTATTAAAGTGTTTCTTTTGCATCCTCTTTTGTGACATTATTAGCAGTTAACAGAACTTTGGTAATTCTGTTTCGCTTTATTCCACGGGCAGTTAGCGTAATACCATTATCTAATGTAACGGTCTCACCATATCCCGGCAGTCTGTCAAGCTTTTCGATCATAAGTCCGCCTATGGAATCATAATCTTCAGAATCAAGTTCTGTCCCAAGAGCATCATTTATATCATCAAGCTTCACGTTTCCTTCGACAAGATACTTATTGCCGCCTACATGTCTTATGAGTTCATCCTCATCAGAATCATACTCATCTCTGATCTCGCCTACGATTTCTTCAAGAAGGTCCTCCAAAGTGATCATTCCGACTGTAGTTCCGTACTCCGAAAGGACAAAAGCAACGTTCTGGCTTCTTTCTCTCATTTCCATGAGAAGATCGGCAGTCTTTTTATACTCATATGTATAATAAGCTTTTCTGAGGCAGTCCTTTATCTTAAAATTATCCTTATCCTGAATAAGGACCAGATCTTTCACATTTATCAGACCAATAATATTGTCCTGATCTCCGCCTTCATAAACAGGAATTCTGGTGTACATATCCTCGCGAAAGACTTTCATAACCTCACTGTAATCAGCATCTGAGCTGACACAGCACATATCAATTCTCGGAATCATGATATCTTTTGCATGAGCATCACTAAAATCAAATACGTTGTAAATGATTTCTTTTTCTCCGCTCTCAATCACACCATCCTCATGACTGACATCCACATAAGTCTTAAGTTCTGTTTCAGTCATGGTCTGCTTGTTTTTAATATCAATCCTGAACAACTTCAAAATCAGGGTAGCAACACCATTTATGATAAAGCTGAAAGGATGAATTATGGCCATGATAAATAAAATAACATTCACATACCACAGTGACATTTTCTCCGCATAGGCAGTTGCTACCGTTTTAGGAATAATCTCTCCAAAAATCAGTACGATCAAAGTCAATACTCCGGTACCAATGCCAATCGCAAAACTGCCAAACACATCCGTAACATAAACTGTCATCAAAGCAGATGCACTAAGATTGACAATATTGTTGCCAATCAGAATCGCAGACAATATTTTTTGAGTGTCTTCGCAAATTGAAAGAACTCTTTTTGCCCGCTTGTTCCCTTCATCAGAAAGGGATTTCATTTTCACCTTGTTAACAGTCATAAAAGCTGTTTCAGCAGATGAAAAAAACGCAGATAACAAAACAAGTACAATTAATACTGCGAGCTGTATCGCGTGTGTATCCAAAACTTCCTCCTATCAATCCAAATGAAATACCGGATGAAGATCGATAGCTACCGGGCTGTTGTCCGGATTGGTTTCCATAATATCAGCCATAAAATCCCACCATTTGCGATTAATAGCTGTATCAGCGCCTTTAGCCCAAAGCTCTTCATCCTCTATTTCAATATAGCCATAGAGAATATCTGTCTCTTCATCAAGGAATATGCTGTAGTTGCGTCCACCATGCTCATGAATCATTTCCTGCATTTCAGGCCACAACTCATTGTGTCTCTTCTCGTATTCCTTTTCCATCCCCTTGTAAAGCTTCATTTTAAAACCTTTTCTGATCATACCTTCTTACTCCCCTTATATTTTATTCATACAGCCAATGGCCGTTTTTGGCAAAAGACATATTAATTAAGCGGATTGAGATAGAATTCCTTCACATCCTCATATCCCTGCTCCAAAAGCTGCTGTTTCTGGAACTTCTTGTTCTTATTCATACGAACAACCAGTACCTGATTGCCTTCAAGTCGCTCTTTCTGAGCCTCCGAAATAATCTCGGAAAGTCTCTCTCCTTTGATTCCCTTTTCAATAAGGAATGCCTGTTTTTTGCTCTCTCCCGGAATCTTAAAACCTTCATCCATCATGATCATGATGATTCGCTCAAAACCAATTGAAAAGCCACATGCAGGAGTATCCTGACCGAGGAACTTTCCAACCATCTTGTCATAACGTCCGCCGCCACCGCAGCTTCCGCCGTACTGAGGCATTGATACTTCGAAAATAGTACCTGTATAATATGACATTCCTCTTACAAGTGTAGGATCAAATACCATTTCAAACTGAGCTGTCTTGGTCGCATCAACACTTGTGATGATCTCTTCAAGGCTCTCTCTTACCTCTGTGTCAAGGAAGTCACCAAGTTTTTCAGCAATTATCTTAAGACCAGAAATGTCTGTTTTGCCCTCAACGCTTCTGAACAGATCAAGGTATTTGTCAATTGCTGCTCTTTCAAAGCCTTCTTTTTCAAGCTCTTCAGAGACACCATCGATACCGATTTTATCCATCTTATCAAGAGTTATAAATACGTCATCATAGCTTTCCTCAGGAAATCCACTATATGCTGCCATAGCCTTTAAAATACGGCGCTCATTTATTCTTATCTTAAAATCCTTAAATCCAAGTCTTCCAAGAGTTGTAGTGGTAGCAAGGATAAGCTCTATCTCTGCAAGGTTGGTAGCCTCACCAAGAATATCAATATCACACTGCATAAACTGACGATATCTACCTTTCTGAGGTCTGTCAGCTCTCCATACATTGCCCATCTGAAGTGCTTTAAATGGAGAAGGAAGCTCGCTTGCATGATTTGCATAAAAACGAACAAGAGGAACTGTAAGGTCATATCTAAGACCGGAATCTGTTAGATCATTCTCCTCTTTAGCAGTCGCTAAATTAAGCTTTTCTCCTCTTTTCATAACTTTGAAAATAAGCTTTTCGTTTTCTCCACCCTGCTTACTGTTAAGATTTGCAAGTGATTCAACACAAGGTGTCTCTATAGAAGTAAAACCAAATTCTGCATAAGTCTTTTTTATAACTCCAATGCAGTAATCTCTAAGCTGCATTTCTGAAGGCAGAATATCCTTCATGCCGGTAACCGGTTTCTTAATAAGTGCCATAAATAACCATCCTTAATCCTTGAAATAATAATAAACACGAAATATTTTACACTTACCACATTTTCTTTGCAATGGCTTTAAGAATTGTGCTCTTTTATAAACTGTATAAAGCTTTCTCTGGGCATTGGCCTTGCATAAAAGAACCCCTGAACATGATCACAGCCAAGCCTGATTATCTGCTTAGCCTGCTCTGCAGTTTCAACGCCTTCAGCCACAATTTCTTTTCCCAAAGACTTAATGATCTTTATCATGTTTAACATGACCATATATGATGTCTCTGAATCAAGTGCTGATTGAACAATACTCTTATCAAGTTTAAAAAGCTTTAGTGGAAGCAAGGCCATTCTTGAAAGATTGGAATATCCGGTTCCAAAATCATCCATGGAAAAAGTAATCCCGGCCTTAAGAAGTTTGCCAAGATTCATATCCATAACATCGGTGATATCTTTTTCCCAGGTCTCAGTTATCTCAAGATTTATATGTTTGGAATCAACATTGTATTTTTTCAATGTGCCAAGTATATTTTCTGCCAGATTAGTCTGAATGCAATCAACTATAGACAGATTAACCTCCACATATTCTATTCCGTAGTCCGTGATTCCCGTTGAGGAAATCATCTCACAGACGTTCTCAAGCACATAGCGGTCAATTTCAAGAACACTTCCGTTTCTCTCAGCAACCGGCATGAATACTGCAGGCGAAATAAATCCAAGTTTAGGATCCTTTAGACGCACGAGCGCTTCGCAGGATGTAAATTTCCCATCTGAAGGAGAAAAAATCGGCTGATAATAGACATCCAAAAGCCCGTCTTCGAGAGCCCTTTTGACTATTCCATCAATCTTCTTATCATGTTCAACATATTTAAGATTCAGTTCTGACAACCTTAAAACATCCCTGTTATGCCTAAGAAGTGCTTTTTGCATAACACTCCATATCTCATTAAACCTTTCAAGGGAGTCTGCTTCACTTGGAAATCCCAGAGCGCATGGACTCTGAAAAAGCTTAACTTCATTATTTTTTAAAATCCATTGGTCTTTAAACCTTATCTTAATCTGCTCTGCAGTTTTTTTAATTACAGCATCATCCGGATCTGCATCCGGGATCAGCAGGATAAATGTGCTGTCAAATGGGTAAAAAAGACTTCCGTCAGGGCACAATTTCTTTAGATAGTCTGATATCTGTCTAAGGAGTTCAGATGATGTTTCAACTGATTCTTCGCTAAGAAACACATCGAGTTTATCCACATACACTCCCAAGAGCGAAAATGTCTTTTTCTGCAACAGATTCGTAGAAATCGTGAACTCAAGAGCTTTCTTAGTTCCTGCCCCTGAAGTCAGATCTACAAATTCACTGGGATTTTGGAATGTGTAAACACACAGCAAAAGAGCTATCGATACTGAAAATTCAAATATAGAGCTGGATCTTGTCAGTATCCTTATGGGAATGCCTGCTGCCATAAGTAAATAGTAGACCACCAGAGCTACCTGTTTTTCACTGCTAAAAGATTTTTTGTACTTAATGATAAGGTAAGCTGCAAAAATCAAGTAAACCCATACACTCAGATATATTATTACGCCCTGAGGATATATATATCTGGTATCCGCATTTTCATCGAACCTATAAAAGAAATCAGTAAATATACTACTAAAGATAAATAAAAAAGAACAAAGCGTCGGAAGCACAAAAACAGTCTTTTTTACAAAGCCTTGTATTTCAATTCGAAAAATGGCAAGTCCATAGAGAACAGACAAAAACGGCATTGTATAAATGCATAGTTTCTCAAGCATTACCAGCACACAGACCGTTTGGTAACCAAGAGACATTTTGGCAAAATCAGACTGTATCCATACTTTGTGTATGAGGCCCAACAGGCTCATGCAAAAAGCATTAAAAAGCAGCCCTCCAAATATGTCATTTTGCCTGCTGTAATAATGTTCTCCGAATACATGCACAAAAACAGTAATAAAAAGAACCACCATAGAGCATAATGCAAAGCATATTTCGTAGTTTTGTGGATTTGTTAATAAATTCATCATCAGTTTTCCTCAAAATATGCATCAATAAACTTTACGTAGGAACTGTCTTTCATAGGTACACCCATGTAATCTCCTATGAGATAATCACATCCGAGGTCCTCTGCCATTTTTTTGTCCATCTCATTCTCAATATCAGTAGCGCAGACAAATATACTGATATCATGAAAAAGATTCACAATTCCCTGTGCAACCAGCATCATCTTTTCAGACTCCATGGCAGAACGAAGTATAGAGCTGTCTATGTTGATCTGTGATACCGGAAGCGACAGCACCCTGTTAAGATCTCCATAGCCACTTCCAAACTTATCAACAATGATTGAACTCTTTATATCTCCTAACATCTTTATATTTCTTTCTGCAACCGAATTCATGGTAGAAATCGTTGTCTCAGTAAGTTTAATGCTGACCCATGTGGCCATTGCATTTTCTTCTCTAAGTATTTTCTTGATACGCTTAATGAAATCATTTCTGGATATTTCACCCTGTGACATGGAAACAACAGCCCTGTATTTGCCATTTTTGTCGCCTGCATTCCAAAACGAAAGTGCTCTGCAAGCCCTTCTGAAAACAAACTCGTCCATATCCATAAGTGCCTGGGTAACTCTTATATCAGGAAATTTTCCTCTCATATCAATTTCGTTTCCGGACATATCATGGAGGAAGCAAAAAACATCTGCACAGTAATTGATCTTATAGATTTTAGACAAAAACGGCTGGAACTTTATAGTTGCCATTTTGTTATCAATATTCATCCTCGCCAGATTATCATAGTCGCTTTGCCTTTTGATCTCATCAAAATCAACCTTATCAACATCTATGATAAGTTCATGATCATCAGCCACATTATTAACCATCATTTCAATCTTATTTATCAGATCCGCTGTAGTCTCATAATGTTTTGGATAATGAAGTAAAAACAGATGTCCATCAACTTTCAGCTTCATGTTGCCAACGTTCCAAGGCTCACGCATTCTGAAAGAAATCTTATACATCAAAGCTTTGGCTTTCTCGGCGTCATCTGTATGAACAGTCAATGCAAATACATACTCGGAATATCTGTAAGCATAAGTAATAAGGTGAAGTTCCTTCTGGCCTACACTCTTTAAATACTTCGCAATGGTTTTAAGCGCATCCTGCCCCTTTCCATATCCTATTTCATCACTAAGGGCTCGAACGTTGCTTATTGTAAGAAAAATTGTATAATGCTCTGCTTTTCTTTTTGTCTTAAGGTCATTCCCTTCAAGAAATGCCTTTTTATTTAGGATATCCAGCACTTCATCAACCATTTCACTTGGATTTTGAAGAGTAATATAGATAAATGTAACACTGATAGTATTACAAAAATTCTCAATTAGCAGAGTCGGGTAAAAATACTGTATCAGAATTCCAACCAATACAAACAAAACATACGAAGCCACTACAACCTTGGTCTTTCTTCGCATGAGATTATTGTACTTTAGAAGCAGCACAAGGCTGACAGCCAGATAATATGTCGCAATGATATAAAACAGGAACAAATACTTTCCTCTGTGATAAATACCATCAACAGAGTAACTGAACATAATGGGAACAAACCAGTTAATCACCAAAAGAACAGCGCAGATAATATACCCAAACCACAGAAACCAAAACCCTTTCCACGTGGTAATAGGTACATAAATATCCAGTACTGACATGATATATAAGAGATAAAAAACAGCTGAGCCCAGATGAAAAAAGAAAAACGCGCTTCCAGATATTTTTTCAAGAATACTGTATTCCGAAAAAATAAAGGGATGCATCTGAAGATAAGTTTCTATTCTTTCACACAAGGTTGCCATAAAAATTGCAAAATAAAGCGCACTGTAAGCTCTCTGTCGATAAGAAGGCACACCTCTTCTGGACATAGAGGTTACAGCAATTGTAATTAGTATGAATAATGCGCAAATATCAAAATATATATTATATTGCATCTGCAAACTCCAGCTTTGTTTATAACCATTTAAGCGGATTGCTGATAACCTTTGCTTTTGAAATAATATCATCCGCATTTGCTCTAAGGTATACCTCAAGACCTGCTATTTCGTCCGGAGAATACCCATTATTTTTAACTATCTTTCCACCAGGAATAACACCTTCTGCAATCTCTTTACCATTTTTTCCGTTTCGTTCAAAAGAAACCCTTACAATTTTCTTGTTATCTTTTCCGGTAACAATTGCAGAGTAAGTCATTCTCATTTCTTCTTCAGACATACAATCACCATAAGTAAAAAACAAAAAAGTGTTATCGGAATTTTATAACCCCGATAACACTATTTTAACACATATTTTTAAATTTCAATTTTAAATTGCGCTATCAAATGTATATCATTTACTCTGCATGCCTTTCCATCTGTCATTTCGGGCCATTTCTGAAGATATAATTTTGTATTTTCTTTTAAAGACTGAATATTTATGTCACAGCAAAAGGCTTCGCATTCATTACCGCAAAAACGTTTAAGTCCAACTTCCCATTTTTGTCCTGTATAGAAGCTATCGGCAATCATCCTGCCATCAAAATACATTTCAGCAGTATCCCCTTCATAGTCTATGCTCATAAACATCTCATTTCTGTCAGAAGGCATGTTAGAAACTTTTATTGAAACATTAAGCTTATCAGAACACTCATCCGTAGACCAAAAAGCTTCTGCTCTGTTTTCATGGCTGTTTTGGCTCTTATAAACAGTAAAAGAGTCATCATCTTTCTTTAGCACTTCAAATCCATCAGGTGTATCAAGAAGTTCAGGAAAAGCCTTAAACACAGCGTGTTTAGTTTCATTTTCTGACACTTCAAAATATAGTTCCGGCTTTCCGTCAGCTTTTGTCACAACATCACCATTGCTTATAATAAAATGCTCTTTTCCGTTCTTTACAACTTTAGACCCATGAACAGCTTCATCTCTGGTAATAACAATCACCTTATGACCATCAAGTTCCCCTTTTACTGTTAAAGACGGCTCTTTTTCTGAATCTTTATAGAAAATATAAGCCACATGTCCCTTACCATCAAAATCAGCAACCTGACAAACAGGAGTTGCATCAATAGTAATTACAGCTTTTTTTCCAACAGGCATGTTAAACGGATAGAAGAAAAAGTCTCCATCCTCAACATCTATTTTTTCAAATTCGGCAAGAATACTCTTTCCGTCAGTATCATAAGCTCTCAGTTCAACATTCTTATGCTCTGCCATTTTATATCTGCGCTGATAATTATTAACGAAAAGATAACCGGATTTTACTGTCTCACCATCAAAGAGAATTCTGTCCTTGCATCTCACTGCGCTTCTAATATCTTCAAAATTATCAGGTTTTAAAGGATTTCCCGGTTGCTCAACATAAATCATGTCGCAAAGGTCACTTCCAAAATCGTGAATGAAATTCGCCAAAAGTCTGACCTGTCTGTAAGTATCCTCCATCTGTCCATATTCACGAAGAGGAGCATTAAAATCGTAAGACAAAACAGGAAGATCATTAGGATATCCTGTCTCCTTTGTCTCCTGAAGCGTAGTCAGTTTTCCTTCAGGATTGGTTCCGCCATGGTACATGTAATAGCCTAAAAGATTGGCTCCACTGCCAAGTTTTGTCATGGTCATAGCTGCTGTATCAAGTCCTGTCGCTATTGGTCTTCTGTGTTTTGTAACCTGAAGTCCTCCGCCAAGTTCAGCAGTAAGGAAAGGGAACTTGTTCATGTCAAATGTAATTCCATCACCCAGGCCATGATCTGAGCCAATATTGTGATCATTTCTTTCTCTGGTAAAAATGTAATTACCGCTTGGCTCAATCTCAGTAGTTCTCTGATCCCATGGAGCCTCGCAGTAACCGCCCATAACAGGGATCATTCCGCCGGTGACGGCACCGCCCCAGCCTGTAGCTGTGTAGATTGGCACTTCAAAGCCAATCTCTTTTGCCATGGCCAGAAGAGTTCTCATGTGCTGCTCGCCCTCTTCGCCATTTTTTCCACCGCAGTGCCCGTATTCGTTTTCAATCTGCACTCCGATCACGGGACCATCGTCCTTTATCAAAAGACCTTTCGCCTGTTCAAATGTCTTTTCATAGAACTTTCTTACATGTTCAAGATAGCGTGGCGCATCAGTCCTGACTTCGTAGCCATTATCCACTGAATCTTTTAAAAGCCAGTCAGGAAATCCACCGTTTCTTGCCTCTCCATGTGCCCATGGACCAATTCTCAATATTGCATATAAGCCACATTTTTTAACTGTTTCCAAAAACAGTCTTAAATTTCTGTCTCCGCTAAAATCAAAATCGCCATGGATTTCCTCATGGTGGATCCAGATGACGTAGAGAGAAACTATATCAATTCCTCCCGCTTTCATCTTGCAGAGTTCTTCTTCCCAGTACTGATGGGGATATCTGCTAAAGTGCATCTCTCCCATCATAGGGAATACTCTCTTCCCATCAACAATCAGACTGATCGGGTCGAATCCAACCTTTGAATCTGACAATATTTTCATAAAAACTCCCCGTTTCTTATTTAGTACTTTCTTTGAGTATTACTTCGTAGTTGGTAAGGACAGTATTTGAAACATCCTGTCCGTCTATGAGCTCAAGCAGCTTTTTGGCCGCCGTTGCTCCAAGATTTCTATCGTCAAAATTAAGCGACGTAACTGAAGGAACTGAACTTTCCAAAATGGAGCTGTTGTAAAAAGAAGCAACTTTAAGCTTTTCCGGAACAAGAATATGCTCTTCCCTGCACCTTGCAATAACCTCTCCTGCAAGATTGTCGTCCATACAAATAACTCCATCTATGTTCTTTTTCATTAATTCTTTTAAAATCCCGTCCACTTTAGTTGTTTTTTCAACATCAAGATAAACAAGTGCAGGATCCATCTCAAGTCCGGCATCAACAAAAGCAGCTACAAAGCCATTATGTCTGGTTCTTGTGATAACGTGCTCGGTTGAGCCGCCAATAAGCGCAAGTCTCTTTAAGCCTTTAGCAATGAGTACCGAAGTAAGCTCTTTGCACGCCTCAAAATTGGCATTGTCAACGCAAATTATCTCAGAATCCATTGAACTGCCTATAGCCACGAAGGGAATTCCGCACTCCTTTAAGTAAGCAGCGGGTTTATCATTTACCAGCGTTCTCGTAAGAATGATGCCATCCACCTTATGATTTTCAACCACTCGCCTAAGGCCTGAAATATCATCACCTGCAATAAGTGAAACCACAATATCATAACCATAGGATGAAGTTATCTCGCTCATTCCAACCATGCATCTCTGAAAGAACGGCAGGTCGACAGCGTTGTAGTCATCCGGCCAGACTACACCTATATTAAATGTTCTCTGCTGAGCCAAAGCTCTGGCCATGACATTTGGCCTGAAATTATGCTTTTCAATATATTCCATTACTTTGATCCTGGTGGAATTCCCGACCCTGCCTTTTCCGGAAATAGCCCTTGAAACAGTGGTCTTGGAAATGCCAAGAGCTTTGGCAACATCATCAATTGTGAGTTTTGGATTATTCATAACACTCTTTTCTCGCTTCGCTCGCCAGAATTCTTTATTCTGCGTGGGTTTTTCACAAGGAAGTTCTGCTCTCGCTTCGCTCGCCAGAACACGATTTCTTCTACACATGTTTTTTCACAAGGAAGTTAAGCTCTCACATGCAAGCATGTGAGCCTTAACACGTTCACACTAGGCTCGAAAAAACCTCGCCAAGTGTTCTCAGCCTTTCACCGCGCCGCCGGTTACACCTTCAACGTAGTATTTCTGAAGGAACATGAACAGTAATGTAACAGGAATGGCGATTAAAACGCCGCCTGCACAGAACCTTGTAAAGTAACCCTGATAGTCATTAGTCCACACCCATCTGGTCATGGCAACTGCTACATTGTAACTTTGATCGTGACCAAAAGCAACATAAGAAGCAAATACGTAGTCACACCATGGTGCCATGAAGGCAACAAGTGCAGTGTAGATGATTATAGGCTTTGACATAGGAATGATCATTGTAAAAAATATTCTTGCTCTGGTAGCGCCATCTATTCTTGCAGCTTCATCAAGAGCCTTGGGAATTGTGTCAAAGTATCCCTTACATACGTAGTATCCCATACCTGAACTTGCTACTGATACAAGGATAAGACCCGGGATAGCGCCTGCCTGAGTAAGTCCAAACTGTTTCAACAGGAAGTACAGGCAGATCATAGTAAGGAATCCGGGGAAAAGACCTAAAATAAGCCAAAAACGCATAAGAAGTTCTCTTCCGGCAAATCTCATTCTTGAAAGTGCATAGCTTACACAGAGGATGATGACGGTCTGGAAAGCAGTAACAAAGAACGCAACTATGAGAGTGTTGCCATACCATCTTACATAGTTGGTCTCACCCGAAAACAAAAACTTGTAATTATCAAGTGAAAAAGCTTTGGGAAGAAGGTAATCAACCATTCCTCCATATTCTGTTGCGTATGATCTAAAGCTCTGAAGAACAAGTCCCACAAAAGGGAACAGCCAAATTATACTGATAAGTATAAGAACAATGTATGCAATCACATTTCCTATTGCTCTTTTTGTTTTATATGATTTATTCATTATTGGAAGCCCTCCTCATCCTTTACTGATGGAAGCAGGCCATATACACCAAGTGCAAATATAGCGGTGACAATAAATACCATGATACCTATTACTGCTGCCATCTTGTAGTTAGTGTCATTTACAGTCATCTTGTAAAGCCACGTTACCAAAAGGTCTGTGTTTCCGGCATTTCCGGCAAGATTCATTGACTGAGGTTTACCCTGCGTCAAAAGGTATATAACATTAAAGTTATTGAGGTTACCGGTAAACTGAGTCAGGATAAATGGTCCTGTAACAAATAACATATATGGAAGGGTGATGCTCTTAAACATCTGCCATCCGTTGGCGCCATCAATTCTGGCGCTCTCATAAAGATCTTCAGGGATGTTCATGAGCAGTCCTGTTGCAATCAACATAAGATATGGAATACCAATCCAGATATTGACAACAATGATCGTTATCTTGGCAAGTAAGGGATCCGTCCAGAAAGGAATAGCAGTTTTAATGATTCCCCACTTTATAAGGTACCCATTGATAAGTCCGTCATTTGCGAACATTTTCATGATATAAAGGAGCGATACGAACTGAGGAACCGCAATTGTCATAACCAGGATGGTTCTCCAGAGCTTTTTGAATCTTACTCCTTTTTTGTTAATAAGAATTGCTACTCCAAGACCAAGGAAATAGTCTATAAATGTAGCAAGAAAAGCCCACACAAGTGTCCACAGAAGGACCTGTATAAATGTGGGGCCAAAGCCTTCTGTTCCGAATGAAACAAGGTTTTTAAAATTTTCAAGTCCAACCCATGTAAAAAGATTGGATGGCGCCTGATGATTTGCATCATAATTTGTAAAAGCGACACAAATCATGAAAACGATAGGTAAAACTGTGAATACAAATATTCCTGTAACAGGTAAAAAAAGAAGTGTCTTATCAAAGTTTTTATCGAAAAGAGATAAGAATGTCTCCTTATTTGAAGGAAGCTTTTTTCCGTTTTTAAGCAGCATCTCTTCTTTTCTGTTTTCTCTGATGTTTAAGTACCATACTACAAAAAATGCAACTACTGCGAATGCGCTCAATACACCAAACAGCAGAATAAGGAAACTGTTATCACCATAAACAGTCTTTCTTCCCACTTTCTGAGTTGCTACTGTTCCAAGGGTTGAAATCTTAGAAAGGTACTGCCAGCCAAATCCGGTCATATACCAGAAAAATAGAACTTCCAGTAAAAGAAGTACTGCTCCTATAAGAATTTGTCCTCTAAGTAATGGACCAAAACCAAAAATCAAATATGATACTTTAGTTTTAAAATCCCCCTCAACAAATGTCACCCCGATATTCTTAAATACCTGCTTAACAGTTTCAAGACCAGAGCTTATTTTTTTAGTTTTCGTTTTTCCAGTACTTCCTGCCATGCCTGGACCTCCCTTCTTAACTATTAGTGTTCTACTCAAAATATAGGCTCGGAATAATAGGTATTCCGAGCCTTGAAATCTTAGCCTTAATACAATTATCAGCTAATTATTTTGCATAGCTTTCGCAAGTTGCCTGGAAATCTGTAAGAGCCTTCAATATATCCTCATCGCTTGCAGTTGCTGCAATTTCACCAGAAATTACAGAATCACCAAGTGATGTAGCAAGTGACCAGTAATCACCAGGATACTGACCCTGAGGAATTGTATACTGAAGCTGATCAGCAAGAGCTGAAAGTGCTTCGTCAGCCTTAACAGCATCTGACTGCTGTGCATTTAAGTTTGAAGGGCCCCAGCCTACTGCTTCAAATCTTGCAAGCTGAACTTCTTCACTTGAAAGATATGCAGCAAGAGCATCACATACAGCAAGCTTAAGCTCATCTTCCTGAGGCTTAACACCAAGAAGCTTGAATCCACCAAATCCGCTCATCTGATATGTCTTTCCATCAGAACCTTCGAATGAAGGAAGCTTAGCACATGCATAGTTATCGCCAAACATTGCCTTAGCTGCTTCTGAATCCCATGTTCCATCAACAATTGCTGCGCAGTTTGTAGCGTTAGAAACTGATGAACCATTCTGGAATGACTTTGACTGAGCAAGCTCAATGATCTCTTTAAGAGCAACTACACCTGCATCACTTGCATATGTTGAATTGCACTTTGTGAAGTTACCGGCATCATCTGTGTCATAAGTAAGCTGTGCACCTGTTCCAAAGAAGAATGCTGTCTGATACCATCCTGAATTGATTTCGAAGTAGAAGTTCTTTCCTGCTGCTTCGCAATCTGCAACAATCTTTTCAAGAGATGAAGGATCTGTTACAACGCTCTTATCATAGTAAAGGAAATATCCGTTATCAGATGTAAGAGGATAAGCATAAAGTGTGTTACCTACTGTAGCAGCGCCAACAGCACCTGCATCGTTCTGAGCCTTAACCATCTCTGCGTTAGCTGGCTCAACTTCTTCAAGAGCACCTGCAGAAACAAGTCTTGCGATCTGATCCTGTGCAAATACATATACATCAGCACCAGCCTCAACGTCTGTAATCATGTTTCCGGCAGCATCACCTTCACCAGTTGCCTCAACTGTGAATGTGTAACCTGACATTTCAGGATGTGCTTCCTGGAATTTAGCAATCTGCTGATTTGTAAAATCAACTACAGCATCAGCAACCCAAACCTTAACCTCGCCTGTGCCGTAATCTGTGATTTCTTCTGTTGCTTCAGCCACTTCAGCAGGAGCTTCAGTTGCCTCCTGAGCTGCTTCAGTTACAGTCTCGGCTGTATCCTGAGCTGTTTCGGTTGCAGTCTCAGCAGCCTGCTGTCCACATCCTGCAAGGAGTGTTGCACCCATTGCAGCTGACAATAAAACAGAAACCAATTTCTTTTTCATTTTAATCCCTCCGTTTTTTCGTATCATTCCTTATTGCGCATCAGAGCGCAATCGGTTGCTCTGTAAAAAAGTTTAGGTCTTGTGCAGTTTTTTGTCAATAAAGCATTTTTTATGATAAAACGTATATAGTTTTATACAGTTTGCACATTGACTTTTTTGTCGGAAACGTTTTCGGCATCGTTGCCGGAAACGTTTTGCGCAATCGGTATCACAGTCCCTCATCTCGCTCGTTTCCTGTAATAGACACCATCTTGAATAATCCGGCCTTTATACGTCAGGTCCATTAGTTTCCCCATTAGTTCAGAAACACTAGTGGTAATTCCTTTTTCATATAGCCTTTCCATGATTGATGAAGCTGAAACAGGAATAATATCTACCACACCTACAATCTCATCATCTATTGATCCAGGTTCTTCCAAGTCAAAGCATTCCTCTGTATTGTTCTGAGTTTTTTCCAACATTTCAACACAATCGTTGCTGTTTGCTTTTGTTTTTGCTTTATCATCATATTTGCCGGGGACTCCACCACTCCAAAGCCTATCCAACACATCTTCCACAGAAAGAGCAACTCCCGCTCCCTGGCTGATTAGAAAGTTACAACCATCACTTAATCTGTCAGTAACTCTCCCCGGAACTGCCAAAACCTCTTTTCCCTGTTCCAAAGCCTGATCTACAGTTATCTGTGTTCCGGACTTTTGCCTTGCTTCTACCACAAGCACAATGTCGGCAAGTGCACTTATTATCCGATTTCGCATAGGAAAAAGATTTGGCTTTGGTTCGGTGCCGGGATGATATTCCGAAATCAGGCCACCACTTACGCTTATACTGCTATATACATCCCTGTTCTCTGCAGGGTAACATATGTCTACACCACACCCCAGGATTCCAAACGAGCTTCCTCCCGCCTCTATTGCCGCCTTCTGACTTATGCCATCTACTCCCCTAGCCATTCCGCTTATAACCTGAACTCCTGCAAGAGCTAGGCCTTTGCCGAATTCTCTTGACATAAATCTCCCATAATCAGAGCACATGCGTGCTCCTACAATCGCTACTGAAGGAAGCTCTGAGTTCGGAAGATTTCCTTTGACATAGATGCCAAAAGGCGGATCCGGAATATTTTTTAATTTCTCTGGAAATTCATCAGAAAATACAGAGATAAACCTTATACCCTTATCTTTTAGTTTTTTCTCCTCTTCTTCAAAGTTCCAAAATTTTCTTCTCTCAATAACTTCCTTTGCTATTTTCACTTTTGATGTCTTTTCTTTTATGAGTATACCTAAGCTCTTTTCATCCATTTTAAAAATATCTTCACAACTGACATTGCTCTCCAAAATGCTGTAAATTCCTCTATTTCCCAAACCCGGAATATTATATAAAAAATGGGCATATCTATTTTCTGTCATTTTTCCTCCCTCTGACTCCAGTATTTCCCATCTGTCATTCGATAGCTGATTGCCTCCATTATGTGAAGCTTTGTTATTTTTTCGCTCTCTTCAAGGTCTGCAATAGTCCTGGCAATTCTAAGAATCTTATGATAGGCTCTGGCACTTAGCTCCATCCTTGAAAAGACACTTTCAAGATATGCCTGTTCAATATTTCCAAGAGAACAGTATTTTTTAATGTCATTGGGCGACATGTCAGAATTGAACTTAAGATTTGTCCCTTTAAAACGCTCTTCCTGCCTCTTTCTGGCTGCCATTACTCTTTGCCTTATTGTCTCACTTGATTCATTTAAACTTCTGGATTTTTGTGAAAACTCTGATATATCTACTCTTGGTGCTTCTACACAGATATCGATTCTGTCAAGAATTGGCCCTGAAATATGGCCAAGATATCTTTTGATCTCATTAGATGTGCATTTACACTTATTTCTGTCAGGATAATAGCCACAAGGACAAGGGTTTAGAGCCCCGACTAATTGGAAATCAGCAGGATAGGAAAATGTTCCTCTGCTCCTTGCTATATGAATGAATTTATCCTCCATTGGCTGACGCAGCATATCAAGCTTAACTCTCGGAAATTCTGCCATCTCATCAAGAAAAAGCACTCCTCTGTGAGCTAAAGAGATTACGCCTGGACGCGGCACATTTCCACCACCTGTAAGTGCAGTTTCAGTAATGGAATGGTGTGGGCTCATAAAAGGTCTTCTGGTTATAAGTGCCTGATTCTCCTTAAGTTCGCCGGCAACTGAATAGATTGTTGATACTTCAAGGCTCTCTTCCAAAGAAAGCTTTGGCATGATTGAAGGAATTCTTTTTGCAACCATACTTTTTCCCGACCCCGGCGGTCCAACAAGGAGCAAATGGTGAAAACCTGCTGCCGCAACCTCTACAGCTCTTTTAACCGCAGCCTGACCATTGATATCCGCAAAATCGAGGTCAGCTTCTCTATTAGAATCCCGTTCAAATATCTCTCTGACATCCACAGTCGTAGGCTTTATGAGGCTATTTCTATCACCTTCAGATGCTGCCAGATAGCAAATTGCTTCCTGAAGGGAACCGACACCTACGATTCTGATATTATCGACAACTGCTCCCTCCATTGCATTATCTTTAGGTAAAAGAACTGTATTTATTCCCATATCTTTGGCCTTTGCAACAACAGGAAGGATTCCCTTTACAGGCTTAACTTCTCCATCAAGGCCAAGTTCTCCTAAAACAACCATATCCTTAACACATTTTTCTTCCAGTTCACCCATGGCAATCAATATCGCAATAGCCATAGGAAGATCCAACACTATGCCTTCTTTCCTAATGTCTGCAGGTGACAAGTTGACCGTGATCTTAGAAGGCGGTATCTTAACTCCTGCATTTTTAAGAGCCACCTTAACTCTGTCACCAGCCTCTCTTACATCGCTGCTCATAAAGCCAACCATACTAAAACCGGGGAGTCCCGTCGAAACATCCACCTCAACCTCAATAAGGTAAGATAAAATGCCCCTGACAGCTCCCGAAGTAACTGTACTAAACATAAACTTCCTCTCAATATCAAATTAAATATGGGTAATCAGTCTGCAAAAGAACTTTGCAAACCTCTAATGAGCATTAACAATTTAAACCAACTTGCATAATATACAACAAAAGCTCCACTTTCGCAAGCCAAATATTTATGCGCAATAACTTGGTAATTAATTGGTATCAAATTTCCAAGTTATTGCGCATATGAAAAGTGAGAGTATTTTGACATAAGCACAAAGCTTACGGCAAAATACTCTCACTGGTGCTGTAGTGACTTGCTTACCTTAGCATTTTGTTCTGCATGGTGTCAGGGTCCTGAGCGAACTGAAGGGCGCTTTCACGAGATATCTTTTGAGCGCGGTAGAGTTCAAGAATGGCGTCATCCATGGTCATCATGCCCTGCTTGCGGTATGTCTGCATGTAGGTTATGAGCTGATGAGACTTTCCTTCACGGATGAGATTTCTGACAGCGCTGTTTACGTGAAGAACTTCAAAAGCTGCTGCACGGGAAACGCCATCAGTTGTAGGAATGAGCTGCTGGGAAATAACAGCTTCCAATACTCCTGCCAGCTGAATACGTATCTGTTGCTGCTGATGAGAAGGAAATACATCTATGAGCCTGTCAACAGTATTGGACGCACCTATTGTATGTACTGTAGAAAGAACAAGATGTCCTGTCTCCGCTGCAGTTATAGCAGTACTTATGGTCTCAAGATCGCGCATCTCTCCCACAAGTATTACATCAGGATCTTCTCGAAGAGCTGCCCTAAGTGCGTTGGCATAGCTGTTCGAATCAGTTCCGATTTCTCTCTGGTTTACAATTGACATTCTGTGCTGATAGGTAAACTCGATAGGATCCTCAAGCGTGATAACGTGTGCCTCTCTGTTATTGTTGATCATGTCGATGATAGAAGCAAGGGTTGTGGATTTACCACTTCCTGTTGGTCCTGTTACAAGAACAAGGCCTCTTTGTTTTTGGTAAAGATCTACCACCGTTTCCGGTATGCCAAGGCTCTCTGCTGTTGGAATTTGTGTTGCAACAACTCTAAAAGCCATAGCTATGGAACCACGCTGTTTAAAAATATTCAGGCGGTAACGTCCTATCCCCGGTATTGAAAAAGACATATCGTGCTGACCGTTTTCTTCAAGCTTTTCTTTTTGCTTGTCATTCATTACTTCGTCAGCAATAAGCTTAGTATCTACAGGCATCATCTTATCGTAATTGTCCATTGCGATAAGTTTACCGTTAAGTCGCATTTTAGGAGGAAGACCAACTGTTATGTGTACATCTGATGCTCCCTTTTCTTTTGCTTCTCTTAAGATATCTTCTATTTTTGACATATAAATAATCCCTCATACTGTTATGTCTTTAATTATGAATCTGATTATACATTCTTGAATCAACAATTCAAGAATGCATCAACCAAGCCGATTTAAATCGACTTGGTTGACTCTTCACTCATATTCTCACGAAATCCGCAGTATATGCGGATTTCTGGAATTTAGTTCAAGATGTCATACTAAAAAAAACAATTAATGTGCATGTCATGTGAGCTCATCCAAAGTGCTTCCATAAGAAGTCAAAAACTCATTCACAAAATCTAAAACTTCAGGAAGTTCCTGATATAAACCTCTGATGGATTTACCTGTACTCTCTTTTGCAGTCCTAAACTCGCTGTTACCTGCATTCAGCTCATTTATGCACTTAATGAGGGCAGAAAGCTTATCTGCTGCCTTCACAAGCTTCCTCATATAAACTTCGTTCTCATCATCACAAGGCCTAAAAATCTCTTCATACGCAGGCCTTAAATCCTCAGGCAGCTTTTCCAAAAGCTTATTATCTGCAATGGTCTCCACCTGCTTATATGCAGCTTTAAGATCCGCATTAAAATATTTCACAGGTGTGGGCATATCGCCGGTAATGATTTCGGAAGCATCGTGATAAAGGCCTATAAGCGCAGCCTTATCAGCGTCTAGATGTTTTCCATACCGCACATTTCCAATGGTGCAAAGAGCATGCGCTATAATCGCAACCTCCATTGAATGCTCACAGAGATTCTCTGCCCTTGTATTTCGCATGAGTGCCCATCTGTCAATGTATTTCATTCTGGAAATAAGTGCAAAAAAATTATAATTCACCCCATGTCCTCCCACAAACAAATAGTTTTAAGTCAACAAAAAATCTGCCATAACAGTGTTACTTACATCAAGTCCTCTGTCAGTAAGATGGAGCCACTTTTCCTTGCTGCCATCGCCATTTTTATGATCATAAATTTCCAACAGCCCCATTTGAGTGTACTTATCAATTGTTTCTGAGTACACATCAAAAATATCGCACTCAAAAAGCTCTTGGAATTTCTTAAGTTCCACGCCTTCAACAAGCCTTAGTCCCAGGAACATGAACTCTTCCATCTGCTCCTGTTTAGATAGTACCTGCACATTCTCCTTATGTTCCAGAACAACAGCACTCTCAAAGGCTTTTTTATACTGCTTCATGTCAGTAATATTACTCCACCTGGTGTTTTTTACCATAGATGAAGCCCCAAGCCCTAGCCCCAGGTAGTTGCCTCGTCTCCAGTAAACCTTGTTGTGAAAGCACTCTGTCTCTGCAGTTGAAGCATAGTTAGAAATCTCATATCTGTGATAACCACTTTTTGCCAAAAGGTTCTTTGTCTCATGGTACATTTCCCTGTCCAGCTCTTCTGACGGCAGGTTCAGATCCATATTATAAAAAGGGGTTCCCTCTTCTACTATCAGACTGTAGGCCGAAATATGCTCAGGCTTTAAACCGATCACTTTTTTAACTGTATCAAGGTACGATCCAAGGCTCTGGTCAGGAAGCGCACTCATGATATCTATATTGATATTTTCAAACCCTGCACTTCTTGCATTTTCATAGGTTTCATAAAACATCCTGCTGTCATGAACTCTTCCGATTTTCTTAAGTTCCTCGTCATTCAGAGACTGTGCTCCGATGCTCAGTCTGTTAAATCCGGCCTCTCTATATAAAAAGAGCTTTTCCCTCATAGCTGAAGCAGGATTAGCTTCAATGCTTATTTCTGCACCTTCAGTCACATTAAAGCTCTTTATAATGATCCGGAGCGTATCATATATTTCTTGCGAATGAACAAATGAGGGTGTCCCTCCACCAAAAAATATGGATTTAACATCATAATCCACATATTTCTGTGAAGAAATAGCAATTTCTCTTCTAAGTGCTTCAAAGTAACTCTTTATCATCTCCCCACTAGCAGGAAAAGACAAGAAGTCGCAATACAAACACTTTTTTACACAAAAAGGAATATGAACATATAGTGATAGAATACTTTTCATCTTAATCGGTATTATCAAGCTTAAGAACAGATAGGAACGCTGCCTGCGGCACTTCAACATTACCGATCTGGCGCATTTTTCTTTTTCCTTCCTTCTGTTTCTCAAGAAGTTTCTTTTTACGTGTTATATCACCGCCATAGCACTTGGCAAGGACATCTTTACGATAAGCCTTAACCGTTTCTCTTGCGATTATCTTTCCACCAACAGCTGCCTGAATAGGTATTTCAAACATATGCCTTGGAATCTCATCTTTAAGCTTCTCGCACATCTTACGGCCTCTCTCATACGCTCCGTCTTTGTGAACGATAAATGAAAGTGCATCGACCTCTTCTCTGTTGATCAAAATATCAAGCTTAACAAGTTCAGACCGCTCATAGCCCTTAAGTTCATAGTCAAAAGATGCATATCCTCTGGATCTTGACTTAAGTGCATCAAAGAAATCATAGATGATCTCATTAAGAGGAAGCTCATACTTAAGGATTGCCCTTGTCTGTTCGATATAGTCGGTGCTGATGTACTTACCTCGTCTTTCCTGGCAAAGCTGCATGATTGCACCAACATAATCTGTCGTAACCATAATCTCGCCATTTACAATAGGCTCTTCCATATATTCTATTTCAGATGGATCAGGTAGATTAGTAGGATTAGTTAGGTCAAATACTGTTCCGTCTGTCTTATGAACCTTATAGACAACGCCAGGGGCTGTAGTTACAAGATTCAAATCGTACTCTCTTTCAAGTCTTTCCTGAATAACTTCAAGATGAAGAAGTCCTAAAAATCCTGCTCTAAAACCAAATCCAAGCGCCTGAGATGTTTCAGGTTCATAGAAAAGAGATGCGTCGTTGAGCTGAAGCTTTTCAAGGGCATCACGAAGGTCTGAGTAATGCGCAGAATCTGCAGGATAAAGTCCACAATATACCATAGGCATAACCTTCTTGTATCCGGGAAGTGCCTCTGCACATGGATTGGCAGAATCAGTAACTGTATCACCTACTCGAGTATCCTGAATATTCTTGATGGATGCTGTAAAGTAACCTACATCTCCGGCAGTAAGTTCATCGCTGGCAATAAATCTTCCGGGACCAAAATATCCTACTTCTACGACATCGGCCTCAGCTCCTGTTGCCATAAATTTCACTTTCATACCTTTTTTGATAACACCATCCCTTACACGAACAAATACAATAACTCCCCTGTAAGAGTCATAGATACTGTCAAAAATAAGTGCTGTCAAAGGCTTTGTAAAATCGCCATTAGGAGCTGGAATTTTGTGGACAACTGCTTCTAAAACATCCTCTATACCAATTCCATTTTTAGCTGAAATAAGAGGTGCATCCTGCGCCTCAATTCCAATAACATCCTCTATCTCGTCCTTAACCTCCTGTGGCTGAGCACTGGGAAGGTCAATTTTATTAATAACAGGGAAAACATCCAGGTCATGGTCAAGAGCCATATACACGTTGGCAAGTGTCTGGGCCTCAACTCCCTGTGTTGCATCAACAACCAGGATAGCACCATCACAGGCTGCAAGACTTCTGGATACTTCATATCCAAAGTCTACATGCCCCGGAGTGTCTATCATGTTAAAGATATATTCCTCACCATCTTTTGCTTTATAAACCATTCTTACAGCCTGAGACTTAATAGTAATTCCTCTCTCACGCTCTATATCCATATTATCAAGGACCTGATTCTGCATCTCTCTGCTTGTAAGAACGCCCGTTTTCTCAATCATTCTGTCAGCAAGAGTTGACTTGCCATGGTCTATATGTGCTACTATGCAAAAATTCCTAATCTTACTCTGATCCACGTAAAAATCCTCTTTCTAAAATTAGATAATGAAAGGGCCAAAGTAAATTTTGCCCCTATTTGACCCTGTCATCATAATATACCACAATTCAGCCCCCGAAAAAACTCTTAAAGCCCAAAATCTCAAGCCTTGGGAATTAAAGCATTTTCTTAAACAAGAAAGCATGTTGCTTGCAACATGCTCGCGCCGAGCGCGGTTGCATTTATGCAACATTTACCTATTGCGCGAGTGCGCATCCATAGCGGAGCGTTTTTTATGATATAGGAATTTCGGAGAAATTTCCTATATCAAAAAAACCACATGTCGGTGAGAAGACACGTGGTTTTGATTTATATATCATTATAAAAAAGATTAAGCCATCTTGTTTACAGCCTGAGCAAGACGAGAAACTTTTCTTGATGCTGTGTTCTTCTTGAATACACCCTTTGACTCAGCCTTGTCAATTGCAGATGTAGCACAAAGAAGTGCCTTAGCAGCCTCGTCCTTGTTGCCAGCTTCGATAGCAGCACGAACCTTCTTGATCTCTGTCTTTACAGCTGATTTGATGATCTGATTTCTCTCAGCCTTTTTCTTATTAACTAAAACTCTCTTCTTGGCGGATTTAATATTTGCCATAATTACCTCCGAATATTATAACTATTTGTATTTTTAGTGATGATAATGACTAAGGCTAGACACGGAAAGCCTTTTGTCACATACTCTAGAATATATTAGATGAAATATCGCAAACTGTCAACATATTTTTAGCTTCAAATATCCTTGTATAATTGACTTCAATTGGATACTCAGCTTTGTCTTTTCCTTTAGAGTCATGGATAATGGAAACTCCTTCTCTTGTACCGTCCTGATGAACGACATTAACAAGCTTATAAAACTTCCTTCTTAATGTACTTCCTATTTATACGTCAGCATTGATTTCCACTTATAAGGGAAATCAATATGCGCCTTATCTATGTCATCTTTATACTTTCTCATAAGCTTTGACAGAGGTTTTACAAAGTTATCATTCCACCTCTTCTGATCCGGATACATTAGCTTCAGCATATATAATTGAGCGAATAACCTTCGAGTAGGGATATAGGAAAATGCCCACCATAGTTATTCATGTGGTGTTTTACAACAAGTGTTCTCTGATTCTCTGCTATACATGCCGCAACTCGCTGCATAAATGCACTATGATTATGCTTTGCATTGTAATTCACCCCATTTGTATATCCTTCAGCCCCATACTTCTGTGAATGATAATAAGATATCTGTGACTTAAGGTATATTTCCACCTCGTCGATTGTTCCCATAAGCAGTTTTCTGAGCTCAGAATCAAAATAATATATGTTCTTGAGCTTCTCAAAACTCGTCTTGTCATGAAACTTTTTATCTGACTTGGAAATAAATGGAAGGAAATATCCAGAGAATCTGTAATAATTTACATGATTGAGAAAATTAACAACGTCGCCATCATTTCTGACAACCAGGCCTTTTTTCTTAAGTATCTCAACCTGTTCTTTATACGTCTTAGACTTCTTAAGCTGCATATTTACCCCTAAAATAAAAATGTGCCCCCATTGGACACTTCAGTGAGAGGTGTGGGAGCTCCTGTTGACTTTATTATAACAAAATAGGGCTATTTTTCAATAGATTTTTTTGTTTTTAACGACGTCCGCTAAATGAAAAGATCATGGTCGGCGGAGAAAGTGCCGGTGGTGGATTATGTGCTGCACTCTGCATGAAAGCCAGCATAGATATTTATGATGGAATGTATCATGCTTTCGACATGATGGAGCCAAATTCTGATATAGGAAAAGAGGCTATCCAAAAGTTTGAAGAACACTTTGAGTATGCAATGAACAACTACTACGCAAAACAGGAGAACTGAATCTCAGCTCTCCTGCTTTTTATATAGCTTCAAGCTCATGTTCTTTATCATACATCTTCCTATCCTGTCTTTTCATGAACAGGATTCTTGAAAGAAGCACTATCAGGCAGGATCCAACAAATATCTGAACAGGGTATGAAAAAATTGATTCTTCCGGAATTATCATTGCAAGCATAGTTATTGCACCCACCGGTGGCATATACATCCCGGAAAAATATATGACAGCCAGCATAATGCAGGTGGCAGCAATAGCTGAAACTGTCAGCGGCATCTCCATCTTTACAGAAAGCATATATCTTGATAATGCCCCTATGACAGAGCACAATGTGATCACCGCAATCGTTTTTACTGGCTTATTTCTTGTTTTGTTCCGTGGCCGTGAGAACTCTGTAAACGCTACTAACAAAGGCGGAGCCACTATAAATTTGAACCCGGATTTAATAGCGGCAAAAGCAATTACAGCAACGCAAATAATCCTTAGCACCGCATCGATCCAGTCGTCCTTTGAATTAAGCATGACCGGCACATACTCATCATCCTCCCTCAGTCCATTAACAAGAAACCATTTATGGAAAAGAATAACAAGAAGCGTAAGTACAAATGCCGCAGCCGGATATATTAAGCTTTCTGTTTGCAACATCACCGGCAGTACTATTGCAGATACAAAAGGTGCAAATGTTGTTCCTGAGTACATGAACAGTATCTGTGCCAGAGAAAATGCTATCATCATCTCGGTATAGACCCCCAGTCCTGAATATCTTACTATGCCTACTCCTGCCAAAGCGCAGCTTGTGATCAACATGAGCATGCGCCTTCCATTAACTTTCCAACTTCTTTTCGGAGCCATCATATAACCAACTGCAAGAGCTGTTATCTCAGGAAAGATTATCTCTTTCTCATGAAGCATTTCTGAAGAAAGAGTCATCAATGCTACCAATAATACGGTACAGACAGATGGTATCAATTCTTTTAATTTCAAATCTGATATGTTCATTTTCATTTTACATTTTATTAACAACGTTTTTAATTTGGCTTAAAGTTCTCTCAGTATTATAAATACATCAAGAGGAACACAAAACCTCCTGATACCCCACAAACAAAAATTTCTTTTTCATAACACCTCTCCGGCCAAACTCCGGAGAGTCCTCCCTAAAACAAAGCCGAAGCTTTTTGCTCCGGCTTTATATATTATCCAGGTACTTTTCCGTTCACTATCCCTAATATCAGCATCATGGAGCATAATTCAGATAGTCCATTACCAGCTCAAGCCCCTCTGTCGGCACACAGAATGTTCCATCTCTGTGCAGGCATCCTTCATGAACTTCCTTTATATCAAACCACCTGACTTCATCAACTTCTTCTTTCTGCAGAACAAGGCTGCTGATATCAACAGGTTTCTCATACACATAGACAAAAGCCACTTCATTGTCCCTGAACATCTTTCCATGGAACTCCATCTCATATTTGATATGGAATTTTCCCGCAAAAGAAAGATCTCCTTCATTAGCTCTTATCCCCAGTTCCTCAAATAATTCTCTCTGTGCAGATTCCAGCGGATCATCGCCTGCCTGGATATGCCCTGCGGAAGAAGTGTCAAACATTCCGGGAAATGACTCTTTTTCAGCACTCCTTTTCTGAAGAAGGACCTGATAACTATCACCATCTCTCTTCACAATCCATATATGTGCTGTCCTGTGAGGAATTCCCTTATCATGGGCTTCACTCCTTGTGATAGTCTTCCCTGTGGGAATCCCATTGTCATCAGTTATATCAAAAATTTCCATTGTATTACTAATTTCCTGTTCTGTCATTGAGACGCAATTGAGCGCCAATTGATTTTTCTGTTTTATCTTCCAGATCAATGTTCCGCTACTATCTCTGAAACAGCCACAAGTGCTGCTTCACCATTTATAGCTACTCTTCCGTTTCCAAGCATCTCACAATAAAGATGCCCACCTCTTTTGGAGGCCTGGTAAGCATGGATCCAGGTAAATCGTTCCTTGACTGCTCTTTATCCTTATGCTGCTCTGTGTGAAAACTTCGATATTATCAAGCATTACTATCTGCCACTCAAAATGTGTTTAAATATACTTAACACATCGAGAAATTGAAGTCCTCACGGATACTTCTTACTGCTTCAACGTGTATGCTTTGGCGATTGCAAGCAATACGCTACTCACAAGTTCTTGTACACTCCACAGTCGTAAATTCCTGCGATAGCCCACAGTACATACTTACGTTTGCTTTAGTTATGCAATTTCGTAAGTTTTGGCATCTCTAAGATTTATGCTTGCATTAAAATCTCTATCTTCAACATAACCGCAGTCACATCGATAAATTCTATCTGAAAGTTTTAAATCTTTCTTGATATTACCGCAGCAATGGCATATTTTTGATGATGGATACCATCTGTCTACAATCCTAAGTTCAATACCGTTATCATCACATTTAGTCTTTAACTTAGTTCTAAATTCATAAAACTTCTGCGATGCAACAGCTTCTGAAAGATGCCTGTTCTTCATCATTCCCGATACATTCAAGTCCTCAATAGTTATATAAGACGGCTTGGTTTTCACTATCTCAGCTATTGTCTTATTGATGTAATTAGTACGGATATTGTCTATCCTATGATGAAGCTTCTGTACTTTAAGCTTTTGTTTTTGTATATTTTTCTGAGTGGACTTTCCTTTCTTAAAATTTTCATACTTGCGTGATAGACACCTTTGTTCTCTACGCAGTTGTTTTTCAATTTTTCTTAATCTTGCTGACTTATTGATATTCTTGTATGTTTTCCCATTTGAAACAATCGCCAAATCTTTTAAGCCTAAGTCAATCCCTATGCCATCATTGCTATTATTGGCAATCTTGACATTAGGAATATCAACAAGAACTGATACGTAGTATCTACCTGCTCTAATGGACACTGTACCGCTTTTTATTTTCCATCCGTCTTTAGTTGTAGGTAAATAGCCCTTTTCTTTAAGACGTACCCAACCTAAAGTCGGTATGTTTAGTCTATGTCTTTCGCAGCAACAATCCTTTGGGTTGTTCTTTACAAAATACATTTTTACATCTGACTTGCCTTTCTTTTTGAAATTTGGAAAAGCACTCTGATGTTTAAAAAACCTTGTAAAAGCAGTGTATCCATCTTCAATAGATTTCTTTACGGCTTTTGAATATGCTTCCTTAATCCATACTTTATCAGGGTTATTAGGAATATATTCATTATTAAGCCATACACTAAAACTCTTGCCTGTCATGAACTTCTCACCCTTGTCATGTAAGCTTTTGTTATGACCAAGATAGAAGTTGTAGACATATCTACAAGTACCAATAGTCTTACTGATTTTAACTTTTTGCTCGGCTGTCGGATTAATTTCCGTTTTGAAGCTCTTTAGCAATTTCCTCATCCCTTTCTATTTGTTTTTTATACTTGCGAAGTCCATACAACCTACAAGAAAACACATGGAGTATTGAAACAATATCCTGTACTAGTTCTTCTTGTGGTGATAGATCTTCATTGTTTACTACCACTATGGTCGTATTGAACTTCATACAGAATTTTTCAAACCAATCATAGCCAAAACGGATAAATCTGTCTTTATGCGTTACTATGATAGTTTTGATTTTTTGTTCCATGACTTCATCTAATAGTTCATTCCACTTTTTACGGTTGTAATTTAGACCACTTCCATAATCTTCAATACATTGGTCTACAATAATGCCTCTGGCATTGCAAAACTGCCGTAAAAAAGATACCTGATTATGTAAGTCATCTTTTTGATTTCTTGTAGACACTCTGGCATAAATAACAATCTGACGATTATCATTTTCTGTGTTTATACCTTTAAACTGAAGATATTGGTCATAAGTATAATAACGCCTATCAGTTGGAGTTCGGTTCGCCTTTAGAGTTCCTTCCCTATCCCATCGCTGCAATGTCTTAACGGAAACACCCAATAGTTCGGCAAAATCTTTTGGCTTGTAATTTGTGATATTTGATGTGTTCATAATAACTTACTCCTTCGAGCACATTTAAACACATTTAATCACATTTAATCACATTGGTCAATATCTTAGGTTGCTTAACATTTCTCCTACTGTTTTAATATATTGGTCTGTCAGCCTTGGCAGTCCTACCAACAAGAACATAGGAAAGCAGGAACATCACAGCCACAAACCCGATGAAATAACCATTTCCATCCTGCGATTCCATAGTTGCAATATAATCATAAGCCCCATGCAAAAGAGCCGGTACAACTACAGCAAGTATCCTACAGATCTTGGAACCAATATTTTCGCCTCTGTAATCAAGCTTCTTGGCAATCCCATAAAAGATTCCCATGAAAACGCCAAAACAGGCATGCCCCGGAATTGCTGTGACAGCCCTTACTATGGCAGTTCCAAAGCCATACATCATAACATAGCTGATGTTCTCCCACAATGCAAATCCAAGGGAAACAAAAACTGCATATACAACTCCATCGTACTGGCAATTAAACTCCCAGCTGCTCCATGTCTGTCTTTTCATGCAAAAATATTTCGAGCTTTCCTCAGCAAATGCAACAATGCCAAAGTAAAGGATTATGTTATATAGTGGCGATTCATACGGAACTGCAAGCCCCAAAATAGCAGACAATACTCGCTCCTCAACGAGTGCCAGCAGCGATGACAATATACCTGCTTTTATCAGAGTCCATATCATATATGGGCTCTCCCTCTCAAGCTTGTCTGACCTGTATACCTTTACCATCAGAAATATCGCAGGTATAACAGCTGCAGCTATAAGTATTCCGTTATAAACAAGATATGGTGCAACAAGAAAATAGAACATTGTCCTTCTCCCTCTTTACAAAATCACAGTATCCATCCTGCATCCTTCGCTGGTTGAATATCCTTACCTTCCACAGCTCTTTCCATATGCAGAACGGCCAACAAGAAACCCTGCCAGTCCAAACAATGAAGAAATCACCAGTAATACAGCCATCAAAGTCCATTCTTTTTTTATATTATTTTTCATATCAGTTAAATCCTCATCTTACGAAAGTCTCTTATTATTCCAAAACATTCTCTAACCATGTTATTAGGAAGATACCATGGAACAGTATATGCAGCAATTCCGCATACTTCATCATCTGTGAGCATCTTTGCCAGATGTACTCCTCGAAATACATGGAAATTGTTTGTCACAATTCCAACCTTTAGCTGTTTATCAACATCTGCTGCCTTCTTCATGATATCAAGCGAATACTGTATGTTCTCGCTTGTGTCCATGGCTTTAGGCTCAGCGATAACCCTCTCCGGGTCTATACCTCTTGAAACAAGATAGTCCTTTCCTCCATCGCCTTCACTTACAGATTCATTTTGCCCTTGTCCTCCAGAAACTATGCAAATAGTATCCGGATTCTCAGAAAGATAGGTATAAGCTGCATCCAGCCTGTACTTAAAAATAATACTTGGTCCATTATCCCGCATCTGGGCACCAAGTACCACGATATAGTCAAGATCTTTTTCACCTTTATCACCAAAGTGGCTTACCATGGCGATCGTGCATATGATCAGCACAGTCATAGCCAGTGCAATTAAAACATAGCTAATTGTCCTAAGTGCAATTGGTACTTTCAGCAACCGCCACTTGCCTGCAAGAAAAAATGCCAATCCAAAAATAGCTGCACCCGCGAGCCAGATGACAAAAGAAAATGTTCCACTTCCGACCATATAGATGCTCACGGAATAGGCAAGGCAGATAAATATAAGCGTCAATAATATGTATCTCATGGGATTCATCAATACTCTTCCTCATCCAAGCGCTCTATGACATAATCCCTGGCATGGCATCCAGCTCTTCCTCTGTTCCAAATAAAGTAAACTGCTTAGCATTACTTATAAGCATGTCATAGTCTGCGCATTCTTCCTCAGTTAACTCCCTCATAGTCAAAACTAATTCCCCACCATCATAAGTTTTTGTAAAACTCAACTGCTGCCCAGCACTCTTCCTCTGTGGGATGGCCTTTCTGAATACCGCCAACTACTTTGAGCGGTCCAAAGGTATCAAAACCTTTTGCAGTAAATCTACCAAGTTCGCTGCAGTGTTTACCCTCTGTTATTTCTGATATAGCATTGAAAATTCCACCTGTGGGATTACCGGCTGTGGCTATGAAAAAAACATCCTTATTAGTCGGCAGGTTTACCCTTGCGAAATTCAGAACCTGTTCTGCAAACTTTAGGTAATATATACCGGAAGCCAAACCAATCCTGTCATAACCTGTCAGGTCAACCTCATGCTTATCTGTAACATCGATAAGCACAACCTCGGGATCATATCCTTTTATCGCATCTAGCACCTTTTTAGTATTTCCATGATGCTTGCTGTAATACACAATAGCTGTCTTTCCCAATTATCTTTCCTCTTTTACTATTTTCATAAGCAACTCATTTCTTTTATCAATCACATGATTCACATGTTTTAAGAAAGAGATATATTTCTTTGGCGTATCTACCCGCTCAAGCAGATCGCTTGTCTCAACAACAGCAAAACCGGAATCAACTACATCTTTCAAAAAGGCTGTTGGATTCTGTGTAACGAGCTCTCTGTACCAACGCTCATGCCTTTTATAGTACACATCCGGGATATCATAACAATGTGACTTGCCCCTGTGTTCATTTCCCCCCGGCCATGTAGGGCATACATTGCCAATCGTTGAATAATGTTCAATAAAAGTCTTTAGCTCCTCAGTTTCATTAAGAGCATGGTACTTTCTATGTGTTTTGGATAGATATTTCCTATTATACAGGTTATGACCTTCATTATTTTTTATAATAATTCCTGACAAAGATATTCCTTGCTTTTGATCATCTTTATAAAAAGACCAGATTCCAAGAGTATAGATACCCAAAAACGAATACAATACATCTGGATATTCCCATTGAAGAGTACCAACTTTATTACTTCTTGCCTTCTCTACACTTTGTCCTTTACTTTCGCTCCACTTGAACCAGTCATCAACTGAGTTCATATTGTCTACTAAAACTTTTTTCATTCCATTTTCCCTGTATCTTTGCTGATTCTTATAGTGCTGTCTCCCATGAGTGGCAGAATTCTGCCGTCATCGTTAATAAACCAAGCCCAAAGCACCAGACATTCGGGCTCTCAAAAGAATCCACTATAACAAGATTTTCGGCGAGTTTCTCCTGTATAATCTTACGTGCACTTTCCTTATCAATCATTATCTACCTGTTCCTCACATCTATTTCGTCCTTCTCTAGACTGCTAACATATACTAATCCATATAATCTTTCACATTAAAATACTCATCAGTCCACTATTCTTCCTCAGTGATACCAGGAACGAACTCTTTGCTGTATGTACTTCCTGAAAACCGATCTATGTAATACCGGAGTTGGGTGCCAGTATAGGATCTGTACAATACGACTATATCCGTGTCATCTATCGACTCAACATTCCAGTAAACTGTGTAATCTTCAGAATCTATCATGCTCTTCAAATCGGCATTTTTTTCAAGACAATAATTCTTAATAGCCGTTAAGGCCTGCTCTTCAGTAATCCCCACTTCTTTTCCAGCAAGCTTATCCAAAAATGTCGAATAATCCATCCTTCCGGAAATCTGTTTCATTTCATAGCTTTCGTAAAGACTGATTGCCGCTTTAATTTCGTCCTCAGTCATATCTTTCCCAGTTTCGTTATGATATTCTGAAGAACCAACATCTTCACAATAATCCTGGAGTTCGTTATCTGAGGGCCATCCATCACCGTCAAGATCATTAAAGTTAATATCTTTTACCCAATAATCCGTTCCAAGCTCGCCCTCTTCACGCTTGGACATATATGTGTTGTAGTAGATAGCTCCTGCGTATTCGGCATTCCCGTTATAATAAATTCCCTTTCTGGGAGCATAAGAATAGCCACTATTACCTCCTGCTCCATAAGGCCATCTATTCATTAGGTAATGAGCTTTTCCATCATCATATGCTACAAGAGAAACCCAATACCCTGGGCAGCCAACGACAAACTCCGGTATATTATCATCATCTGCATAGATAAGATCAAATAGATTTTTATCATCTTGAATACTGTATACTTTTGCTAAGTGAGTGTATAATTCCTGATAACTTCTATAAAGACCTTCCTGAGCCTCCCCAAGCAACGCTTTCTGAATTCCTGCTATTGTGAAGTCACACCCTATCTCTGACATTTTTTCTTCATTCAAATCTGCAAAAGTTTCAAATGGATAGTCTCCATGGACTGACTCATATAGCAGAACGTGTTTTCCAAAATCCGAATCGCCTATAACAGCTATATCATCCTTACCATCACAATTAAAATCAAAAAAACCTACAGCTATAATTTTCTTCAGATAATTGGTCCCATTTTCAGAATATATTGATGTATACAGATCTGAAAGGAATTTACCATCTTTAACTATGGTAATATCCGCTTCATCTGGATTTACAGAATAGGTAACAAAGTGTACCGGTCCATCATACTGCGAAAGTTCGACATCGAATGTCTGCTCTTCATCACAATAATCGTCCCACTGTATAGCATTCGACTCAATGACTATAGTATCCGATGTTTTATTCATTTTGAGAACTCGGTCAGCCCACTTTCCATAATTCTTACCAGCATTTGCCCCCGGTAATTCTTCTGAGTTCACTCTAAATCTTAATTCATAATGATTTCCAGATTTTTCACCCGATACACATGTGTATTGATTTTGATGTGCAGCCCAATGCTCTTTATAATATGAGTCATACTTCGGGACATAATCCCAGGAAAGAACATCATCTGCTATATTGCTTAGACCAGTATGCTGGATAATATAATCTGCAAGGTCACCCTTTCTTATTACAAAGAGATCTCCATACAGTTCCTTCTCGCCTATAGACTCTAGATAATCGCTAATCTCATTTTCAGAAACATCCTGTACAGACAATCCAGCACCAAACTCCAGAACAAAGTCCCAATTGATTTCCTCTGGCGAATTATATGATTCTAGAAGGAATCCATTATACTCATCTGTGTTAAGGAGATTTGAAAATTCCTGTAATTCATCTTCTGTCAAAGCTACCGTGGGTTCCTCTTTTTCGACCGTAATCGTATTTGTTTCTGATTGTTCTTTAACTGTTCCTCCCTGAGATGATTCTGTGCCAATAGCTGTTTCATCAGACACGGCGCTATCACTACATGCAGATAAAAGTATCGTCGTAGATGAAATAAGCAGTACTGTACTAATAAAATGCTTGCTTGCCCTATATATAATTTTTGTATACTTCCTATTATTCACTCAAATCACCTAAAACTTAAATTCCAACTTATCTTTACTACCCTACGTATTCTCTACCCACTTGATTACTTACGCCTTTCTCAAGAAAAGCATACTATTCAATAACTACCTCTGATGAAAATAGATTACCAAAAATCTTTCTAAGCGCATTCTTATTCTTTGGACCACTAAGTGCTCCCTTATCAATTGCTGAAACCACTGTTAAGTAATCATCATCACTGAGCGTACAAACCATATCTAACTTGCATTTTGCTCTCGATGTTCCTACATAGAACTCCTTACCTCGCTCACCTTCAAATGACTTAGAATTAAGGTTCAACAAAATGATAGCATCTGCTTCAAGCCCTTTAAATGTAATGCATGTGGCAACCCTATATTTCTTTCCATTGTGTTTAAAGTAATCATATGGGTCATCAATTGTACTCTCTATGAGGTGTCCCCCAAGTGTACTTGAGCTCAACTTTCCTTGCGTAAGAATGACTACATCATCAAGTCCCAAGTCTTTATATTCATCTAATGTTTTTTTCAAAACATCCAACTCTTTTTCTCTGGAATCAATAACATGCATTACTGGAGTATATGGCTTTACCCAAGAATATGCAGCGTCAATTTTAAGACTCCTGCCTTTTTTATCTTTAATTGGAGTAACTGATGTTTTTGCTATTTCTTTTGTGTTTCGGCAATTTTTATGAAGCGTTAGCCTGCAGTCTGCACTATCGATGCAGTCAGGCAATATATTTTCTATGCTCTGTCCGCCTTGTATGGTCTGATACTTATCATAGAATAGATAGAATGTGCCCTCCTGTTCCAATGCAGCCTCTTGTAGTTTATTGATAATCTCACAGTTCTGTATTCCTTCATCTTCCTTATCTGGATGAGCTTCTACGTCTATTACCCCGAAGTCTTGCCCTTCATCAACTATAATGTGCTTATAGCCAAGCTCAGCCTCACGTCTAATACATCTATCTAGCCAACGTTCAAGTCCCGCATAGTCTTCAAAATTCCCTGTTTTATCCCGTGTCAACTTGCTTATTGTCATAAAATCCACATTCTTATAATCAGGGTTGCTCCTATTATCATCCTCTAATTTTTTTTGAAGTTTCTTATTAAAGCACAAGAATAGAACTTTGTCTCCATCAACACTATGTAGTCTGGCTTTTTCTGTAGCAATCATCGTTTTCCCTGTACCAGCCGCTCCATTAATAACAGCTGTTGGTTGCTCTGTTAAAAAATCCAAAATCTTATATTGCTCACGGATAAGTTGTTTTAGTCTAAAGTTTATAAGCCCTGTGGTTGCCTCTGGCGAAGGAATAAGATGAAACTCTGGGCAAAGAATATTATCAAGCAGAAGTTTAAACTCTCCTTCATTCATTCCTTCTGTAAGAGTATTATCATACTTCTCTGATGGCATTTTTATGTCATATATCGCTTCAACCTTATCCCAAATAGTATCGAGGTCATCCTGTAGTATAGTCATTTGGATAGTTGCCTCTTCTGGTAATGACTGACCCTGGAAGTCTTTCTTCCTCATATCTACAAAACAAACCGCCCCAACAAACCGACATTTACTTAGGAGCGCACTGACTCTATTGTTACTATGATATTCTACTTTATCTCTAAGTGCTCTCTTTGCACCTGCTATCTGTTTATATGGCCCATGGTGCTGCATGATTCTTCCACTACTATAATGCCACTCTCTGTCAGACGACGAATAATAAATGCTGTCACCGGCCTTTACCTCAATGCACAATACTCCTCTCTTTGCATTTGCTATAACAAAGTCTAGGTCTCTGTCATAAACAACATTATCTTCTTTATTATAAGCAACAGCGTTATAGGAATGAAAAACATAGTATTCCTCATTCCCGGAATAATTATTCTTTAAGGCATTAAACAGAATATCCTCATGACTTCTTGGATCAAAATCCTTTGGTTCCTCAGGGACCATATGAATCGCCATTTGTTAAACCTCCAAAATATTTGAAATTGCCTCATCAATATCAGCATCTTCATCAAGCATCAAGCAGTACCAATCGTAAGTCTTCAACTGATCATACTGCTGTTTCTGCGTTTTCCAGAACAATGCAACCCTTGAGTCCGGCCAGAAAACTGCGGGCCAAATTTTTCCTTCTTTTATCTCAACACTATCGTATAGAACAGGCTTCTCACGATTCTTATCCTTTAGTTTGAGATACATATCCTCGAATATATTCTTTTCCTCATGTGAAAATTCTTCCTCTTCTGCAGACATAAAGTCGCTGTATACCTCGTCTATATCGCATCTCGAACTTTCATACTCAGAGGCATTAAAGTTTGTTATTGTTCGTGTCCCTCTGCTCTTTGCAGTTTTTGATGCCTTTATTATCACAGATTGCTTTGCCGCTTTCTCAGCCTCGCTATGCTCTACCACATCATTCAGAAGCCAATCAAGGTACTTATATGCAAGACCTCTGGATAAAATATCATGGTAGAATTGGTTTCCATAGTTCCTAAGACAGCCATAGCATGATGTCTCAGCAGTACATCCGCAGGAACCACTTACTTTTTCTTTTGCCTTTTCCAATACAGCCTTGAGGTTGCTATAAATATACTTTACAAATCCTGAGCCTCCCGGCGTATCATCATATAGAATTATCTGATTATTAGCGGTCACACATCCACTTATATCACCTCTACTGATATCCAAAGCAGCACTTGCTCCTTCCAATATCGCATACATAACAGACAGATACTGGTCCTTATAGCCAAGAGAATCCGCATGTTCCTGCTCAATATCATGCATCGGGAGAGTGAGTTTCAATATGTCAGTTGAAAACTGATGCCCCAGCGATACTCTCTGCAGTGACTTATTGTAACAAGGCCTTCCATATTTTGTCTTATGTCCTTTTCCTTTTGGAAGCTTAGCAACTTCTGTTGCAAAGCCGCACTCAGGACATACATATATTCCCGCACCATTTGTTCCCTGGTTCAGAATAAACAGCTTTCCACCAGGAGAATACTTTGCATGAATTTCTTTCCCCTTTAAATCCATGGTGCACTCCTTGACTTCCTGTTGCTGTAATTCTGTCAGTCCCTCATCAGTCCAGAACTGTGTCTGAGTCGCATAATATGCTTTTGGTCTTGATTCTCCCACCTGCCTTGGCTTATCTGTATATGAAGTAGAAAAGCCAAACATGGGAACAATAAACTTTCTTGGCTTTAATTCGCCGCCGCACACAGAACATATCTCAACTGCATCATCAATGTCTATGGTCACTTCAGTAACATCCCCCTTTGGAGGGAATATTTTCTTACAATTTGGACATTCATGATAAACATAGGTTGGCCAGCTCTTATCCGGAACTGTATTAATAGCATAACTCTTCCATTGTTTTCCATTTGCTACAATCTCAGCCGGTGGTGCAAACTCACTTATAGCCATGCTAAGATCACGCGAAAGATCTATCTTTTCCGCGTCTTTATTCTTATTGTTGATAATATCAAGCGATACTGTATCAATAGGGAATCCATATTTAGGCAGTACTCCCTTGGCACTGAGGAAGTTTATAGAGCCTTCATCATTAAGCGTTTCAATCAGCTTTGTAACGGCCCTTGCATCGCCCAGCTCCTTTTCAGTACTGTCAGCACTAACACTTTTCTTTAAC
The DNA here is from genome assembly GCF_900115735.1 of Butyrivibrio proteoclasticus. GTDB lineage: Bacteria > Bacillota > Clostridia > Lachnospirales > Lachnospiraceae > Butyrivibrio > Butyrivibrio proteoclasticus_B. The sequence continues at coordinate 91,578 of NZ_FOXO01000004.1, forward strand.
TCCATAAGACCTGCAATATTAGACTCACGCTCTCTTATGGCAATATTGAGCTTTCCATCATCGCCGACGATCTCTCTTACAAAGCTCCAGTCATCGACACCAAGCATCTTACAAAGTTTTTTGTCAAATACTCCATGCAACGTATCCAGCAAATCCTGTGGCTTAGAATCCAGATACTTCTTAAGCTCAACCCCCATGTTATCCTTATCATCATAAGAGATGATTCTCTTTGTCTTTTCCATGAAGAATTCCGGGCGTTCTCTGAAGAATGCTGATATCACAACAGAGTTAAGGTGTCTTATTGCTATTTTTTCATTATCAATTTCCAAAAGTGGTGCGGCAATCTTGCCTGCAATAATCTCTGATGGTTTCTGGAAGAAGGTCATGTCATGACTGTTTCTACGAGCAAATGTAACAGAGAACGCTGCAGATGAAGTTCTTCGACCCGCACGACCAGCCCTCTGGATATAATTTGATGTTTCCGGCGGTACATTTCTCTGGAATGTTGCTTCCAGTTCGCCAACGTCTACACCCATTTCAAACGTGGTGGAGCAACTAAGCACGTTTATCGCACCCTCTTCAAAGAGTTTCTGATACTCTCCTGCTGTCTTAGTAGCAAGCTGGGCAGTATGCTCCCTGGCAACCATAGGGATAAACTGTTTCCCACCGTACAACTTATCGTAATAATTATCTTTTCTTATCTCTTGAGCCGTGATTTCTTCGAGTTCACCATCGCATTTAAGCTCCGGACATATATCCATAACAGAATAAGTGAATATCTTACCGCACTTCTTACATCTATAAATGGTCTCCTCAGGAGCAATATACTTAACAAGCCATCTCTTATGATTAAGTCCGTAAACCTGCCCGCTATCACTGGAAGGACCATCGATTACATACCCCATCTTTTTGAGGCTGTTCATAATGTCGTCATAGCATTTCTGAAGGTTCTCTATTGCCAGTTTCTCATTTTCTTCCTTAGCTTCAGCTTTATTGAGAATCTTCTGGAACATAGCGGAACGCTTATTCTTATGTCCCTCACTGGGCATAAATCCATAAACATATCCCTTTCTATACAGGGTTTCATTTCCGGTTGTTCTGAAATAACCAGCATGGTTTCTGGGTGAGAAGAAGTCATCTTCAGGACTTATCTCTGAAGGGAACGATACTGTTCCTTTCTGTCTCAAAGTATCAAAGACAAAACGGTATACATTCCAGATGTTTCTACCACCAGTAACTCCATATCTGGACACAGATTCCTTCTTGACCACCTGCTCAACCTCTACAGGCATTATCTGAATATATCCCATGCCCTCAAGGCCTGTAGCGATATCTGGGGAAATAAACTCCTGCATAACATAATGCGCTGCCATTGCCTTTTTCTGCTCATTACTCATAAGGCTCGCATTCATATTATTGTTACTCATTTCAACAAGATTTAAAGCATATAAGCCTTCCTTGTCGGCCATCTGCTTAGCTTTTGAAATCAGGTCATCAACAAGGAGCCCATCTTCATCAGTTTCCTTAAGGCAGTTGAGAATTATCTTTCTCCACATAGCCTGTCTATATTTCTTCTCAAAAAAGCCTGCAAAAAAGGCAGCTTCCTGACGGTTATCAGAAAAAATAAGTAATTTTCTACCGCTTTCATCAATAACCTGCTCATCAATATCACCGCTTTCTGGTTCTAAATCGCCAAACAGATCGTCATCAAACAGGTCATCTGATGATTCTTTTTTCTTATCTCCATTGATAGGTCGTGGAGGAATGGCATCATACAAGCTCTTAGCCACCGCAAATGTTGCAGGCTGGTTAGCTGTCAGGAATCGTTTGATCAGTCCTTCTTTTGTTGCTCCACAAACAGGACAACAATTAGATTCTTTGCCCTTTCCTGAATATTTAAGGTTGTATACTGTGACCACCTTGCTCTGATCAGCCGTTCTACAACAGTTATAATCAATGTTCTCCGCATACTCAGATATTCTTCCGCAGGACAAACACAGATGAAACTTATCCAAAGAAGAAAAGCTTGCCTTTTCTTCCAGTGCATCATCTTCATCAAACACTTCGTCTACTTCAGAATCAGAAATGAAATAGTACTCCGGTTTCTCATTGCTGCTTGTTTGAACCAGATAGTTCTTTCCATTGTTGTTTATTGTTTTTCCTAATATATACTCCTGGCTGCACTTCTGACAGTTAGCCATTTCAAATACAGAGTATTCCCCTGTTCCATCATTAAACTTCTCTTTGCGATCTAGGAAAACGCGCTTACGGGGATAATACTCCACAAACATACCTTCCAAAGATTTCACAAACAGATGGTATCTTGCCGGAAGTAATGCTGATTCATATTCACTTGGCTTAGCCGCAGCCGCCAACTCAATCAGGTCAATAAGTGCCTGCTCCCTTAAGGTATTATCCTTTATATCCGCAAACACATAGCTCGAAACTTCTATGATATCTTTGGGCTTTTCCTTTAACGAATCATATAGCTTGATTATTCTGGAATCCGGAAGAAGTTTCTCATAGAGGTATTTCCCCTTTTCATCTTCTGGCATTCCAGCAACTTTTTCCTTAAGCTCTATATATTCAGCAGGTGCATAATCTCTTGAATTCTTTCCAGCTTTCCGTTCCTGCCTCTCTGTTGTAATGACATCCGAGCCGTCAAAAGGCTCATCGAACAGCTCTGAAGCAAAAGTTGCCAGTGCCTCTTTCCCGCCCTCGGTTCCCAGCGTTGCACTGGTAGCAATGCATCTGAATGGCTCATTCATATGATGCCTGATACGTTCCTTTAATCTGCGAAGCAGGAAACCAATCTCAGTTCCATTTGCCCCCTTGTATGTATGAGCTTCATCTATAACAAGGAACTTCCAGTTTTTGGCCATGTCTGTATCAAAAAATGGAGCGGTATTGGGCTGTAAGAGCATGAACTCAAGCATAGCATAGTTAGTAAGCAGGATATGTGGCGGATTCTTAGCCATATATTCTCTGCACATAAGCTCATTGCCAATAGATTTTCTTGAATCAGGGTCATTATCGTTCTGATGCTGAATATCATATTCTTTGTGAAGTCTCGCTTCTGCCTCTGCGGGATCCTCGTTTGTCTTTGCATGAGCAGTCTCACCGGTATATCTTCCGAAAGTGATATCCGGGTAATCAGCAAGCAGCTTCCTAAGTTTCTTTTGCTGGTCATTCGCAAGCGCATTCATAGGGAAGATCAGTAATGCCCTAACACCAGGATCAAGCTTTCCTTGCTCTTTCTCACGCATCAGCTCATTAAAAACAGGATACAAATAGCATTCTGTTTTTCCAGAACCTGTACCAGTTGATACAACCATATTCCTGCTGTCATTTATGATATGCTCCAAAGCACGCTGCTGATGGATTCTGAGTTTCCAATCCTCATAGTGTACACGTTTGCCCATTTTGGCAAACTCTTTGCTTATGAGTCCATCTTCAGCCAGTTCCTTAAGGCTCTTACCCTCTTTGAATGGTAATGTAGTCTCTAAATACGGGCCTTTAACGAAGCCAGTATGCTTCACTTCTTCTTTTGCAAGTCTACGTATTTCACGGTCTCTTACTGTAAGAATAGAGGAGACATAGCTCCTGTAGTCCATTTTTATCTTATCTGTAGTAGCTCTGGGATTCATTGACATATAGTCAGCCCTCCTTCTTTCGTAGATACAGGAATAATGATGCCATTATCATGTCTCTTTCTGATATATATGGTGCCCATTCAAAAGCATTTATCATAAACATATTTGCTTCATCTTTGATGTTTCCATATTCCCCAGGCACATCCATCCGAGTTACAAGTGCTGCAATCGCAACGAAATAGAAATAATTGGGAAGTGCAAATCCCATTGATTCTCCAGCTGTCCTGTTCATTAAAACAGCGTCATACTCTGCAAGGTACTTTCCATTATTATCCATGCGTTTCAAAGTAAAGAGTTTCAGCCATACAACCTTTTTAAATCTTTCAAAGGATTCTCTCATAGCCCTATCTAATTGAGGATCCGCAGCCCCACCACCCGGGTGATTTCTGATATACCAGTTTACGAAAAGATCTGTGTACCTGGTTCCATTTAGATACATACCATCATCTGGAATCTTTTTCTTATCAAGATATATCCTGTCTTTCCTACTGCGCTCTTCGTCTATCATTTCATAGAATCTGTTTTCACCAGATATTTCCTTGGTAAGACGAACATGTACCCTACTGTTGCCATCCTCTCTTAAGAAATGCTTCCTATCTTCAGTACGTTCTACTTCTGTTCCTGAGCTTTGAAGCATTTCCACTATTGCTTCCTGACCAATAATATCCCTATAAGTAGCATTTCCAAGCGTATCTCTGATTGCAGTATCCAGCTTCATAAGCATAAGAAGCGCAAGCCTTGATGATGCAATCTTTACCCCACTTATTACTTCCCTGATGTCCCCTTTCTTTTCATCATGGGGATATTCCAGAAGCATAAGAGCGTAATTCTTTATGCACCATCCAAAGACATATTCACTTACTTTCAGTGAAACAAGCTCCTTTGTAATCCTGTACCTGTCCTGGTTAGTAAGAACATTACGCGATATCAGCGTCATGAGTCCGCATATTATATTTTTATGTTCATTGGACAGCTTCCCTTCTAGCATCTGAGCAAGAATGACAAGATACGAAACCACATCATCATCAATATCCAGATCTTTATAACTAAGCAAATGTGTCCTTGCCATATAGCTTTCAGACTGTCGCAGTGCAGGTATGTTCTTTACGCTTCTACACTTTATAAGCTCACTTATAATCTGTTCCAGCCATATCTTGAAGCTATTGATATCATCATTCTTTCCCTTTCCGGATACGAAAAACTGATCCGTATCCATAGATACAGAAAAGACTTCGTCCAGAGAGAATAAGTCATCCATGGCATTTTCTCTTACCACCCTATAGTAACCCGGTGTTAATGCGTCATCCTCTGAGAGCCTGAATACTCGCCAACCTTTTTCATTTAATGTGGAATCCTCATATCTTAGCTGCAGAGAAAAATCTGGCTCGGCGTATTTCTCCACAACAACATCGCCTGTAATATCCTCGTCCCAAATACCAATGGAGCGAGTCTTGGGTGCATACCCCGGTCTTCTCTTAAACTTTGAGACCTCTTCAATAATCAGTAGATCAAGTTTCTCATCCGTCTCATCATTTATCACAGTGATTTTCACCGGCAGAGGAGCTGTCTGCACAGTATCTCTAAATACATTCAGGTCAAAATTTATAGCACCGGTGTTGCTCAGCTTTATCTGCTTCTTCTGTTCTATTCCATTTACTGAAAACACTTCAGCTGTATATTCATAATCTCTGTAATCGCCATAGAAAGATATTGATGACCATGCCTTACTTTCTAGAAAATCTGTAAGATCACATCTCTCTGTTATTGAATTCTCAGATATCAATTCTGTTTTGTAAGCACAGATAGGTAATTGAAAATCCACATTTACATGCAAATTCTCAAGTTTTGATACAATTGTTCCCGACAAAACACCTTCTACATAAGGAACTGAAACCACATACTTATCAACCAAATCCTGAGCGGATCCATTAGAGAAGTTCATCTCCCAGCCATCTATCTTTTTTATAGTTATTTTGGCCATATTTGATTTTATGTTTCCATGTGGCCAAACAAGTTCAGTATCATAATTGGATTTAAACTCCGGAAGCAAAAAGAATCTCTCTTGCTTTAAGAACCTATTAAACTGATATATTCTTACAGTCTTGATACCATAATCATCTTCATCAAAACCTGCGGAAATATCTATACGTGTCTCTTCATCAACATCAAGGTCTTCTACTACAAGGGACTCCTTACCAATACGTATTTCCAATCCTTCTGCACTGGTAAATCCCTGGAAGCTAACATCCAATGCGGGAATTTCTGTAAATAGCGGTATCTCTGACTCTATGTAATCTGTTCCAAACAGTTTTTTTCCAGATAAACTAATTGTTATCTGTGGTCGCATCTGGAACACTATGTCTTCAGAACCCGTGCTTATTATGTATTCAGCGTCAATATCTGTAGGAATAATCTGCTCAACTCTATAGTCTGATGTTATAAGCGGATAGCTCTGAATATCCCTTTCAACATTAGTGGCACCAACATTTGATGTTGAGGGATAAATGACAATTCCAAATGGCACCCTTAAATATCTCTGATTGATTCTTCGACCATCGGAACTAAAATATAGGTAATCATTACTTCCTATTCCCTTAAGTTCGAATTGTGTGGGATGTTTATCAAAGCCATCATCATACTCAAAGGTTAGTGTGTAGGACTCGCAAGGTCTTACAGATACGGTCATCTGATCAGTAAACCTCTTGCCTTCGCTTCCTTGAACAAAGCATTCTTTTACAATCTTATAATCATCATCACCGGAAAGAATCCACTTAGCGCCTTCTACCCATTCTTCAACCATATTCTGCCTAGGTAGTACGATGCAAAGACCTTTTTTACCATTGTCAAAAGTAAAATACGGCCTTACCTCAACCTGATCATCGTCTTTTTTGCTACGATATGTGGTCTTCTCCTTATCAAGCTCATGCCAATCACTATACGCAGATGCATATTTACCAGACATATCATCTGCCTGTGTGGCCGATAAATACGTATCCTGCATATCTACTATGAAGTTTAGCGACGTAGCTTCAGGAGTATCCTCCAAGAAATGCAATAAAGGCTTATGAACCCCATATGCTCTGGTTGTTATTTCATCAATCAACACCTGTGGCTCAACATTACTCATGAAGCCATATTTAAAGAGATAAAATAGATCCCCAAGATTACTTTCAGGCGGTTCTCCTACTTCATAAAGAACTGCATCCACATATATCCTGGTAGAAAATTTCACCGGACTATAATTTAATCCTGCCAGATCAAACGTCAACAAAATCTTTTTGCCAATCTGAGCTTGATCAGTACCACTCGGCTTATCAATCCCTATTTCTTCACTTATCATCCCCCAAAAATCACCATTGTACTGATATTTTGTAAGGAACACCACATATGTTACCATTGCATAAGGATAGTCCTTAAATAACTGCTTGAACTCAACTCCTCTGTCAATGAGCAACTCTATCCTGTTTTTTATTATTTCAAGATCATCTTTAGAGACATCAATCTGCCCCCAAAAGTCCTTGTCATGTAATTCTTGTTTAACTTCTTTATTTATTTTGGTTAAAGAATCGTCTTCCGTGAACTTAGGCACTTGCGCTCCTCCAAAAATCCTCATGCTATAACCATCAATTTAGAATATATCGACTATTTTAACTCAAAAAACAGCCAATATAATTATAAACCATCTGACATATGTGATGCTATTAAAGTCATATAAAAGAAAATCATTTTTAAAAAATGGCAATAAAAAAGAACGACATCACAGAGATGGCGTCCTTCCTTATTTTCCAACTAATTCCGGGTAAAAAACCTTTTGAAAAAACTTTTCTTTTTTTATCAACAGTGGGATCGCCAAAAAGGACCTCTCTTAGGAACTTATCATGCTCATCCGAATTATAAGCGCAGACCTTCCCCGGAATTACAAGAACAATCGCTAATAGTATGGCAATCAGCTTCCATGCTAGCTCTACTCTTTTTTTCATTTTGTTCTCTCAAATTCTATTGTAGGAATAACAACGAACTTCTTCTCATGTGCAACAAACTGCGCCTCAACTTCTTCACAGGAGCTACCCTCAACCGGTACTACTGTGATATCTATTGTCGTTCCCTCAATATACTTATATTTCTTAGCCTTTTCACTCTTATAAACTCATATTAAGAAACAGCGTTTAAAGAAATCATCTAATGATCATTTTTTTCTAAAGCTTGCAGCTTTTTCTTTTATCTCTTCCAAGCTTGTCTTAAACTTACCTGAAACCATTCCTGGGTTACCAAGAATAGTCCTGTTTCTATACCATTCAAAGAAGCCTCTTATTGGTTTTGGAGCAAGCCTATCCATAAGGATTCGGTACTTTGCATACATTTCGCCAACCTCTTCTCTTACATTTAACATGCTTGGAGAAGGATCGTGATAAAGCTTTTCTTTTAAACCGGCGAAAGATTTTTCCAGTTTTCCACTAAGTACATCTACTCTGCTGCCAATTTCGGAGCTCAAAACTTCTACTCTGCTGCCGATTCCGGAACTAATGCCATCTACCCTCTGTCCAATGGTCTCACGAACATCCTCGCCCTTAAAGGCAATGATAACATCGAGTCTCTTCTGCATTCTTCCCATTTCTTCTTTGGCTTTTTCCATATATACAAGGAAATCTCTAAGATCGATGGCTGTCTTAAAGGCCACCATAAAATCGCAGCTCACATAAACAGTTAGCACCATTGTAAAAACAGTGAGAAAATTGTAAGGTATGGACATTATGAAGTTTTCCACAGGAATCTGAAGATAATGCGTGAAAACAACAGTGAAAAATCCCCAAACAAGCGTGGATTCAAGGCATACATATCCATTGATATTAAGAAACTTATCTGAGTAGTCCCAGTATCTAACCTTGAAAAGCAGCTCCATCAGAACACCTACGACATATTCAAGGGCTGTAGCTCCAACGCATCCTGCCAGATAGACCAAAAGTATATTGGAATAAAAGGGCTTTGATACAACAAGCATCATTATCCCGCCACTGCCATATAAAGGTAAAAAGGGGCCTCGCATAAAGCCCCTGTTTACAAACCTTTTATTTAATATAGATACATAAGTGGATTCGAAGCACCACCCAAAAAAGCTGTATAAATAGAATAGAAAAAGCCACTGATGTGGTAAATAGTTAAACAAAGCAATTCCCCCAAAAAACTACTTATTGTTCCGGATTAGAAAAATCTATTACCGGATTATCAGGCTCTGTTGTCTTTTCAACTGATACAGCCTTAAGAACAGGTCCTTCGCCCTGATACTCCTCAACATACTGCTTCTCAACTTTTGCAGTAACAAGTACCCAATCCTTTTCATTAAGGTCAGCTACCTTGTCATACTCACATGCAAAGCCAAGGAACTGCATATCCTGCGCACAGCATGTCATTGCCATTCTTCCAGGAACAAAGCGGTTCTCAGGGAACTCTGTTGGCTTAAGCACCATACCTTTAAATCTGACTGTCTTGCCTTCATATCTGTCAACATGGTCAAGAGCATCAAGATAGAACATTCCATAACCATAGTTGTTGAGATCGATAGGATTAGCATTAAGGTCAAAAGGAAGATCCTCATCCAGAGTTACGTCTACTTCACCATTTTTATCTTCAAAGATAATATCAGCCTTCTGGTTGATAGCCTTAACATTTCTTTTATAAGAAGCAAGGTCCTCAATTCCATCGCAGCGGTTGAATAAAATAAGGTCAGAATTTCTGATCTGCTCTGCAAGAAGAGACTTCATGTTGTTGAAATACAGTTCAAAACTTGAAGCGTCTATTACAGTTATCTGCTGCTCAAGATTCCACATTACAGGGAGCTTTAAGTTCTTAAAGTTCCACATTCCGTTATACTCAACAAGGACTCTCTCAGGATTGTGCTTGGCATCAAGTGCAATAAGCGCATCCGGATTAAAGTCTTCCTCGTCTTCTATTTTCTCAATAACAGTGTTTGTGGATTTGAGAAGTTTTTCCTCATAATCATTCTCGCCATCCTCACAGACGATCAAAAGAGTCTTGCCTTTTGTCCTGAAGTAAGGCTGTGCAATTGTATATCTGAAGAAATCTGTCTTTCCACTGTCGAGAAAGCCATTGATTATATATACTGGTTTCAAATTAATTCTCCTTATCATAATCGCTTAACTTCTGTCTATCAAAGTCTGCGGAAGAGCTTCTCAAGGTTCTCCTCTTTAAGTTCAGATCCGATTACGCAGAACTTACCTGTTACATCTGCTGCGCCCTTACGAACATCAGCTTCACCAGGTACATAGTCAAACTCGATCCATGATCCGTCTGTGCTTGGAACAACGCCCTTTGTACGAAGAACGATACCAAATCTCTCATCATCCTCGAGCTGAGCCAGCATGCCCTTTATCTCATCCTCTGTATATTTGAGAGGTGTCTCCATGCCCCAACTGATAAATACATCTGCTGCATCATGGTGATGATGCTCATGCTCGTCGTGATCATGGTGATGGTGGTGCTCATGCTCATCTTCATCGTCATCATGGTGATGATGGTGCTCATGCTCGTCCTCGTCGTGATCATGGTGATGATGGTGCTCATGCTCGTCCTCGTCGTGATCATGGTGATGGTGGCACTCATGTTCATCTTCATCATCGTGATCATGGTGATGATGGCAGCACTCGTGCTCCTCATCGTCATCATCATGGTGATGGTGACAGCAACACTCATCTTCATCGTCATCATCGTGGTGTGCACTGTAAACTACTGAGCCATCCTCAGCAACAGTCTTGTGGCTTCCATGGTGATGATGGTGGTGATGATGCTCCTGTTCCTGCTCCATTACCATCTTTAAAAGCTCTGCCTCAAGGTCATTGTTGCCCTCAAAAGTATCAAGAATCTCTTTTCCTGTGATCTCACTAAGTGGAGTTGTGATGATAGTAGCCTTTTCATTATGCTTACGAATAAGCTCTACTGCCTCTTCGATCTTTTTCTGATCAGCCTTGTCTGTTCTTGTAAGAATGATTGTTCCGGCGTTCTCAATCTGGTTAATGAAGAACTCACCAAAGTTCTTGATATAAACCTTTGCCTTTGAAACATCAACAACAGTAACAGCGCTGTTAAGTTCCATTTCATCTGAAGTATCTGCAATATTCTGAATGGCTCTCATAACATCTGAAAGCTTACCTACTCCTGAAGGCTCGATAAGGATACGCTCAGGTGCGTACTGCTCCATAACCTGCTTAAGTGAAGTCTCAAAATCACCTACAAGTGAACAGCAGATACAGCCTGAATTCATCTCTGTGATCTCAATTCCGGCTTCCTTTAAAAATCCGCCGTCAATTCCAATCTCACCGAATTCATTTTCAATAAGAACCACCTTAGTTCCTGCAAGTGCTTCCTTTAAAAGCTTTTTTATAAGAGTTGTCTTACCAGCTCCCAAAAATCCTGAAATAATATCTATCTTGGTCATTATATCTCCAATCTGCACATCCTTTATCTGTGCTATAACTACTACAACAAGGTATATTCTATAGCAGCCCGTAAATGAATGTCAAGAAAGGCATCATAACGCTGTCAATCATCGCCCGATATTTGTTCAGATGCACTTTCAGTAGACGATGCTTCGTTTACTTCTTCTTTTTCACTTTCGCTATCTATATTATTTTCAGATGAACTATTTAATGAAGACTCTTCCTCTTCTTTAAAAACTGCTATGTTCGAAATGTCTTCCGGAATTTCAAAATCTGCATTTTCACTGTTTGAAAGGTCAATTGCGCTTTTACTTTCTGCTGCCTCATCACTTTCTTTTTCTGCTGTACTTCCGGCAATTGTATTTTCTTGTGTTCCAGACATGCCTTCAGTACTCTCGTTCATAGATGTTTCAGCTGAAGCGTTTTCTTCTGTAGATAACTCAAATCCCTTGAACAGACTTTCAATATCTATTTTTCTTTCCGGGACCATCATGTGCGATGTCATTATATTTCTTGGGCTTGGCACATTTACTGTACTGTTGTAATCCCTATGATTTTGGTCAAAAGAAATATGCGCCTTAATAATCTGTCCATGAACATATCCACATGATGTACGATATCCTATAAGCTGACCATCTTCATAATCACATTTTTTTATCTTCTCAGTATCCACCTTGATTTCTCTTCTGGCTCTGTCACGAAAGACATTAATGTCCAACGTGGACTCATAATGGTAGCCATCGTCCGATTCATATTCGATTCCACAATAGTTGCATCGCCATCTAAAAATCGGATCATCGCCATTGTCACGATCAGTTACATGATTAAGCTTATCGCAATTATCCCTTGTTCTGTATGAATACCGATATGCAAAATCATAGCAACTGTCAGTGTGATTATGAATTACAGGTACATTGTAGCATCCGCCTCTTCTGTTTTCAGGAACATATTCTTCGTCGCACTCTCTGCCTTCTCCATCCCTGTGGTAGTGATATTCGTACTCAACATTGCCTGACACATCACCATTTCCCAAAATAATCTGCTGAGGAATTCTGTTTATAGCATCGCTAAGTTCTTTAAATGTGGCATCCTGTCTGACATCAACGCCTTTAGTGAGTAATGTGGATGCCAATAGCTTTTTGCCATCACTCACACGCTGAAAAACCTCATCAAGTTTTGAATTTGTTTTATTTAACTCACCGGCTATATAGCTCTTTAAATCGTATGTATTATTTAAAGAGGCATCTGTAATATTCTTGAAGCTATTATTTATTGAGGCATTAAGCTCATTAAACTTATTGTTATTTGTATTGTTCATACCATCAAGCTTACTGTTTGTGGCTTTATCCATTGCATCAAGCTTGCTATTTGTTGATTTATCCATAAAATCAAGTTTGTCATTGGTAGCTTTTCCCATAGAGCTTATCCTGTCATTTGTAGACCTATCTATGGCATCAAGCTTGCTACTGGTATTTTTACCAAGTTCATCCAGTTTACTTCCGGTTTTTTTATCAATCGCGTCAAGCTTATTATTTGTTGTATTTCCCATTTTATCAATTTTATTATTGGTTGATGATTGCATTTCATTGAGCTTATTATTTAGAGATGAATGCATTTCATTGAACTTTTTGTTTGTAGATGAATTCATCTCATCAAGTTTTTTATTTGTGGATGTATTCATTTTGTCCAATTTACTGCTAGCTGCTGCACTTATCTCATCAAGCTTTTTGTTTGT
>NZ_FOXO01000004.1:105080-181180 GCF_900115735.1 Butyrivibrio proteoclasticus
TTCATCTAACTTGCTGCTGGCCGCTGCACTCATCTCATCAAGCTTATTACTTGTAGATGCATGCACTTCATCTAACTTACTGCTGGCCGCTGCGCTCATCTCATCAAGCTTTTTATTTGTGGATGTATTCACTTCATCTAACTTACTGCTGGCTGCTGAACCCATCTCATCAAGTTTTTTGTTTGTAGCTGAATGTATTTCATCTAACTTGCTGTTATTTGACGCACTCATCTCATCAAGCTTACTTCTATTAGTTTTATCCATATCTGCAAGTCTTTTCGAAGTCGCTTCAATAAGATCTTTTATATTTTTTTCCAGAACATCCACAGACTTGCTCATATCTGCTATAAAATGCTTATCGAGTTCAGAAAGCTTTGTAACAAGATCTGTATACTGTTTTAAGTTTTCATCTGTCATCTTTGCGTCATTGCTCTTAATTACATTTTTAATAGAATCCATAAGCTCTTTATTTTCAATCTGTGCTTGTGAATAATTATTCTCTATCTGATTAAATCTTTCGGAAACCTGGCTGAACTCCTTATTTAACCTATCTGCATTTTCACCTCCATTTTTCTCAATCATTTCCTTAATATTTTGAATCTGGCTGTCAGTCTTAACTACCTCACTGTGGAGCTCTTTTAAGCTGCCGCCAAGTGTAGTAACCTTCTCAGTTATTCGCTCATTTGTCTTATCTTCTTTTGTAAGCTCATAAAAAGAATCCAATCCATTTTTACCATCAACAATACTCTTATCAAGTTCCGTCAAATATTCATGAAGTTCATCAAGTTTTTCATTTGTAACTTCTTTACTTTCTTTCTCACTCTCTTTAAACTCCTCTTTTGCTGTTGCCATAGCTACCGGTGTACTGATATAGATCAATCCACCACACAGCAACAGTGCAATAATGACCGCAATCGCCACCACAACGGTATCATGTCTCTTAAGCTTTTTTAGCAAAAGCTTAACAGAATTGTTTTGTTTGTCCCATTTGCCTCTAAAAATCATAACAATGTCCCTTTCTGTAATTGCTCGCAAAAAGGCACAGATACGCCCAATGCAAGCGTTGTTAATAAAAATAAGTGGAAAATCACCGGAAGAATTTCCGTGATTTATGTCAGCTGAATGCCGACAAAGGAACATTATACACAAATCATATCAGAATGCAAGAACAATTTTAATTTAAACAGAAACCTTTATTCTTTTGACGATTATAGCGCCGATAAGTCCTATAAGTAGACCGCTGAGGATACCTGAAAGCCAGAGAACGGGAAGGTACCAGATGATTGCTTTGGTGTTTAAAAGAAGCATCGCAGCAAGGATCTGACCGATGTTATGAGTGATGCCGCCTGCCACACTCACTCCTACTGTACTGAATTTGTCAGTCTTTTTAAGGAGTATCATTACCAGTGTGCTGAGCATTCCTCCTGCAAAAGAAAAAGCGAAGCTCATAAGAGTACCAAATAATAGCGAAACTGCAATGATTCTTACAATATTGATGAAAATGGCGCTTTTGTTTCCCATTTTGTAAAGCGCAACAATTACAACTATGTTGGTAAGTCCCATCTTAACTCCGGGAATGGCCACGAAGGCAGGAAGTTGCATCTCTACATAGCTTAGTATCATTGCAAGTGCAGCCATAACTCCATATGTAGCTATCTTTTTTGTTTTGTCCATCCTTATCCCCTAACAACACTTAATCTCTGATTTAACCAACTATTGCATCGAACTCTTTTGGATCACTTTCATTGTCATCTCTTATTTCCACAACAACTCTATTTGGAAGGCATATGATTGACTGACCCTGACTACTTATCTTCCCCATGTGAACGCATAAAAGGTCAGGGCATGAAGCTTCAGTAAGGCAAGCCTCACCATCCTTAATCACAAGGTAGTTGGTGCCACCTTCATACCCTTCTATCTTAAACTCAAGATCTTCATCCAAAGTGAAAGTATATTTTTCTACACCATCTACAGATACCACAACTGTCTTTCCGGTCTTTTCCGTAAGCCTGACCCCCAGTGCTATGATAGCTGTAATAGCTAAAAGTCCGATTATAAGTATGATGTCATAGCGAATTTTGCTCTTATTTTTCATCACAGATTCCCAACTTGCCCAATTTTCCTATATTTTCTCACAACTAAACTTTAGCAATTTATTTTTCACATGTCAAAAAAAGCTGCCCTTGGCCATACGCAAGTATGACAAGGGCAGCTTATGCAATATCAAATCTTTATGCCTTTGGTTTCTCATAATAGAATGAGTTCTTACGGATAAAGCCGATATCCTTATAGTTTACGATCTGCTCTGTACTTCCGATAAAGAGGATTCCTCCCGGTGTAAGGTTAGCATAATATTTTCTGAAAATGTCATCCTTTGCTTCTTCTGTGAAGTAGATCAGAACATTTCTACATACAATGAGGTTACAATCCTTTGGATATGGATCTCTTAAAAGATCTGCCTGCTTAAATGTAACTCTTGATGTGATCTCACTTGAAACCTTCATTCTTCCGTCAGGAGTCTCTGTAAAGTATTTCTTCTTAAACTCCTCAGGTACATTTGCAATTTCCTTTTTATCGTAAATAGCAGCCTTAGCCTTTGCAAGAACTACAGCATCAAGGTCAGTTGCATAGACATTGATCTGATTAAGAGGCACATGCTTGGAAAGAAGCATAACGATCGTATATGGCTCATCACCTGTAGAGCATGCAGCACTCCAGATTTTTAATTTCTTTCCAAACTTACCCATAAGTTCAGGAACCATTTCTTTGTCCATCAGGTTCCACTGATCCATATTTCTAAAGAATTCAGAAACATTGATTGTAAGGTAAGTAACAAAAGAATCAAGGGCTTCTCTGTCCTTCTTTATAAGAGCCAAAAAGCCATCATATCCCTTAACCTCATACTTTCCGATAAGAGTATCAATTCTTCTCTTCATCTGTTTTTCTTTATATGCATTAAGGTCAATCTTAGTCAGGTCATATACGCCCTTTTTAAACCACTCATAATCATATTCCATAGATAGGCTTCCTCCTAGTAAATGTTTGTAATACCGTTTCTTACTAAATTGTATATTAGATATATTTTTATGTAAAATGAAATTATTCTAAAGATACAGTTAAAAAATAGAGAGTCGCTCGCGACTCTTCGCGCCCGAGCGGTATTGCGAAGCAATTAATTTCATTGCCGCGAGGTGCGCATCCTTAGCGGAGCGTTTTTTTTATCATAGGAAAGCAATTTCCTATGATATAAAAAAGGACTGTGGTATAAGCCACAGTCCCTTGAAAATTTTATCTGATTAGTTCTCTTCGTTCTGCTCAGCGATTACTTTGTCGATATCAACTGAAACAACGTCTCCATCTTCAACTGCTTCTTCGTTAGATTCTGGAGCAAACATAGCCTTGATTGAAAGGCTGATTTTCTTCTCTTCCTCGTTGAAATCTACAATCTTAGCTTCAACTTCCTGGCCAACCTTAAGTACATCTGCCGGCTTCTCAACATGCTCTTTAGCAATCTGAGAAACATGAAGAAGTGCATCGATACCAGGCTCAAGTTCTACAAAAGCACCGAAGTCTGTCATTCTTGCAACTTTACCCTTTACGATGTTACCTACAGCATATTTTTCTGTAGCATCCTTCCAAGGATTCTCGTTGTCGAACTTTCTTGAAAGAGCAATCTTGCTACCATCGATAGACTTAACAAGAACCTTAACTGTGTCGCCAACCTTAAATACTTTCTTAGGGCTTTCAACGCGTCCCCAGCTCATCTCTGAAATGTGAAGAAGTCCATCTGCTCCGCCAAGATCGATGAATGCACCGAAATCTGTAACATTCTTAACAATACCGTCAACAACGTCACCTGCTTTGATAGAATCAAAAAGCTTCTTAGCTGCTTCAGCCTTTTCAGCTGTAACAAGCATTCTTCTGTTTCCAATATATCTTCTTCTCTTAGGATTGTACTCAGTTACAACGAATTGAATTTCCTGATCCTGATACTTTGAAAGATCTTTCTCATAGCTATCAGAAACAAGGCTTGCAGGGATGAAGATTCTAACTTCATCAACTACTACTGTAAGTCCGCCCTCAAGTACCTGAACAACCTTAGCTGTAAGTACTTCTTTATTGTTGTAAGCTTCCTCAATTCTCTTGTTGCCTCTGTCGATGGCAAGTCTCTTGTATGAAAGAATAACCTGTCCGTCTGCGTCGTTGGTCTTAAGGACCTTAACATCCATTGTGTCACCAACTTTAACGACGGTTGTAAGGTCAATGCTGTTGTCGTTACTGTATTCGTTCTTTGTTAAGATACCGTCGGACTTGTAACCAATGTTAAGGATTATCTCGTCAGGCTTAACGTCAATAACAGTTCCCTCAACAACCTCCCCTGTGTGAATTGTTTTGAACGATTCGTTAAGCATCTGTTCAAAAGTTTGTTCTGACATAATTCTGAACCTCCTCAATAATGTTCTTTGGGGTTGATGCCCCGGCGGTAATCCCTACAAGCTTGATGTCATGATTTGTATTAAAATGCAAGTCTTCCAGGGTTTGAATAAAATATGTCTGCTCACATTTCTGGCTGCATATGTCATACAGTTTCCTGGAATTAGAACTATGAGCGCCTCCGATGACTATCATGGCATCAACCTTGGTTGCAATTTCCTCAGCTTCTGACTGACGTTCGTCGGTTGCATTACATATAGTATTCACAATATTAATATTGTAACCGTTATTTTCAAAGATTTCAACGGTTTCTTGAAATTTATTCTTGTTAAATGTAGTCTGCGACACTAATGTGTATTCAAGTTCCCTGTCTTGGCTGAAATTTTCTGCCTCTTTTGGAGAGTCAACAACAAACACCGGACCTCTCGCATAGCTGACAATTCCCTCAACCTCTGGGTGATTTGCACTCCCCACTACTATAATGCTCTTTCCCGCCTTACTCTCTTCATCCACAATTTTATGGATTCTTTTCACAAAAGGGCAGGTTGCATCGATAATATTTAGTCCTGTCTCTACAATCTTCTGATGCACTTCTTTGGTAACACCATGTGATCTTATTACTATTGTACCACTTTTAACGTCATCAAGTTCGTCAATTGAATTTATTACTTTAACACCTTTTTTCTCAAGGTCACCGACAACAATCTCATTGTGGATAATAGGTCCGTATGTATAAATATTCGTGTCTTTACCATTTTTAATCTGATCATATACAGTTTCAACCGCCTTTGTAACACCAAAGCAAAAACCTGCATGTTCAGCAACAATGACTTCCATATTCAGATTGCCTTTCTGTATAAATCAATAATTGTCTTTGCAACTTCATCTATTGTCATATCGGAAGAATCTACCAATGTGGCATCGTCAGCCTGCTTTAGAGGGGATATCTCTCTGTGCATGTCTCTGTAATCTCTCTCTATGATATCTTTTTCAATAACATCGATATCGCACTTTTCTCCCTTTGCAGTGAGTTCTTTGAATCTGCGCTCAGCTCTTACTCTTGAACTTGCTGTAAGGTAGACCTTTACATTAGCATTTGGGAGCACCACTGTTCCTATATCCCGGCCATCCATTACCACATCAGCTTCGCTTGCAAGCTTTTGCTGCAGCTCCACAAGTTTTCTTCTGACATCTCCATTTACAGAACTGGCAGAAGCCATATTTCCGACCTCTTCTGTTCTTATTTGTCCGTTTACATTTTCTCCGTTTAAAAAAACAACCTGTTCGCCATTTTCATGTCTGATAGTAATATCAGCGCTATCACAGGTCGCACTGATTTTGTCAGATTCCTCTGCCTTAATTCCGTTTTTTAACATATACAAAGCCATAGCTCTGTACATAGCCCCTGTATCAACATAAATAAAGCCAAGTTCAGCTGCTACTTTCCTTGCTATTGTACTTTTACCTGCTCCTGCCGGTCCGTCTATCGCAATCTGCTTACTCATAAATAAAACTCCTTACATAAAAATCTAAAAAACTGCTCATGTATTACATTGCAGCACTTTCACCCGCAAGATGTCCCGTTGACCAGGCAACCTGAAGATTAAATCCGCCGGTTTCAGTATCTACATCAATAACTTCTCCCGCAAAATAAAGGCCTGAAACAAGCTTGGACTCCATAGTGGAAGGATTTATCTCTTTTACATTAACTCCGCCCTTTGTAATAATAGCCTCATTAAATCCTCTTGTCCCGGTAATTGTCATTGGAACACTCTTAATAAGTTTCACAAAAGCTATTCTTTCCTCTTTTGTAATTTCATTAACCTTCTTTTCGGGATCGATTCCCGACAACTTTATCATAACCGGAATCATTTTTGAAGGAAAAAGACCTCCTAAAATGTTTTTAAAACTCTTATTAAGTCCTTCCTCAAAATCCCTCAAAACTCTCTTGTCCAATTGTTCCTCATTGAGAGCCGGTTTAAGATCAAGGAATAGTTCATATTGCTTTTCTTTATCATAATAGCAGCTAACCGTCAGAACAAGAGGACCACTGATACCAAAATGAGTAAAAAGCATCTCTCCAAAGCCGTCATATACCGGCTTTCTCTTTTTAGCTGTTCTGCTATCAATGGTGAACATTTTAAGTCCAACATTTTTAAGCGACAACCCCTGAAGATCCTTGCACCAGCTTTCCTTTATTTCAAACGGAACAAGTGAAGGGGATGGTGTTACAACGCTGTGTCCCAATTCCCTTGCAAATCTGTAACCATCACCTGTTGAACCGGTTGAAGGATATGACATTCCTCCGGTACATACAATCACAGAATCAAACTCTTCTCTTGTAATCGGATCATCAAAAGATGAGTAAGTCACTGCGCTAACATGTCCTCCTGATGCTTCAACAGATAAAACAGTTGTAGAAAATAACACCTGCACTTTTGCTCTTTTTACAGCATCAAACAAGGTCCTTATTATGTCCGAAGAATGATCAGATACAGGAAAAACTCTCTCTCCTCTCTCAATTTTCAGATGGCAGTTGTTATTTTCAAAAAAATCCATTACTGCACTATTATCAAAGCCATAAACAGCACTGTACAAAAATCTCGCATTTCTGTGAACAAAGTTAAAATAATCCTCTACAGCGCAGGCGTTGGTCACATTGCATCTGCCTTTGCCTGTGATATAGATCTTCTTTCCGGGTTTTTCATTTTTTTCAAAAATAGTGACGCTGCTGCCGCCAGAAGCTGCAGAAAGCGCCGCCATCATACCAGCTGCACCGCAGCCAATAATTGCAATTTTTTTCATTAAATATCCTCTTGCTCTGACTCATTTGACCTGTTCTGAAGCGGAAGTCCTATCATAGGCGCATCAGAAGCAAAATCTATCTCATCATTTAAATATACCTGGTAATTATTCCAGGATTCTTCCAACATTTTAAGGTTTGCTTTCACGTCAGCCGGTCTTCTCATACAAAGAGCAACAACCAGCGCATTTATGACACTGAGTGGTGCCACAAGTGAGTCAACAATTGATGCCATCTCACTTTTGGCCAAAAGATTACATGAAGAATACAAATTCATAGGTGAATGAACTGTATCTGTGATAGTTATAACCTTGGCATTTCTGTCATTGGCAAACTCCATGCATTTCAGAGTCCTCATGGAATACCTCGGAAAACTTATACCTATTATGCAGTCCCTGTCATTTATTCTTATCATCTGCTCGAACATTTCAGTAACACTTGTAGTTTTTATAAGAATATTATTACCTCGTATAGTATTCAGGTAAAAATGCAAAAAGTCTGCCAGGGGCTCACAACTTCTAAGTCCCACAATATAAACAGTCTTTGACTTCAGGATAATATCAACCGCTGTTTTAAAAGCTGCCACATCCATATTGTTTATAGTGTATTCAATATTAGAAATATCCGACTGCAGAATAGTCTGTAGTATTTCGCCGTCACTACTTCTTCCAAACTTGCGACCAACCTTTTCAACCGAACCGAATTTGTCGCTTACCCAAACCGAAAGTGCCTTTTGGAACTGAGGATAGCCCTCATATCCAAGGCTCATGGCAAATCGTACAACTGTAGATTCGCTCATTCCAACTATCTTACCAACCTCTGCTGCTGTCATAAAAACAGCCTGTTCATAATGATCGCAGATATAAAGTGCAATGGACTTCTTGCCTTTACTCATCTTGGGATAACATTCATTTATTCTGGTGATCACATCAACATCTTTTTCGAACTTCATAAACCAAATGCCTTATATGCTGACTCAAGCATCTCTACTGAAGCAGCTTCATCAAGATCGTAATCACCTGTTACAGCCATGCATGCTGCGCCGTGAATAAATATCCACATATGCATAAAGAGCTGCTGCGCATTCTTAGCCCCCATGCTCTGAGCCTTGCCAATCTCCTTTACAACATTCTCTGCTGATCCATTTACAAGATCATACATACTCTTTGTGTCCTTATCCTTTTCAGAGATAAAAAGAAGTCTGAAAAGATGTGGATATTTCTGTGCAAAACCAATATACGCAAGTCCAAGGTCAACAAATGGTGTCTCATGAGTCTTGGCACTGTCATTATAATAATCCTCGTAATATGCTGCCGCTTTATTATAAACGTCTATCTTAAGTGCATCCATATTCTCATATATACGGAAAATAGGCTGTGTTGAGCATCCTGCCTGCGCCGCAAGCTTTCTGGATGTAATCTGCTCAAAGCCCTCTTTTCTTGTTATCTTAAATGCCGCATTTACGATTTCTTTTTGTGTTATGGTTGCTTTTCTGGACATGGTATTCCTCCCCCCAACAGTAAAATAATTATGTTATTTAAAAGAGCACGCGTTATTATTTTACAAAATGAAAAAGGCTGTGTCAATCACAGCCCTTTCCTGACTTTGCGCTATTTATCAGCACATTTTTTACTTGCAAAAACTTATTTCGATCATCAAATTTCCTCAACATAACTTACAAAATCAAGTTCTGTCAGGGCATTTAGCACTTCTTTATGCGATCTCTTCCTGTCAAAATCAATGTCTACGATAAGCGCAGCATCTGATGAAAGAAGAGTCTTTTCCTTGCTCTTTGTCATGCTGCTGACTTCAAAGCCCTGTTCTGATATCCATTTTGAGAGTTTTTTTACACCTGCATTTTTGTTCACCTCGATGTAAAGGCTTAAGTACTTACTGTATTCTTCAACTACTTTACTAAGCTGCATAAGGATAACGTTAGCTATCATTATCAGTATGAAACAAACAGTGCCAACTACCAGGTAGCCTCCGCCAATTGCCATTCCCATGCATGCTGTTACCCAAAGAGTTGCTGCAGTTGTAAGTCCCTTTATCTGTTTACGCCCCGTAACAAGGATAGTTCCTGCTCCCAAAAAGCCTATGCCGCTCACAACACCTGCAGGGATTCTGCTGGTATCAGCTGAAAGTCCGGGTATCATAGCAAGATAGATGTTTAGCGCCGTGGTAACAGCACTTCCAAGACTCACAAGCGCAAATGTCTTTATTCCTGCGCTATGTCTTTTTACAACTCTCTCCCATCCTACAAGGCATCCGAAGAGCGTTGCCAAAATAAGTCTGATTGCTACCGCAGCATCGCTTGTTCCCTCTAAAAATTCAAGTACAGTCATTCCGTTCATAAAACTCACTCCATTCCCCATAAAATAATATCCAAAAGATATTTTGATAATAATTATAATACATACACTAAAGCCCGGAATCTATTTCATTCTTTGCTGTATTTATAATAATTATTCTCACTTTTTGTTTTTTATGTACTCAGCTCCTCTTTACATTGGCGCCAGTATAAACCAGCCAAATTGTCCAAAGCAAATTTCTTCTGTATGATTATCATTTTTGTGATAAAATAAAATTGTATTTTTATTACGTATTTGTTTTTCAAAATTCTCAGGAGACCAACTTTGGACTCAAGTAAAACTAATAATGCTGATTTTGAAAAATACATTTTAGATAACCTGGACAGGGCTTTGGATGAAGAATGGATAAAAGCTTACCATCAGCCCTTGATTCGCGCTGCAAACGGCAAAGTTTCCGACGAAGAGGCCTTTGCACGATGGGAAACACCAGATGGTGATATCTATCCCGCTTCTCTATTTATCCCTATACTTGACAAGCATAATCTGACCTATAAACTAGATCTTTACATGGTAAACCGGGTTTTGGAAAAGTTAAAAAGCCAGGCATCACATGATCTTTTTATTGTTCCCGAATCAGTAAATCTATCCGGGACAGATTTTAAATGCTGTGACATGGTATCTGAGATCATAAAGCTTGTTGATAAGTCAGGGCTTTCAAAGGAAAAGTTCTGCATTGAACTGTCTGAAAAGGATATTTCTTCAGACATGGATTATTACAAAGATATCATAGATAGCTTCAGGTCAGCCGGCATCAAAGTCTGGATGGATAACTATGGAAGTGGCTATGCTTCTCTTCTGATCCTGTTAAAGATTCATTTTGACCTGCTTAAAATAAACGAGGCATTTACTCATCTGATCGGTAAAGATGAGGCCGGACAAATACTGCTTACTGAGGTTGTAAAGACAGCTCTTTCACTTGGAACAGATACTGTTGCTCAAGGAATTGAAACAAAAGAACAGGCGGACTTTTTGACAGAGATAGGATGTACCAAGCTTCAGGGTTTCTACTACATCCATCCTATATCCCTGGCAGAGATTGTCGAAAGAAACGAAAAAGGCATACAGATAGGGTTTGAGAATCCTGAAGAATCATCCTACTTTGAGCAGGTAGGAAAAATAAACCTCTATGACCTGTCGCTTTCGCAAAATGATGACAAGACTTTTACGGATTATTTCGATGTTACTCCTATGGTGATTTTTTCCATAGGTAAAGATAAAGCTACATTTGTCAGATGTAATAAGAGTTTCCGCAGTTTTATATTAAAAAAATTTCCTGAGTTCAGTGCAATAAATGAGATCGACTATTCTTCTGTCAAGCCGGGAGTTGGTTATTACTCCTTCAAAGCTGCCATACAGTGCGCAGAAGATGGAAAAAGAATAATAATTGATGACAGGATGAATGACGGAATGATCGTTCAGCTGCTCATGTTCAGGATTGCAGTAAATCCTGTTACCGGTGACGCAGCTGTTGCCACAGTAATTTTGTCTGTTTCTGACCCCGACAGTAAGAACTCACTGACTTACAACTACATAGCAAGAGCACTCAGCGGGGATTATATAACACTATTCTTTGTGGATATGGATAACGATTCTTTTACCGAGTATTCTCCCCACGGCGAGAGTGGCGATATATCTTTTGAAAGAAAAGGCTCTAATTTCTTTGACCTGGACAAGGCCGACTTTGATCCTCCGATCATTGAAGAGGATAAAGAACAGTTCAAAAAATTGTTCACGAAAGAAGTAGTAGCAAGCGAACTTGAAAAGAGTGGAATATATTCCGTTGTTACAAGAATGCTTATTAAGGGTGTCCCGACCTTTGTCACTGTTAAAGCGGTAAAAGTTAAGGGAAAAGGAAACCATGTAATTATCGGCATTAACAATGTTGATACTCAAATAAAAGCCCGTGAAGTCCTTGAGCATGCAAAAGAAGAAGAAATAATATACTCCAGGATTGGCGCTCTATCAGGCAATTACATATATATTTTCTCTATTGATCCTGTTACAGGTCACTATAAGAAATATATTCCAACAAACAAACGTGTTGCCTCAGAGCTTCCTGAAGAAGGCTATGATTTCTTTGGGGATATGATAAAAATCATTCCTAAAGTTGCATATCCGGATGATGTGGATGGCATATTATCTGCTTTTACCAAAAAAAAGGTGATGAAACATGTACGGTCTGCCGGTGTTTTTGAACACCGTCACAGGCTTTTATATGGTGATTCCTTTATATATGTTGCCATGAGAGCTGTTATGGATAAAAAAGACGGAGAGGAAAAGCTGGTCGTCGGCGTTCTTGATATTGATGAAGTTGTACGACGAGAGCAGGAATACAACGAAAATCTTTATGCTGCAGAAACCAAAGCCATCATCGATGAGCTTACGGGCGTAAAGAACAAACATGCATATGTCGATACCGAGCTCATGATGAATGAAATGATTTCAGACGGCACCATCGAAGATTTTGCCCTTGCGGTATTTGACTTAAATGGTCTCAAACAGGTAAATGATACTTTAGGTCATCAGGCCGGTGACGAATACATCCAAAAAGGCTGCTCGACCATTTGTAGATATTTCAAGCACAGCCCTGTATTTAGAATTGGTGGTGATGAATTCGTAGCAATAATCCAGGGTCTGGACTACCTTAACAGTTCATCTATAATGACCAAACTAAAAAAGCACAACATCAAAAATCACTACAAGGGGGACGTTGTTGTTGCAGCCGGTCTCTCTAAATACACGAAAGGCGACAGAACACTATCCCAGATTTTTGAGCGTGCTGACAAAGAAATGTACAAAAACAAAAACGAGATAAAGCAGTACAAAAAATAAACTACTTTTATATAAAAAAGAATGTCGCTTGCGACATTCTCGCGCCGAGCGCGGTTGCATTTATGCAACATCTTCCACTCGCGCGAGTGCGCTTCCTTAGCGGAGCGATTTTTAATATCATAGGAAGCAATTTCCTATGATATTAAAAGATCGGTGGTCATTTAGACCACCGATTAAAGAATAAAACTATTAAATTACTCGCTTTTGTCTTCCTTCATTGTCTGCTGACCACTATTTCTTATCATATTGATTCCTTCAATGGCGACCTGATAGATCATAGCCATCTCACGGGAAGCAGGGTCATTGTAGCTGCATTTAGACTTAAGAGTTTTAAAATGCTGCTCAGCCTTCTCAATTACAGGCTTTGTGATCATTATTCCATCGCAATACAGCGTTCCTGTCTGAGCATCATATTTTGAATCTTTATATTTTGTCTGTGCAAAATCCCCTGCACCCATACTTGCTGCAAGCTGATTGATAAGTTCTTCTCTACCTGACATTAAAATCCCCTCCTGTTTCAAAAGATTGCATTTTTCTTTAAAAAGTAATCATATTATAACGCAACGCCACTGATATCATTAATAAAAAACTGTAAAATCTAAATCGTAACAATTAAATCTACAATTAATGTATTGTAATCATGCCCTTCATCCAAGCAATTCAAGCAGCTCTTCTTTGGAAAGTTTAGGCGTACTCAGAGCATCAGAATTAAGAAGCTGATCAGCAAGCTCTTTCTTCCTATTCTGGAGATTTATTATTCTCTCCTCAATTGTATCTTTCATAACAAGCTTATACACAGTAACCACATTCTTTTGACCTATTCTGTGGGCTCTGTCCGTGGCCTGATTCTGAACTGCCACATTCCACCAGTGATCGTAGTGAATAACTATGTCTGCTGCCGTAAGATTAAGTCCCGTTCCACCCGCCTTTAGCGATATGCAGAACACAGATGTATCATCTTCCTGGAATGCATCCACCATCTTTATTCTATCTTCTTTTTTAGTTGCCCCCGTCAAAAGATAATGCTTTATATCCTCTTTAACAAGCCTTTGCACAAGTCTGTCCAGCATTGACGTAAACTGTGAAAATAAAAGAACTTTGTGTCCGCTTTCAGCCGCACTTTTTATCATTTCGATCACAAGATCCACTTTAGCCGCGCCACCATCGTAATTATCATAGATCAGTCCCGGATCACAGCAAAGTTGCCTAAGTCTTGTAAGTTCAGCCAAAATAGCAATTCTGTCTCTTGTAACTTCTTTTTCATCTTTAGAATTAACTAAGAGTTTTACCCTCTGAACGTGGGCTCTGTAGAGTTCTTCCTGAGGCTTTGTCATCTGAGTGACAATGGTTTCCTCAAGCTTATCCGGAAGGTCTTTTAACACATCCTTTTTTAGGCGCCTTAAAACAAATGGAGAAATCATCCTCTTTAGACGCTCCATCTCTTCGCTATCACCATCAACTGTAACCGGAATCTCAATTCGCTCCTTAAAGCTCTTATAGTTAAAAAGATATCCCGGCATACAGTAATCAAATATGCTCCAAAGCTCGCTCAACCTATTCTCTATAGGAGTTCCGGTAAGAGCCACCTTAAACAAGGCTCTTATACCTTTTACAGTTTTTGCAACCTGAGTGGTTGGATTTTTGATAAACTGAGCCTCATCAATTATCATGCACTCAAAAGACAGATATTTATAAAGCTCCGCATCACGTCTTAAAAGGTCATAAGAAGTTATGATAATATCTGTTTTTTCCTCGTCTATCTCAGATGTAATCCTCTCCCTGTCAGGCTTTATGCCTACAGCAAGTTCGCACTTTAGCTGAGGTGTAAACTTTTTTATCTCATGCTGCCAGTTATACACAAGGGACGCCGGGCACACTATGAGACTGCAGTGATGTTTATTACTGCTCCTTTCATTGTCTTCTTTTATGGACAAAAGAAGCGACAATATCTGCAAAGTCTTTCCAAGCCCCATATCATCGGCCAATATTCCACCAAAGGCATTTCTCTTTAATGCCTTAAGCCAGAAAAATCCCGTCTTTTGATAGTCTCTAAGTACTCCCCGAAGACTTTCAGGTACCGTAAACTCTTCTTCATAATCACCGGCAAAAGAGTTTACAAGGTTCTTAAAATCCCTGCTCTTACTGATATAGCTATAGTCAAAATCCTTGCTCTGATCAGAGAGTTCCTCCAAAAAAAGTGCCCGAAACCTGGGGACCGCAACATGCCCCTCTTCAAGGTCCTTTTTGGATAGCATAAGGCCATCGGAAAGAGAATAGATAACTCCCATTTCCTTGCTGGCAAGGTCAATTACATCCCCGTTTTTAAGCTTAAAAAACTTCCTTTTTCTGTCATATTTATGAAGTATCTCATCCAGTTCTTTTACTGAAATATCCTCCGGTTTTATAGATACTTCCAAAAGATCTGAAACAAAAGAAACGCCGAAATTCACCTTGGGCGCAGCTTTTATATTTATCTTGTGAATGGCATCTGAAAGATATACCTCGCAAAGTCTTTCAAGCTGTGGAAGGCTTTCAGTCAGAAAACCATATATTTTATCTTCGCTGTGATTATCAGCCTTTAGCAAAAGAAGTCCTTTTTTTGTATCAAGTTCATCAAAGAACGGGCTTATACTTCTGGCTGTCTGATTCTCCTGATACATGTCTCTTTTTATCTTTATTTCTTTTTCTGATTCCTTATCCGAAGCACTCTCCGAATAATCCGTTGCAAATATATGATAGATCTCTTCATTTATGGTATCGGCATTATATACCGCCTGAACATCACAAGAAATCGTAAGAGAGTCCGGCATATCCACATATATCCTGAACTTAGGCACATCAGGCGAATACCTTGAGGGATCAAATCCATCAAAGCTCACATTCATATATTCCTGAAGAACCGGTAAAAGACCTGTTGTGAAAAGAGTCAGATCTTTTTCCGCGATAAAAAGCTCGTTGTCTGTTCTTCTTGCAGAAAGGAAGTTTAAGAAAGGCAGTATCTGCGCCACATCCTTTCTTGGAATCACATGGATCTTTTTGCGCCTCTCAAAATAAATGTTGGAATGCCCTTCAAACATGGTAAAAGAGCTGGTTTCAAAATTCACTCCGGTTGCAGCCTTCTCGATATTTAGATCAATTTCAGGGAATACTATGGCCTTTTGAAGGAGCCTTTCTTCTGTGAAATGGGCTCTGAAATCTGCGTTCAAAAAATAGAGTTCATCAACAGAATTCATGAACTCATCTATCTCGACTCCGGACAGTTCAATCTGCTTGCTGTGCCCTTTACCATATGGATACAAGGATGCATTTTTTTCTCTGAAATAATCATTTAAAAACTCAATTATCCTCTGAGTTTTATCTGAAAATGCTGCCATGTCATGGGTAAAGGTAAGATGCTTGCCATAGCTTACTGTCTCTCTTTCAGCCACAGCAGTAACGAAATCTGAAATATCTTTTAAAACATAACTTACTCCCCCTGCACTGCAAATATTAAAACTAAGCTGCATCTTGTCCCTGTTATAGGAAACATGGGGCTCAAGCTCGACAAGCGCAGTCTTTTTGTACATTGCAGGTGAAGTACTTTCAGGCGAATATGCCTTTAGAAGTTTCTTGGTCTCAAATGAAGTGTAATGGTACTCTTTTGGAGCATCAGAAATAAACCGTCTCCCTGAGGCGGTGACAAATGTGCTTCTTAAATTATCATCTTTACCATTAATATTCATATCAATACTTAATTATAGCACAGCAAAGCCCTACTTTCCTCAAGTAGGGCTAATATGTGATTCTTTTTGAATAATAAGCACACCGGTTATTTTGCTGATAAGCCTTTTGTAAGCTGTATTTAGTATCTCCAATGATAAGCCAAAGCATATGACAAGAGATAGCATAGCTGCAGCAGCCACGTTGCTCCAGGTATTTGAAAAAGATAATACCTTACTCTGGCCTACAGCCTTGATTACAAATATATGGACAAGATAGATACAAAGACTGTTTCTCCCCATTATTGTAAAAAAGTACTCTTTTGAAGGCATAAGGCCTATGAGGCTAAAAGTAATGATAAATGCCAGTACCATCATGATAATTCTCATCTCAATTCCGGCTGCATTGCTAACCTTAGTTGATGAATAAGACTGGATATACTCATACATCTTAACCGGAATGATATGCTTATAGTATAGCGTTGTTGTTAATACTATACTTCCTATTAGTGCCAAGGCCAAATACAGCTTTTTTATCTTCTCTATCCATTTGAAAGAAAATTTGTATCCTATCAGAAAAAAAGTAAAAAAGCACACTGCCCTGGATATAGACATAAATCTGTCAGCATTTGGACATGTCCCTATGTAAAGTGTAAAAAGAATTGAAAGAGGCACTGCAAACCTTATACCGTCAATCGCTCCTACAGATATTCTCCAAAAGCACAAGCACAACAGATACCAGTAAATAAGCTGTGGAAACAGGAAATTAAATGGTGAATCCACGTGCCAGGGAGAGATTGCAAAAAGCGTATTAAATATCAGATATGTTACAAGGTATTTGACAACAACTTCTGACACAGAGCTTTTTGATCTGCTGGCAAAATACCCTGAAATAAAAACAAAAGCAGGCATATGGAATGAATAGATAACTGCTCTTAACGCTCCATATGTGTCATTAACTCCATATAAATATTCCAAAGAATGCCCTAGAACGACAAGGAATATTAACAAAGCCTTTATATTATCAAATTTAAAATCTCTTTTCATAACTTCCCCTTACCTGTCATATTCTAACAGGTAATATATACCATTAGCTGATTGCAGAAAGAATATCAGCAATTACTTCCTCCATTGTATGGGTTCCCTCATCAATGGTATAATCAGCATATTTCTCATATAGAGGAGTTCTTTCGTTGTAAAGTGAGACTAAAGACTGTCCCTCTCTCATGACAACTCCTCTCTGCTTAACATCATTCAGACGCTTAGTAAGGACATCCATGGAGACTTTCAGATACACAACTTTTCCTATATTCTTGTAGTGCTCCATGGCTTCTTTTCCATACACTACGCTTCCGCCGGTGGAAATAACGGTCTTTTCAGTTTCAATTTCGGAATTGATCCTGTTTTCCAAATCTACAAATCCATCTATTCCTTCTGCTTCTATAATCTCAGAAAGCTTTCTTCCATCTTTCTCCTGGATCACTATATCCGCATCAATAAAGTTATATCCAAGAATCTTCGCAAGAATTACACCTACTGTGCTCTTTCCGGAAGCAGGCATACCTATCAGTATTATATTGTTTTTTTTCATAATCGCTCCATTTTTCCAGCCTATTGATAGCAGGTCAAAAGATATCCTTCCTGCCACCACGAATACCAAGTAACTATATCACACTTAAGGCAATTGAACCAATCGTATTGGATCGCAAAAAACTTAATTATCAGTGTCGTTCGTCCATATTCTCATACTTTTCGCAGAATCTTGCGGAAAATGAAGCTTTTTCGCCGCCCATTGATAAATGCGTTGTATCGCCAACCCGAAGTGTTCTGAAGGTTACAATGCCCTTTTCGCGCTCCTCAGTTACAACTTCAGTGACTGAGGTAGGAGCTGTTGCAAGGAACTGAAGCGGAATAAATGGTGATACATTCCATAGATGTGATAACAATACACCGGTTATACCGAAATGGCAAAAAAAGGCCAATGTCTTGTCATTGCCATTATCAGTCTTATATATTAGGCCATCTCTTTTATACCCATGGCCAGAAAGAAGCGCGTCAAAATTTTGTATGACATTATCGTATTTAGGGAGCATATCAGATGCCTTTACAAGGTCTGAATCACGCCATCCAATAACATCAAAAAGCTCAGGATGATCACCATAGTATGAAGGAAGCATATCCCATAATATACGCTTGTGATATAACCCTGTGCTTTCATCTTTTATCAGTTCTGTTTTATATGCCCTTTTTGTCTCATCATCAGCAATATTCGCATCAAATTCAGCAGGAAACTCTCTGAGCCAGTCGCAGGTTGTAGCTGTCATATTAAGCTCTTTTAACGAATAATCTGCTGTAGCCCTTGCTCTTCCCAGAGGTGAGACAAAAGCTTCATCTATACCAAAATTTTTAATCTGTTTTGCCAAGAGCTGAGCTTCCACTTTGCCCTTATCTGTTAATCCGTCAATCTCATAATTTGGGTCTCCGTGCCTTATAAATATCAGTCTCATTCTTTTGTCTTATCCTTTTCTTATGTTCATTACAAAAACACTATTCTCTTTATTTTTTCCCAACTATGATAGCACGTTTTTAGACATAGATACACGCTCATTACTCTTCCCATGTTACTACTCATTGATAAACAAGCTGGAAGATGGTATAAATTATATTGAATTATATAGTTTCCTTGAATTATATAGTTTTATATAGAATTATATAGATGAATTAAATTATATAGATTTATATAGGATGGTGGATTATGGCAAGTAAAAACCCTTATACAATAAGTTTTGGAAAAATCCCGACTCAGTTCATCAGTAGAAGTAGCATAATTGACAGCATTACTGATGCTCTTGACAGTGAAACCCCCGATGAGCAGGCCTTTAAGCTAACAGGAATCAGAGGAACTGGCAAGACAGTAACATTAACAGCAATTGAGCGCTATTTTAGAGAAAGAGATGAGTGGATTGTTATTGGAGTACGCCCTGACGCAGAAATAATGACGGATATTGTATCAAATCTATATAGTGCTGTGCCCGCTTTGACTAAGTTCATAGATGCAAATCTAAACTTATCTGCTTTTGGAATTGGCCTTAACCTTTCAAAGAAGAGTCCTGCAACAAGCATGGATTATGTACTTAAAACGTTATTAAGAGAACTTTCAAAAAATGATAAGCGGCTTCTCATAACGATTGATGAAGCAAGGAAGACGAAGGGCATTATTGATTTTATACAGGAGTTTCAAATTCTCATAAGGGAAGAGTTTCCGATAAATCTTGTGGTTGCAGGGCTTTATGAAGACATCGAGAGTATAGAAAACACTGACGGCCTTACTTTTTTCCTTCGCGCCACGAAGTTTGAGATGACTCCTCTGAATATCACCTATATAAGATCAGATTATCAGAATACTTTGGGCGTATCCTATGATGATGCAGAGAAAATGGCATTTATTACAAAGGGATATGCTTTCGCATATCAGGTGCTTGGAAAATACGTATGGGATTCTGGTAAAAAAGCCCTTACAAAAGAAGTCATTATGAAGTTCGACGAAGTTTTAGCAGATAAAGTATATAAGAAGATATGGAGTGAACTGGCACCCAAAGATAAGTACTTCCTGAGCTTTATTGTAAAGAAAGACAAGATGGAAGCAAGTGAACTATTGGAATTAACAAAGCAGAACCATAGCTCGTGGTCTATTCCCCGGGCAAGGCTAAAAGAAAAGGGAATTATTGATGTAGAAACTCGTGGAGTTGTATCGATCAAACTTCCACGATTTAAAGAATTTGTAGATGAGCAAATTGCTCTCGAGGGTGAACTACAAAATGCATGAAAAAAACGGGCATCTGAGGATGCCCGCTTTTTATATCATTTATTATGCGTTAACGATCTTGCCGAAGTCTGGCTTAAGTGAAGCTCCGCCAATGAGACCACCATCGATGTTCTCCTTAGAAAGAAGCTCAGCAGCGTTGCCGGCATTCATTGATCCGCCATACTGGATACGAACTTCATCAGCTGTAGCCTGATCATAAAGCTTAGCAATAAGCTTACGGATAAGTCCGCAAACTTCTTCAGCCTGGTCAGCTGTAGCTGTCTCGCCTGTTCCAATAGCCCAAATAGGCTCGTAAGCGATAACAAGCTTCTTAACCTGATCAGCTGTTACGCCATCAAGATCCCATGTAATCTGTCTCTCGATCCATTCCTTGTATGTGTCAGCCTTACGAAGTGCAAGTGACTCACCACAGCAAAGGATAGGTGTAAGACCTGATGCAAATGCCTTCTTAACCTTCTGGTTAATGAGGATATCGTTCTCACCGAAGATATCTCTTCTCTCTGAGTGTCCGATAATAACATACTCAACACCTGCATCCTTAAGCATAGGAGCTGAGATCTCACCTGTAAATGCACCGTTATCTACGATGTAGAAGTTCTCTGCACCTACATGTACGTTTGTACCCTTAACAGCCTCTGCTACAGGTACGATATCGATAGCTGGAACGCAGTAAACTACGTCTACAGCATCATTCTTTACTAAATCTTTAAGCTCAGCAACAAGTGCAACAGCCTCGCTAGGAGTCTTGTTCATCTTCCAGTTGCCTGCGATAATTCTTCTACGTGCCATTTTTATCACCTCTAATATTTTATTCAAAGGAAGTTCTGCTCTCGCTTACACTCGCCAGAACTAAGTAGTAGTCTAAGCTCGATAAAATCTCGCTAAGACATTACTTATCATTCATTACGCTCTATCGTCAGCAGCGTATACGCCAGGAAGCTTCTTGCCTTCGAGGAATTCAAGAGAAGCTCCACCACCTGTTGAGATGTGGCTCATCTTGTCTGCAAAACCAAGCTGGTTAACAGCTGCTGCACTATCACCACCACCGATGATTGTTGTAGCTTCTGTCTCAGAAAGAGCCTTAGCAACTTCCTTAGTACCATTTGCAAGAACAGGGTTCTCGAATATACCCATAGGTCCGTTCCAAACTACTGTCTTAGCAGACTTAACAGCTTCTGAGTAAAGCTCGATAGTCTTAGGTCCGATATCAGCGCCTTCCTTGTTTGAAGGAATCTTATCTGAATCAACGATTGTTGTAGCGATTGATGGGTTGTCGATAGGGTTAGGGAACTCATCGATGCAAACTGTGTCGATAGGAAGAAGAAGCTTCTTGCCTGACTTCTCAGCCTTTTCCATCATCTCTTTACAATAGTCAATCTTGCTGTCATCAAGGAGAGAGTTACCAATCTCATATCCCTTAGCCTTAAGGAATGTGTAAGCCATACCACCACCGATGATAAGTGTATCGCACTTCTCAAGAAGAGTGTTGATAACATTGAGCTTATCAGCAACCTTTGCACCACCAAGGATAGCTACGAAAGGTCTTACAGGATTCTCTACTGCATTTCCAAGGAAGTCAATTTCCTTCTGCATAAGATATCCAACAGCGTTATTTCCGCCTTTTTCTTTGATGTACTTTGTTACAACTGCTACAGAAGCATGTGCTCTGTGAGCTGAACCGAATGCATCGCAAACATAGTCATCAGCAAGATCAGCAAGCTCTTTTGCAAAAGCCTCGCCAGCCTCTTCAGGCTTTGTCTCTTCCTTGCCTCTGAAACGAGTATTCTGAAGAAGAACAACATCTCCCTCTTTCATAGCCTCTACAGCACCTGTTGCTGCAGCGCCTGTTACGTTGTAATCATCAACAAACTTAACGTCCTTGCCAAGCTTCTCTGAAAGTCTCTTAGCTACAGGAGCAAGTGACTCACCCTCGTTAGGGCCATTTTTTACTTTTCCAAGGTGTGAGCAAAGAATAACCTTGCCGCCATCCTTTATAAGCTTCTTGATTGTAGGAAGAGCTGCAACGATTCTTGTCTCGTCTGTGATCTCGCCGTTCTTAAGAGGTACGTTGAAATCGCAACGAACAAGTACGCGTCTGCCCTTTACGTTGATGTCATCAACTGACTTTTTATTAAGACTCATCTTTTTTGTCTCCTTTTCGTTTTAAAAAAGGTCCGGTCCATTTGGACCGGACCTTTTAGTTAATCCTTAATTACTTAACAAACTTTTCAAAATATTTGATTGTACGAACCATCTGTGATGTGTATGAGTTCTCGTTGTCATACCATGAAACAACCTGAACTTCATAGAGGCCATCGCCGATTGCTGTAACCATTGTCTGTGTAGCATCGAAGAGTGAACCATATGTCATTCCAACGATATCTGAAGATACGATCTCATCCTCGTTGTATCCGAATGTCTCAGGATCTGAAGCTTTCTTCATAGCTTCGTTGATTGCTTCCTTTGTAAGTTCCTTGTCAGACTTAACAACTGCGAAAAGAAGTGTTGTTGAACCTGTTGGAACAGGAACTCTCTGAGCAGCTCCGATGAGCTTGCCGTTAAGTTCAGGGATAACAAGACCGATAGCCTTTGCAGCACCTGTTGAGTTAGGAACGATGTTAACAGCGCCTGCACGTGCTCTTCTAAGGTCACCCTTTCTCTGTGGTCCGTCAAGGATCATCTGATCACCTGTGTAAGCATGGATTGTAGCCATGATACCAGACTGGATAGGTGCGAAATCGTTAAGAGCCTTAGCCATAGGTGCTAAGCAGTTTGTTGTGCAAGATGCAGCTGAAATGATGTTGTCATCTGCTGTAAGTGTCTCGTGGTTAACGTTATATACGATTGTAGGAAGATCATTTCCTGCAGGAGCAGAAATAACAACCTTCTTTGCACCAGCGTTGATGTGAGCCTGAGCCTTGTCCTTTGATGTGTAGAAACCTGTACACTCAAGAACAACGTCTACTCCGATTTCTCCCCAAGGAAGGTTATTAGCATCAGCTTCCTTGTAGATTTTGATTTCCTTACCGTTTACAGTAATGGAATCCTCGCCGTAAGATACCTTATCAGCGTATTTGTACTTGCCCTGTGATGAATCATACTTAAGAAGGTGTGCAAGCATCTTAGGCGCTGTAAGATCATTGATTGCTACGATCTCTGTTCCTTCGTGCTCAAACATCTGTCTGAATGCAAGACGACCGATACGGCCAAAACCATTGATTGCTACTTTAACTGCCATTTTAAGTTCCTCCTAAAATGAATTATATGTTTAGTTGCTGTTACATATCATATTTGATAAATTTTTATCAGCAATTCTTATTCTAATAGACTTTTAGGTATAAATCAAGTAAGATTGCAAAATTTTATGCTAGAATATGCTTAAAAAAAACTAAAGATATATTTCTCAATATTGATAACTTATGGAGCGATAACACCATGAATAATTTTCTTCCACCAGACTATCACATGCACACACATAATTCCGGAGACAGCACAGCACCAATGGAGGAAATGATCTTATCCTCTATTAAAAGAGGCCTAAATGAGATTTGTTTCACAGAGCACTTGGATCTTAACTACCCTCTTTTGCCGGATCTTCCGCCAAATGTCTTTGACCTTGACATAAAAGCCTATCGTAATGAGTTTTTATACTATAGTAAAAAATACAGCGACAGGATCACTCTGAATTTCGGTGTTGAAATAGGAATGCAAAACGATTGTGTTCAGGAAAATCTCTCATTTGTAAGGGATAACAATTTTGATTTTGTTATTGCTTCGCAGCACTTATTAGACAAAAAAGACCCTTTCTACCCTAATTTCTGGGAAGGCGGCAGCATTGAAAACATTTTCAAAAAATATTTCGAGGAAACACTTGAAAACGTAAAAGGCTTTACAGATTTTGATGTTCTTGGACATATAGATTACATTGCCCGCTACGTTCCCGATGGCGACACCTCTTATTCTTACTCAAAATATAGCGATATAATCGATGCTATTTTGGAGTATCTCATAAAAAATGATAAGGGACTTGATTTAAACTCTAAGGTTCTTGCCTACGAAGACAAAACTCTTTTACCAAATCCTTGTCCTGAAATAATAAAAAGGTACAAAGAACTGGGCGGCAAAATCATAACCTTCGGGTCTGATGCGCACACTCCTGAAAGGGTTGCTACTCACTTTGAAGAAATGACAGAACTTGCAAAAAAGAGCGGATTCACCGAGTACTACACCTTCAAAAAAAGAGTCCCAACAGTACATAAACTATTGTAAAATATAGTAATGAAGATCAGATTTCTTTTTACAAAGAGAATATTGATTGTTCTTGGTGTATTATCCCTTGCAACTATAGGTTGCGGCAACGAATCAGAAGGTCCACGCGATGTTAGTGCTTCCTCCGAAATTTCAGTTTCCGCTCCCACAAAAGGCACAAGGGACAATACGCCTGTTTGTCTTGTACCTGAAGCTAGCGGGACAGTTATATATGAGAATGAATTTGCTCATCTTGACGCTTCCAACACTTCTGAGGGATACGTAATTGTCAGATATACAGGAGAATCCCCCAAGGTCAAGCTTCAGATCACCGGGCCTGATGAGACTACATATACTTATAATCTTAATTCACGAACTCCCACTGATGAAGTTTTCCCTCTTCAGTCAGGCAATGGTGAATACCTTGTAAATGTTTATGAGAACATTGAAAAGACTCAGTATTCTATGGTTTTTTCCCAGATGGTCGAAGTAAATATTTCCAATGAGTTTTCACCTTTTTTATATCCCAACCAGTACGTCAATTTCACAAAAGATAATGCGGCTGTTTCCAAGGG
The DNA here is from genome assembly GCF_900115735.1 of Butyrivibrio proteoclasticus. Classification (GTDB taxonomy): domain Bacteria; phylum Bacillota; class Clostridia; order Lachnospirales; family Lachnospiraceae; genus Butyrivibrio; species Butyrivibrio proteoclasticus_B. The sequence goes on from NZ_FOXO01000004.1 coordinate 129,869, forward strand.
TCAGGAACTTAGTTATTCCTGCAACAACGATCTGGAGGTTGTATCATCTGTGTACAACTTTATGATTGATAACATCACTTACGACTACCATGAAGCCGAAACAGTTCAAAGCGGCTATATTCCTGATATTGATGAAGTTCTTTCAACCAAAAAAGGAATATGTCTCGATTATGCAGTTCTTATGAGCAGCATGCTGCGAAGCCAAAGGATTCCCACCAGAATGGAAGTAGGCTATGCCGGAACTGCCTATCACGCATGGATAAGCACTTATATCACGGATGTTGGTTGGGTTAACGGAATCATAGAGTTTGACGGAACAAAGTGGTCACTCATGGATCCAACCTTCGCATCCAACGTCAATGAAAAAGAACTAAAGAGCTTTATTGGAGATGGATCTAATTACTCCGTAAAATATATCTATTAGGGATTGGATTATGAAAACAAAAAGAAAAATCAAACAACTAAACAGCTACGAAATATCAAGTTTTTGCAGACAGCTTGCTCTTCTCTTAAGAGCAGGTATTGCTCCTTCAGACAGCATTGAAATATTGTCTGAAGATACCGATGACTCTTCCATAAAACAAATTCTTGATTCCATCAGCCTGGTTCTAAGAAGTGGTGAAAAATTCCATGTTGCCCTGGCTATGAGTGAAGTTTTCCCGGACTATGTTTCTCACATGGTTACAATTGGAGAAGAATCCGGAAATATAGACGTTGTTATGGACTCTCTTGCTGACTACTACGAACGAGAGGACAACATTCAGTCCAGTATAAAAAGTGCCATCAGCTACCCTCTCGTCATGGTTTTTATGATGCTTGTTGTGGTTATGGTACTTGTCTTAAAGGTTCTTCCGATTTTTGAACAAGTCTTTGCACAGCTAGGAACGACAATGAGTGGCTTCTCCCAGTCTCTTTTAAATCTCGGAAATCTGCTTAACAGATACTCCTTCATATTTGTTACTTTTTTGGTTCTTTTGGCAATTTTATTTTTATATATCACTTATACGATATCAGGTCGTAAGGCTTTCAGAAAATTCATTGGTGGATTTGCACCGACCAGAAAGCTTATGCAGGAACTTGAAAGTGAACGTTTTGCAAGCGGAATGGTACTTACTCTTTCAAGCGGTATGGATACCTTTGAAGGACTTGCTTTGGTAAAAAAGCTAGTGGAGTCAAATGAGATGAAAGAAAAAATTGATAATTGTAAAGAAATGCTCATTGACGGAAGCAGTTTTCCGGAAGCTCTTTTGGCTTCTAAAATATTCACCTCATTCTATGCACAGATGGTAGATGTTGGTTTCAAATCAGGAGCAATGGACAAGGCAATGAAACAGATTGCTGACAGGTTTGAACGCGAGACCCAGAGAAAAATCTCATCCATAATTTCTATTATTGAACCTACTTTGGTAATAATACTCTCCATAATAGTCGGAATGATTCTTTTATCAGTGATCATGCCACTTATGGGCATAATGACATCTATAGGATAATCAAATGAGAAACAGATTTGAAAAGAAAAGAAATATATTAACCATATCTGATAGTGTATACAGGATTCTTTCCGCAGTAATTTTTGCTGCTATTATCCTGTTATTTTACTTTGCCGTTGACGCTTCAGGAAAAAACACCATCGAAAAACAACAGGAATCTCTGGAGCGGGCTTTAGCCAGGGATATTGTACAATGCTACGCGATTGAAGGCATGTATCCACCGGATCTGTCATATCTTGAAGATCACTACGGGCTCACCTATGACAAAACCACATTTTTCGTGGATTATCAGCCAATCGCTTCGAATCTTTATCCTGATGTAACCGTCCTCAAAATAAACAACTAAGCAGGAGAAACATATGGATTATATAAGAAACAAACATCATATTGTAGATGTAGCATTCATACTGTGTCTCATGCTTTTATTTATACTGTCTGCGCTTTCAGTTATTTCTCTGGGTGCCGGTATCTACAAAAAGAATGTGGATACAATGAAAAGCAACTATGACCACAGAACTGCCTGTGCTTATATCACTGAAAAAGTCAGACAGTCCGATAATAATGGCGCAATTTTTGTCACAAACCTTTTTGGACAGAACACTCTTGTTTTGCAGGAGGAAGTAAACAGTACTTTATACAATACTTATATTTATGACTATAACGGATATCTGATGGAGTTGTATGCAAGAGCGGACCTCACAAACTTCTACCCCCAGTCAGGTCAGAAGATCCTTGAAATCCACTCTTTTGATGTCTCATATGTAAATGAATCTCTTTTATCTGTAAATATTGTATTAGAGGACGGCGAAAATGAAGTCGTCTATATAGCAAAAAGAAGCACAGAGGAAAACTAAATGAACCAAAGAATCAATTCAAGAACAAGCCTTTTCCTTATGGAGCTTATAGTTGCAGTATTCTTTTTTTCACTTTCTGCCGCGGTATGTGTAAAACTATTTGTAGCCTCCCATGAGTTGGCTGACAAAACAGTTAACTTAAATCACGCTGTCACATGGTCCCAGTCCATTGCAGAAAGCTTTGTCAGTGCAAAAGGCGACATAAATGAAATTGGCAACTTATACCCTTCAGCATTTATTTCAGATAATAATCTCATAATCTTTTTTGATGATAACTGGGAATATATGGATGGAAATTCAGCAAAAGCTTCATTTGAAGCAATATTGAGCACAAAAGAAATGCCTGCATCCAAAGCGTATTCAGATGTCACAAAATATAATATCCAGCTCAATGGTAATGCTATCTGTGGCACTATTAAGATTGTAGATGTCAGAGGTCTTGATGAACCGATTCTTGAAATTGATGAAAACAATCCGAATATCATCCACAGTATATCTGTTGACACTTATAGGGGAAATTAAAAATGTCAAAAAGTAAAAATCTTCCGGGTGCCCACGTTGGAAGCGCATCTATATTACTTATTTTTACAGTCTTAAGTCTCATATCTTTTGCCTGTCTATCCCTTGTAAACTCAAGGGCAGACTATAACTTGAGCAATAAACTTGCAGAACGTGAACGAATATACTATAATGCATGTCACCAAGGAAATGCTTTTCTTGCGGCAGTAAATTCAGGGTATGATTATGGACTTGAAAATGGTATAATCAAAGAAAGTATACAAATTAATGACAATCAAACTCTCGATATTACGTTAAGTGTAAATACTGTAAACAATTTGAGCACTTCAAGCAATTTCTACAGCATTAAGCAATGGCAAATCGTCAACCACGAGGATTTCGAGTATGATTACTCTCTCCCCGTTAAGCAAAACTAATTAATTTGTTAAAACAATTTTCTCAGAGACTTTATCAAATTTTAATTATTTGCATAACGATTTAACGCTTATTTTCAAAATGTTGTGATACAATAATTTATGTACTGAACTACATTAAATTTAAAAAAAGAAATTGTTTTAATTGTCTCATACTAAATTACTTATTGGAGGTTCAATATGGGAAAAAGAATACTCATTACTGATGACGCCGCTTTCATGCGTATGATGCTTAAGGATATCCTTTCCAAGAATGGATATGAGATTGCCGGCGAAGCAGAGAACGGAAAGATTGCAATCGAAAAATATAATGAGTTGAAACCCGACCTTGTAACTCTCGATATCACAATGCCCGAGCTTGATGGTATTGGAGCTCTAAAGGGAATTAAGGCTGCAGATCCTAATGCGGTTTGTATTATGTGCTCTGCTATGGGTCAGCAAGCAATGGTTATAGAATCTATTCAGGCTGGTGCCAAGGACTTCATCGTTAAGCCTTTCCAGGCTGACCGTGTTCTTGAGGCCGTTAAAAAAGCCATCGGATAATAATACTTTGCGAATTTCAAAAAACCAGTAATGACTGCGTCATTACTGGTTTTTTTATGCTGAATCATGGTAATTTCCGTGGCTCAATCATAGAACGATATTGTCACTCTTCCTGGAATTCCTCTGTCATTCCGGCCACCTTCGCAGTCTCCAAGACCAAGTGGTCCCATAGGAGCCATTGCGTAGCGGTTCTTGATTTCGAGCTTACCAATCTTGATAGGCTCAAAAAGTCCTTGGTACTTCATTAAATCTCCTCCTTATTTTTAATGACATACGCCATTTGTTATTTTTTTGTCATAATATGCATTAATTTTAACCTATGATTTTTTTCCAAGCCATCAACAAAAAGTTTCATACGCTAAACAATAAATTTATGTTAAGCCGGACATGCTTTTTCTCCATAAAAATAGCCCTACACCGTTTTTTAAACGGCATAGGACTATTTATTAAAGTGGGTTTATGAACCTTTTTATAATTAAAACTTACTGCTGTGTACTGTGTCTGAACAGAGGAAGGATCAAATGCGAAGCCCATAGCCGGTGAGCAAGGAGCATTGTGGTTCTGCTCATCTTCCCAGGCAAGAGATTCTGCTGAGCCTGAGCCATCAAGTGGCCACTGAATAAAAGAGTTATTCTTTTCTTTTAGCTTTTGCATAATAAACCTTTGTACCTGTCTAATTGGTATTTCAGAACCGTTAGAGCCCTGGATTGTGGTTCTTCTCTTAATGCCACCTCTAACTTACCATAATCGATTTTCAATGTCACACCTGCTAACTGTGCCTGCATTTCCAGACTGGATGAGAAGGGCTGCCCATATGCCAATTCAATATTCTCATCAATAGAATTATCCATTGGAAAGCGCGTAAAATCACTAAGAAGACCAGCTCCATTGTCAAACACAGGTGCTTCAAAACATTCTTCTGTTTCAGTATCCACAATTATTCCAAGATTATTAAAATGCCTGTCGGTATTCAATATAAGCATATCAAATGAAAGTATTTTTGACAGATAATCACTGCAATCAAACCCTGTGTAATCACGTATAAATTCTTTTATAAAATTTATCCTATCCTGAGGATCATCCATAATGATAATGCGCTCAGACAGGTTCCCTCCAAAATACATATCATACAATCTTTGAAAACTCAAAAAAGAACATCCTTCTTTTAAAAAATTCTGAGATCTGCATCCTTTTTTCCCATTGATAGTACATTCTTCGTATCCGACAAAATAATCCACATTCGAACAGGAAAGAACAAGCGATGCCAACTGCTCAGTTTTTCCTTCATAACCTGCTCTGTTCTCTTTATACCAAAATCCCTTATCAAAGTATTTTGGCTGAGTTCCCTTTGAACTTCCTGCAACCATCACCATCGCACGAGGGCTTAACTTGTAGTCTCTCATATCAATTTGACATCCTTCCATTTTATTTTTTCATCGTGAAGCTTAATCCAAAAAGTATCTTCATAAGTCACTCCGTGAGACAGTTTAATAAATTCATAAGGATTATTGGATGTAAGATTAGCTTTTTCTAAAATTCTGTCAAGGTCCGCCCGTCCATCCTCGTAGCATCTGTCCTTCAAAAAAGAATAAAAACGCTCTAAATTAAGCCTGTTTCCGGAAAAAGGTTGTCCTATACCATCTTTCTTTATTTTGTTGAATTTAATATTTTTTCTACTTCTATCAAGTTCCACTATACACACTATTTCATCTCGATCCATAACATCATACACTGTATAATCTACCGGAGTCAGGTGTATATCCATGCCAAGCACATCCAATATAGAAAGAAGTGTATCTAAAGAAGGCATCTGCTTTCCCGATTCAAATCTACTATAATTTGACTGTTTAATACCGCATAGCTTCGCCATCTGCACTTGAGTCATTCCAAGAGCTTTTCTTCTTTTCTTTATTTTTATGATTATTTCTTCAACATTTTGCTTCATGCGTTATTCCTCTGTAATTAGAATATATCATTTTTGATATATTATCAAACAAAAAAAGAGCTGCAAAAATGATTTCTCATTTTTTACAGCCTCTCGTCTTTATAACACTCATTTTTTATGCAGTTTCTTCTGCCTTATTTCCTGTATAAAGCTGGTAGTAACGCTGCTTCTTGGCAATAAGTTCATCGTGAGTTCCCTGCTCTACGATACGACCCTGTTCAAGGACTACTATACAGTCACTGTTTTTAACAGTTGAAAGCCTATGGGCAATAACAAAGGTAGTTCTGCCCTTCATGAGCTTATCCATACCATCCTGAACAATCTTTTCTGTTCTGGTATCAATTGAAGATGTCGCTTCATCAAGGATAAGTACCGGAGGATCTGCGATGGCAGCTCTGGCAATAGCCAGGAGCTGGCGCTGTCCCTGTGAAAGATTTGCTCCATCACCTGTGAGCATTGTGTCATATCCTTCAGGAAGTCTTTTAATAAATCCGTGAGCATTTGCAAGCTTAGCTGCTGCAATTACTTCTTCGTCTGTTGCATCGAGCTTTCCATAGCGGATATTGTCTCGTACAGTTCCGGTAAAAAGATGTGTATCCTGAAGTACTATTCCAAGTGAACGGCGAAGGTCAGCTTTTTTGATCTTGTTGATATTGATATTGTCGTATCTGATCTTACCATCCTGAATATCGTAAAATCTGTTGATAAGGTTTGTGATTGTTGTCTTTCCTGCACCTGTTGAACCAACAAAAGCAATCTTCTGACCAGGCTTTGCGTGAAGGACAATATCGTGAAGAACCATCTTTTCATCTGTATAACCAAAGTCTACGCCATTAAATGTAACATCACCTTCCATTGGCTGATAGGTTGTAGTGTTGTCAGCCTTGTGATAATGCTTCCAAGCCCAGTGACCTGTGTGATGATCTGCTTCAACAACCTGTCCGTCCTTGATTTCTGCATCAACCAAGGTTACATATCCTTCATCTGTCTCAGGCTTTTCATCAAGAAGTCTGAAAATACGCTCTGCACCTGCAAGTGCCATTATGATTGAGTTAAACTGCATGCTTACCTGGTTGATAGGCATTGAGAAGCTCTTATTGAAAGTAAGGAAACTTGCAAGAGCACCAACAGTGAAGCCAACAGCAACTGAATCAGAAAGAGCTATCGCACCACCGATCATAGCACAGATAACATAACTTGTATTACCAAGCTGAGCATTTATCGGGCCAAGAGCACCAGAAAAGCCGTTAGCCTTAAAGGAACTCTCATAAAGCTGCTGATTGAGCTCATCGAATTTTTCGATTGCTTCCTGCTCATGATTGAATACTTTGATTACTTTCTGGCCAGTCATCATCTCTTCGATATAACCATTTAATGAGCCAATGTTCTTCTGCTGAGCTACGAAATTTTTACCTGAAGCCTTTGTTGCCTTAGCTGAGCAAAACAGCATAATTCCAACCATCAAAAGAGTTATCAGAGTCAATGGAATACTGAGCACAACCATAGAGATCAGAACGCTCACGATTGTGATCGCACTGCTGAGCATCTGTGGAATACTCTGGCTTATCATCTGTCTTAAAGTATCAATATCATTGGTGTAGATTGACATGATATCGCCATGGGCATTTGTATCAAAATACTTTATAGGAAGACTCTCCATGTGGACAAAAAGCTCTTCACGAAGTTTTCTTAGTGTTCCCTGGTTTATGTAGATCATGACCTTTGCCTGAACGAAAGCTGCGATCACACCTAATCCATAGAATATCGCAACTCTTCCCATCGCAGCAAGAAGCGGGCCATAATCACTGTTTCCGCTATCGAGCATAGGCTGAATATAGGAATCAATAAGAGTCTTTGTAAAAAGAGTTCCCTGTACACTTGAAAATACTGTTAACAGTATGCAAACAAGCACAGTTATCATATGTAAAGGATAGTATTTAAACACATATCCCATAATTCTCTTAAATAAAGCACCGGGGTTTTGTACCTTTGGTCTTGGCATTCCTCGTCTGTTCCCACCGCCGGGACCTGTTTTTATCTGTTTTGTTTCTGCCATTATTTAGCCTCCATCTATAAATAAAAAGTTATAAACAATGTGGAAGTTATGCCTCCATCTGAACATCTCCGGCATAACACATTCGAACAAGCTTAAAAAACACAGCCGGTTCTCTTAGCCAGCCTGATCAAAGTCCGCATCTCCCGATGCTCCGGTCTGTGACTCATATACTTCCCTATAAATATCATTGGATTTAAGAAGTTCATCATGTGATCCAAATCCATTCACCTTACCATCGTCCATGACGATTATTCTGTCGCATCCCTGAACTGAGCTTATACGCTGAGCAATGATAAGCTTTGTGGTTCCAGGTATTTCCTCTGCAAAAGCCTTCCTGATTTTGGCATCTGTAGCTGTATCAACAGCACTTGTTGAATCATCAAGGATAAGGATCTTAGGCTTCTTTAAAAGAGCTCTTGCGATACAAAGTCTCTGTCTCTGTCCACCGGAAACATTGGTTCCGCCCTGCTCGATCTCTGTGTTATAGCCCTGAGGCATCTTCTCTATGAATTCGTCAGCGCAGGCCATTCTGCAGGCTCTCTTGCATTCTTCCAAAGATGCATCCTTATTGCCCCATCTGAGGTTATCAAGAATTGTTCCGGAGAACAGCACATTCTTTTGAAGTACTACAGAAACCTGATCTCTCAAAGTCTCAAGGTCATAATCTCTTACATCGATGCCGCCGACCTTAACTGAACCGCCTGTGACATCATAGAGTCTGCTTATCAGATTTACCAAAGAAGATTTCGCAGAACCTGTTCCTCCGATGATACCTATTGTCTCGCCGGGATTTATCTCAAGATTTATGTCTTTTAACACCGGTTCTTCTGAAGTCTGGTTGTATGCAAAGCTTACATGGTCAAAAGAAATACTTCCGTCCGGAACCTCTTTAATGGCCTTGTCATTATTTGTGATATTTGTTTTCTCTTCGATAACTTCTGCGATTCGCTTACCGCTTGCTGAAGCCATTGTGAGCATAACAAAGATCATAGCAAGCATCATGAGGTTCATGAGGATTGTCATACAGTAGGTCAAAAGACTCATCAGATTACCTGTTGTGAGGCTTCCACCAACTATCATATGCGCACCAAGCCAGCTGATAAGGAGAATGCAGATATACACTGTACCTGTCATGATAGGGCTCATGAAAACAACGTTGGATTCAGCTTTTACAAACATGTTGTAAATATTAAGAGCAGCTTTTTTAAATTTATTGTTCTCGTAATCTTCTCTTACATAAGCCTTTACTACTCTGATTGCTGATACATTTTCCTGAACACTCTCATTTAGAGCATCATACTTTTCAAATACTTCTTTGAAATATTTAGTTGCCCTGTTCATTATAAATACCATGATAACTGAAAGAACTGCCACAGCAACCAGATAAATAGAAGCAAGCTCTGCATTTATGGTAAATGCTGCGATCATGGCAATAATAAGAGATGAAGGTGCTCTCATAGCCATTCTGAGTGTCATCATATAGGCATTCTGGATGTTTGTTACATCGGTTGTAAGTCTTGTTACAAGACCTGAAGTTGAGAACTTATCTATATTCGAGAACGAAAATGTCTGGATATTATCGAACATAGCCTTTCTCAAATTTCTGGCAAAACCAGCTGATGCCTTAGCTCCAAAATAAGCTCCACCAAGGCCGGCAAGAAGTCCAAGAATTGCGATCACGATCATCATGCCGCCTGTTCTAAAGATCAGAGCCATGTCGCCGCCATATATACCCAGATCGACGATTCTGGCCATCAGGATTGGAATTACCATTTCACAGATAACTTCTCCAATCATACAGATTGGAGTCATTATGGAAGGAAATTTAAATTCCTTTATTTCTTTTAGTAATGTCTTAACCATATATTTCTCCCTTTATAAAATAATTAGGGTAAAACCCTATAATTAACATCTGATATTTATCGAACCCATATTATCTATGACTTTGTCCAAAAGCTTTCTTAAGGATTCAATCTCTTCTTCTGTCATTCCATTAACCAGATAATAGTCAGTGTTTTTTCTTCGCTCCCTTCGTTTATCAACAAACTCCAGTCCCTTTTCTGACAGAGTAACATTTCGGCACCTGCGATTGTCAGGATCTGTCACGTTTTTGATCATGCCCTTTTCTTCCAGCCTCTTCAAAAGACCTATCGTAGTCGGATGCTTGATATGAAGAGCTTCAGAGATATCCTTTTGAGTCACTTTTTTATCTTTGTGCTCATCAAGGTACGAGATCACCATAACCTGAGAAAAAGTTATATCATCTTCCTTAAGCTCTCTATTGAACATTGCAACAAAGCCCTCATGGATAAGTTTGAACTTAAAGCCTATGGGCTCATGTTCACGGTCTCTAAAAAACTCATTTTGTCCGTCTGTGCAACTCATTTGTCCCTCTCTTTTCGATATTTTTCGTTGAAAAGAATGTCTTTTCCATAAAAAGAAAACATGTAGTTAGCTACATGTTATATAATACGTAGCTAGCTACATGTTGTCAAGAAGTCACTGCACAACTTCATAAAACTTTCATATTTAATTATTCCTCTACTTCAAACCAGTCATCCTGATCTTCATCGTAGTAGTAGTATCTGTCCTCATATTCATCGTAATAGAACAGAGTATTGGTCTCGTCATCATATAGATAGAGGACATCATCTTCATACATGTACCAGATCTTTTCTTCGTGATCATATACCCAGTCATTTTCATAATCATCGCCATCAAAGAAATACTGCCCCGAGCCACCGCTGCTGTAGTTAAAACCATAATCGCTTTCGTAGGATCCCCAGCCGCTCCAATCATCCTCAAAACCACCATAATCGTAGTAGTCATCATATCCGTCGCTTGAAACAAATGATCCCAGCCATTCGATATACTCATTGTCTAAAGATATGCCTTTAAAGACATCTTTCAACTTGTCATAAAAGTCAGAGTCTCCATAGGGCAGCGAAACCGAGAGGCCTGTAAGCTCATTTTTGTCTGATGTGTGCCCGTAATATGCCACAGAAGCCTTAAGTACAGACATAAGCTTTTTGGCCTCATCACTGTTGTTATCCACACTTTCCATAAGGGCCAGTATGTCGCTTATGTAATAATCTGAAAGAGTTACATCGCTACCATCAGATCCCCAAAAATCCCATTCCTCAATCGCTCTTCCTTTAGCCTTATGGTTTCTACTGTAATTCTTGTCAAGAAGCTTATATTCATTTTTATATGCATAATTTTTCCAGGCATTGAATAAATCTGTGGCAACTGATACGTTAAAAAGAGCAAGACAGGCTGAATCACCGCCATCTTCATTTTCGTTGTCTGTTATTATGTCATCAATAATATATTTTCCCAAAAGAGGTGTTGCCATTCCCGGATTTTCTTCAAAAGACTTCATCCACCTGTTGTAGTTCCAACCAAGTCCTGATTCAAAATCCTCTGAAAGGAGAGCATATTTGCAATAAGGCGAAAGGGCGTAACAGGTTTCCATGCTGGCCATAATACAGCAGTCCATTCCGATCATGTCAAATTGAATGTCACTGTTTTCAGCAAAGGCCTTCGCCATCTCATCAATAGTCAGACTTTCGTCTTCATCCTGCCACTCATCATAGCCAAATCCATAAACCGGGCCGCCGCCATGATTCCAAAATACAAAAAGATATCTGTCAGCAGGATACTTTGTTTTACAAAAGCCCACAAATTCCGATAACGTATCTTTTGCTGTGCAGTCAAGCTGTCCCAGATTATCTCTCACCAAAACAAGATTTCCGTTATCTACTTTGTATGTCTGTGCCGTTTGTGAAGATATCCCAAAGCCATGCCACTTTTTTGTCCCCATGGTCTGAATAATGACATTTACATTATTCCCTATGGCAGAGGTAAGCATCTCCTCTATATCTTCACATGCCTCCCCCGCCTCTGACTCAAGGTCTGATCCATTCATGTAGATCATTATTGTGGCTGATTTTGCGTCAGTATCCACAGATACCACATCAATATCAGCATACGGATTTAAGGCACTGTTTTCCTGTGACTGCTCTGTTACAGCATCACTTGTCTGTACCGTCTCAGGACTTTCATCATCCGTAGGTATTAGCATGATAACAATAAACAAGATCCCCAGTATTGCCAGAAGTATCAGTATAGTTTTCCCTATCTTTTTAAGCATTAAGTCCTCCCCATTTTCCCAACGCAACTAAAAACTGCCAGAATACGCTCTGTATCCCGGCAGTTTCATTTTACCATATGTTTATGCTATCTAATTATATAAATAATCTAATACCATCATTCTTTTGCAGACTCTTTCAAAAGAGCTACGATTTCTTTCTCGTTATCAAGGGCCATGACTTTCTCAGCCAGCTTATCGGCCTCTTCCTTGCTCCACTTAGAGATAACACATCTTGCAGTAAGAACAAGAACAGGATTAACGCTGAATTCTGTAAGTCCAAATGATATAAGAAGAGGAATCAGCATAGGATCAGCTGCAGCCTCACCACACATTCCTACAGGAATTCCTGCCTTTCTTCCACATTCTATGATGTTCTTTATTGAACGAAGCACAGATGGCTGGAAGGTTGAATAAAGATATGCAACATCAGCATTTCCTCTATCAACACTCATTGTGTACTGAGTAAGGTCATTAGTTCCGATTGAGAAGAAATCTGCTTCCTTTGCAAGAATATCAGCTATAAGTGATGCAGCAGGAGTTTCGATCATGCAACCCACTTCAATATCCTTGTCATAGGCAATTCCCTGCTCATCGAAATCCTTTTTGATCTCCTCTACCAGCTCTTTTACCGCTCTAAGTTCATCAACGCAAGTTACAAGCGGGATCATGATCTTAACTTTACCAAATGCACTTGCTCTGACTATTGCACGGAGCTGTATCATATAACTGTCTTTATTGCCAAGACAATATCTGACAGCCCTGTATCCAAGAAATGGATTTTCTTCTTTCTTCATATTGAGATAAGGTATATCTTTATCTCCACCGATGTCCAGAGTTCTGATGATCACAGGCTTTCCACCCATAATCTCAGTTGCCTCCTTATAAGCAGCAAACTGCTCATCTTCAGTAGGCATGTGATTGTTATCCATAAACAAGAACTCTGAACGGAAAAGACCTATTCCTTCACCGTCACATTCAATGGCCTTTTTAGCATCCTTTGGAGTACCAATGTTACAGAAAAGTTCAACAGTGTCGCCATCAAGAGTCTTAGTTTCTTTTCCAAGGAATCCCTTGAGTTCAGACTGTTTTTTGATGAACTCTTCTCTCTTTAAAATGTACTGTGAAAGCACATCTCCCTCTGGGTTAATATATACATTGCCCTCAGTTCCATCCACAATGGCAGTGTCTTTATCCTTAACAAGCTTTGTAATATCAGGCACAGAAAGCACTGCCGGTATTTCCAGCGCTCTTGCCAAAATAGCTGAATGAGACGTCTTACCACCAACCTCAGTAAGAATACCAACAACGTTTTCCTTGTTGATCTGAGATGTCATTGATGGAGTAAGATCTTTAGCCACAAGAACTGTTCCCGGAGCAACCTTACTAATATCTATATCCTTTATACCAAGGAGAATTTTGAGCATAGAGATCTTAACATCACTGATGTCTGAAGCTCTCTGACGCATCATATCATCGTCCATCTTTGAGAACATGCCAATGAACATGTCACAAACTGCCTCTACAGCAGACTCGGCACACTGACCCGAATCGATCATTTTGGTCATCTCTCCGGCCATGGAAGGATCGGAAATCATAACTATATGGCCCTCGAGGATTTCAGCTTCTTTTGGACCAATCTTCTTCCTGATGTCTTCAGCCTGAGCAGTTGTTTCGGTTATGAATTCCTCTACAGCTTTATTAAAACGTTCTTTTTCAGCTTGTATATCTTCAATTTTTTTCGCTTCAAATTTAAGATCGTGCTCAACAATAACGCAGACACTTCCGATTCCTATTCCGCGTGATGCGGCGATTCCTTTAAACATTCATACCTCCTAATGAAGTTCTGCTCTCGGATCTCCAATCCTCGCCAGAACGTCAGTCTCCTAATCCACTCTCAACAAGTTCTACAGCCTTCTTTAAAGCTTCTGCTTCATCAGGACCGTCGCACTGGATCTCGATCTCAGCACCGCACTTGATGCAAGCGCTCATAAGCATCATAACACTCTTAGCGTCATAAGCTGTTCCGTTGAAAACAACCTTAACATCGCTACTAAAAGGAGTTACTGTCTGACAAAAAAGACTTGCCGGACGCATGTGCATTCCCTGTTCATTTGTTACTTTTACTACCTGTGATACCATTTTTTAATCCTTTCTTAAATGAAAACCTAATGTACAGCCATTAAAAAATGGCTGTACATTATCTATTTGTGTTATATCAGTCTTCAACATTCTTTTTAAGAAGACCAAGCATAAAGCATCCTGCAACAGATCCAATCAAAAGTGCTACAAGATACATTGCTACGTTACCAACTACAGGGAATACGAAGATTCCGCCGTGAGGTGCTCTAAGTGTACACTTAAATGCCATTGAAAGAGCTCCGGCAATACCTGAACCAACCATAAGAGATGGGATTACTCTGATCGGGTCAGCTGCTGCAAATGGAATAGCACCCTCTGTGATGAAGCAAAGTCCCATGATAAAGTTAACAGGACCAGACTTTCTCTCTGCCGGAGTAAACTTATTCTTAAAGAAGATAGTTGCAAGAGCAATTGCGATTGGAGGAACCATACCACCAACCATGATTGCAGCCATGATCATATGACCAGTCTCATTCTGGTTAGCAAGACTTGCAAGTCCAAATGCGTAAGCAGCCTTATTAAGAGGGCCACCCATATCTGTTGCCATCATTGCTCCAAGAAGGATACCGAGAACTATCATAGAACCTGTTCCCATTCCTTCAAGAAGAGCTGTTATCCATGCATTAAGAGCACCAACGATAGGGTTTATCGCACACATAACAAGTCCGATGATAAAGATACCGCAAAGAGGATAGATAAGTACAGGTTTGATACCTTCAAGTGCCTGTGGAAGTTTCTCACAAATCTTTTCCATGAAACGAACAAGGTAACCAGCTGCAAAACCAGCAACCAAAGCACCAAGGAAAGCTGAAGGAACATCTCCGCCAGGTGAAACGAAAGTTGCACCTGTGCTTGCAAGTGCGCCACCTACAAAACCAACTGCAAGACCTGGACGGTCTGCAATACTCTGTGCAATAAATCCGGCAAGAATTGGAAGCATAAATCCAAATGCCGTACCACCAATTGACTTAAACCATGCGGCAACAGGAGTGTTGCTACCAAAGTTACTTGGATCAATTGAGAAATCATCCAAAAGGAATGCGATAGCGATAAGGATACCACCACCAATAACGAATGGAAGCATGTGTGATACACCATTCATAAGGTGCTTATAAGCCTGACGTCCTACTGATTCATTTGAATCGTCAGAAGCTGCTGTTATCTTTCCTGAATGATGGTAGATTGAAACATTACCGTCAGTTGCCTTCTTAATAAGGCCCTCAGGATTATGGATAGCTTCTTTTGTTGATGTTATGACAACAGGCTTTCCATTGAATCTGCCCATATCGATGTTTTTATCACATGCAACGATAACTGCATCTGCCTCTTCAATCTCTTTTGCAGTAAGTACGTCTTTTGCTCCGGCTGAACCATCTTTTTCAACCTTGATATTTATTCCAAGCTCTTTTGCCTTAAGCTCCAGAGCTTCAGCAGCCATAAATGTATGAGCAATACCTGTAGGACATGCTGTTACACCAACAAGCTTCTTAACTGATGGTTTTGATGCAGGTGCTGCAGCTGCTGCCTTGGCACTTGCCTCTTTATCCTTTTCAGCTTCCTTATCATCGATAATCTTAAGGAACTCATCAGCTGTCTTAGCTTCAACAAGCTTCTTGGAAAATGACTGATCCATAAGAAGAGTCATAAGCTTTGAGAGAACTTCCAAATGTGTGTCAGCTGCTGTATCAGGTGCAGCGATCATGAAGAAAAGATTACTTGGATTCCCGTCAAGTGACTTGTAATCGATTCCTGCAGGGATTGTAATTGCAGTAAGACCTGCAGTCTTTACTGCAGCGGACTTTCCATGAGGAACAGCGATACCCATCCCGATAGCTGTTGATCCCTTCTCTTCTCTTGCAAGGATTGCTTCTTTAAACTTAGCGGCATCATTTAAGTTGCCAACTTTTGAATGAAGCTCGATAAGTGCATCGATTGCGCTATCCCTGTCTTTCGCAGGGGAATTCAAGAGTATACCCTCTCTTTTCAGTAAATCTGTGATTTTCATAGTCCCTCCTTGTATGCCTTATAGGCTAATATATAGTTCGTGTATTGCCTGTCCTGTTGCCAGATCATCTGAAAAAGCAGTTGCACTTCCAGCAGCAGTACCCATTTTGAGAGCCTCTTCATAGCTCCCTTTATTTAGATATCCGGCTATGAAACCTGCGACCATTGAATCGCCTGCACCTACCGAATTTCTAACCTTCCCCTTTGGAACGCCTACACGGTATTTTTCACCGGTCTCAGTAATGAGCATTGATCCGTCACCAGCCATTGATATAAGAACATTTCTGGCGCCCATTTCCTGAAGTTTTCTGGCATGTTCCTCGATTTCATCATCGGTCTTAAGGACCGTTCCAAACATCTCACCAAGTTCATGGTTGTTTGGTTTTATCAAAAATGGATGATATTTAAGAACATTCTTTAAAAGATCCTTAGTAGCATCCACTACAACTTCTATCTTTTTATCGCAGACAAAAGAAATAATTTTCTCATAAACGTCGCTTGGAAGAGAATTTGGAATACTACCTGCAAGTATAAGAATGTCACCATCCTTAAGCTCTTTTATCTGTGCAAACAGCTTATCCAAAGCATCAGCAGGAATCTTAGGTCCCTGAGCATTTATCTCTGTCTCAGCCTGACCTTTTATTTTTACATTAATTCTGGAGATTCCATCACTGAGCTTAATAAAGTCAGCCTTTATTCCTCTCTCAATAACACTTTTTTCAATCGCCTCTCCGGTGAAACCTGCCACAAATCCAAGAGCAGTATTGTCTATTCCTAAGTTTTTAAGAATAGTGGATACATTGATTCCTTTTCCACCAAAGTAACATTCCTCAGAATCAGAGCGGTTTGTCATTCCCGGCAAAAGGGAATCGCTCATTCTGACAACATAATCAATTGCCGGATTAAAAGTTACCGTATAGATCATGTGTTTCCTCCTTACTTCAAACAATCTTCACGATTGTCTTACTACTATAATTCTTACTGGGCTCTTTATCCGTTATAATGCAGCAACTTGTTATGTCTGCAAAAGTAACCGAACTTACCTGACCAAACTTGGTATGGTCCGCCAAAACATAAGAGATATACGCATGCTTGACCGCTTCCTGTTTTACCAGAGCTTCATCCACATCCGGGGTTGTAAAACCGGCAGGTATTGAAATACCATTGGTTCCCATAAAAGCTTTGGTAAAGTGATATTTACTAATGCCTTCGATACAATCCGGTCCTATAATAGCCTCTGTTGAAGCCTTACACCTTCCACCAATAATCATGGTGTTAAGTCCCTTTTCCAAAAGCTTTTTGGCATGCACTATTCCGTTTGTTATGTATTTGGCCTTATTGTTCTCAATATACTTAATCATCTCAAGAGTTGTCGTACCAGAATCAATATAGACAAAATCCTCATCATAAATCAGGGAAGCAGCATATTTACTGATTGCATCTTTCTCTTCCTTGTTAAGCGAAGCTTTTGCTGATACTGACGGTTCAAAAGTTGTCACATCTCCTGACATAACAGATGTAGCACCGCCAAACACCTTGAGTATCTTTTTTTCGTCATGAAGAACAGAGAGATCACGACGAATCGTAGCAGCAGACGCATCAAATTTCTCCATGAGTTCTGCCACCGTAACCGCATTGTTATCATTGACATATGAAACTATAAGATCACGACGCTCTTGTGTAAGCATATTGCCCTCTTTTAGATTTTATTGAATAAATGATAACATCATACTCAATCATAATCAATCAATATTAATCACAATTAATCACTGATATACTTGTTAAATACTCACAAAACAAGCACAAACGCTCAATATGTGTAATTTTTGTGACCAAAAATGAGCATCTACTTCCACTTCTTATATTATATATGAAAGCTCATAAATATATTCTTAAAAAAGAATAAATATCAAGGTTATACCGTAAATCTTTCTTTACAAAAACGCTTTTAATAAACTAAAATATTGTTAGGGTTTATATTAAATCATGGAGGTAATTGTCTTGGAAGGAATGATTTTAACAAATGAACAGGTTGATATCCTAGGTGAGATTGCCAATATAAGTATGGGAAATTCCGCAACAACTCTCAGCATGATGGTAAACAGAAAGGTAGATATCACTACCCCTAATGTTAAAGTCATTAAGAGAAGCGAAGCCCTTGATGATTATGAAAAAACCTGTATTTTTGTGCAAATCCATTATGTAAAAGGTTTGCAGGGAAATAATGTACTCGTTTTAAAAGAACACGATGTCAAAGTCATGACTGACCTTATGATGGGCGGAGATGGAACAAATACCGATAGCGAGATCACAGAACTTCATTTGTCAGCAGCATCGGAAGCAATGAATCAGATGATGGGCACAAGTGCCACGAGCCTGTCCTCCATGCTGGGAATTGCAACTGATATAAGCACTCCTATCGTCAACCAGATTGACGTAGAAAGCATAAAAGTTTTTGAAAAAATGTTTGATACCACCTATGATAAATTTGTTAAAATAGCATTTAGGATGACGATAGGTGACCTTATCGATTCCGTTATGGTACAATTATATCCGGTACAGTTTGCTGAAGATATGTGCCAAAAATTTATGAACAAAGGAAAATAGTATTTATAATGAATAAGGCAGAAACACTAGAAATCAAGAAGCAGTTCACCCCAGACAGGTGCACTATCGATCACATCTGCGGATGCTATGTTGATCATGAAAAAAACAAGCGACTCACTTTTAGAAAAGCCTTTGGACAGATCCCAGAGGACGAAATGTTTAAATATCTGGATATTTTCCAGCACACACTTGCAGGATCATTTGGCAAGAATCTGATCAGTCTTGAGTTTCCTCTTGACCAGGAACAGCCGGGAGGGACTCAGGACTTTCTTTTGACACTCCGCAATTCAAGACTTGAAGATGATGAACTTTTGGAGGAATTCTACGACAAGATCATCGCCAATTACATCAACGGAGAAAACTACTACATCATCATAGTTCATGCAGTATATGATATTCCGGGTGTTACAAACGATGGAATTGAAATGGAAGATGCTTCAGACAAGATATATGATTACATTCTTTGTAGCATTTGCCCTGTAAAGCTTTCAAAGGCAGGTCTTGGCTACAACGAATCAAAAAATGTTATTGAAGACAGATATCGCGACTGGATAGTGGAAGGCCCCACAAAGGGTTTTCTTTTCCCGGCTTTCATCGAAAGAGATATGGATATCCACAATATGCTTTACTTCACAAAAAAGCCTGATGACCTTCAGCCTGAATTTGTAGAAGCTATGTTCGGCGGAAGAGCTCCAATATCCGCTCCCGAGCAGAAGGGCATCTTTGATGCGGTTGTCCAGAACACCATAGGTGAGGATGCTGACTATGACATCATGAAGAACATCCATGACAACCTAAACGATATGATTGAAGATCACGCTGAAGACCCTGAACCGCTCGAGCTCTCCAAAAAGGACGTCAAACAACTACTGCAGGACAGCGGTGTATCCGAAGAACGTCTTGGATATTTTGAGGAGAACTACACTAAATGTGCAGGCGATGAGGACTTTCCTCTTCTTGCAAGCAACATAGCAAACACGAAGAAATTCGACATTGAAACTCCTGACGTAGTGATCAAGGTTAAGCCTGATCGCACTGATCTTGTAGAGTCGAAAATTGTCGACGGAAGGCAGTGCCTTGTGATCGCAGTAGATGATCATATTGAAGTAAACGGAATCAACGTTAGAACATTCATGAATAAATAAGAGCAAACTGCAATAAAAAAGCATGTTGCTTGCAACATGCTCGCGCCGAGCGCGGTTGCATTTATGCAACATCTTCCAATCGCGCGAGTGCGCTTCCTTAGCGGAGCGATTTTTTATCATAGGAAGCAATTTCCTATGATAAAAAAAGAGCTTTTACTTGTTTCATATCATTTGAAACATAAGTAAAAGCTCATTTTAATTTACTACATAATCAACGCATGCCGCGAAGCATCTCAATAGCTGTTTGTGGATGATCCTCGGATTTATGTTTATGATCATCGTACTTGTTAAGAAGTCTCGCACGCATCTCTTCAGGATGGTTATATAATTGATCCATCACTCGGTCAAAGACCTGTTTCCATTCACCCATATCGTCGCCTCCATACAAAAGACCAACAACAGTAGCGTGATTTATATTATCTGTTTTTCATAAGCTTTGCAATGTCATTTTACACAAAAAAGTATGAAATAACTGTGTCCTCGAAAAACAAAAACAGTCTTCGATCATAATAATGAATCTTTTATTCACCTGTAATTATCAAACAATTCCCTGAGCCTTCATAGCCTCAGCGACCTTAAGGAATCCGGCAATATTTGCGCCTGCAACATAGTCGCCTTCCTTGCCATATTTCTTTGCTGCTTCGGAAATACTCTTATAGATGTTAACCATAATGCCCTGAAGCTTGTTGTCAACCTCTTCGAATGTCCATGAAAGTCTCTCGCTGTTCTGGCTCATCTCAAGAGCTGATGTTGCAACACCACCTGCATTAGAAGCCTTACCACAGATGAAGAGTACTCCATTGTCCTGAAGGTACTTTGTAGCTTCAATTGTTGAAGGCATGT
The DNA here is from genome assembly GCF_900115735.1 of Butyrivibrio proteoclasticus. GTDB lineage: Bacteria > Bacillota > Clostridia > Lachnospirales > Lachnospiraceae > Butyrivibrio > Butyrivibrio proteoclasticus_B. The sequence continues at coordinate 150,580 of NZ_FOXO01000004.1, forward strand.
TAGCACCCTCACATACAGCTACTACTCCATTTGCTACAAGAGCCTTTGCATCATCAAGATCAAGCTCGTTCTGTGTTGCGCATGGAAGAGCTACATCACATTTAACGTTCCAAACGCCGTGCTCACCGTTCTTTTTCTCATGATACTCTGCTGACTTTCTTGCAGCAGCATATTCTGAAAGACGTGCTCTCTTAACCTCTTTTACTTCCTTAAGAAGTGCAACATCGATTCCTTCAGGATCATAGATCCAACCTGTAGAATCAGAACATGTAACAACCTTAGCACCAAGCTGCTGAGCTTTCTCGATAGCGTAAATAGCTACGTTTCCTGCTCCGGATACAACAACTGTCTTACCTGCAATATCCTGGCCATGATCCTTTAAAAGTTCCTCTGTGATATATACAAGACCATATCCTGTAGCCTGTGTACGAGCAAGAGATCCACCATATGTAAGTCCTTTACCTGTAAGAACTCCTTCATATACGTCTCTGATTCTCTTATACTGTCCATAGAGATAACCTATCTCACGTCCGCCTACACCGATATCTCCTGCAGGAACGTCAGTATCAGCACCAATATGTCTGAAAAGTTCTGTCATGAAGCTCTGACAGAATGCCATAACTTCTCTGTCTGACTTGCCCTTAGGATCAAAGTCAGAACCACCCTTACCACCACCGATAGGAAGGCCTGTAAGAGAGTTTTTGAAAATCTGCTCAAATCCAAGGAACTTGATAATTCCAAGATTTACTGAAGGATGAAAACGAAGTCCTCCCTTGTAAGGTCCAATTGCTGAATTGAACTGAACACGGAAACCGTTGTTTACCTGAACCTGTCCTTTATCATCAACCCATGGTACTCTGAAAAGAATCTGTCTTTCAGGAGTAACAAGTCTCTCCAAAAGAGCATCCTTACGGTATTCTTCTTCGTTAGCTTCAATAACAACACGGAGTGACTCAAGTACCTCCTTGACTGCCTGATGGAATTCTGGCTGAGCTGGGTTCTTTTCTACGACGTAATCGTAGATCTCATCAACGTATGACATTTCATTCTCCTTCCTGTGCATTAGCACATAAAAACAATGTAATAAAAAGGGGCGTAAGAAACCAAAGGTCTCTACGCCCCATTGCGCAGACATCACTGCATGTATACGATTATACATTTTAGTAATTTAAAGTGCAATAGTAAAATCCAATTTATTTTCAATTATTCATCAGAGTTCTCTTCTTGGTTTTCTTCAGAATGTTCTTCAGACTCCTCTGAATTATCTTCAGAATTTTCCTCTAACTCTTCTGTTTCTTCAGAATTCTCCTCATTTTCAGATTCTGAAGATGATTCACTTTCGTTGTTTTCGGAGCTTTCAGTCGTTTCCTCGACTTCCTGTACTTCTTCCTCTTCTTTCTCTTTTACGATCCAGCGGTAGAAGAATGCATGATTACCAATCATCTCATATTCGGCAATTCCATAATAATCCGCCCAATATCTTGTCATGAAAAAGAGATAGTCTCCTACGCGGGCTCCATCCAAAACCTCCTGAGCCGCACGTATACATGTGGAATTGGGGCCATTTGATATGATAAGCTCAACTTTTCCTGAACGGTATGAAGCAAACTGCATGTTCTGCGTTATTACACCCACAACTGTACTTGGGAAAGCAGAACTCTTAACTCTGTTCATGATAACCGACCCTACTGCAAGCTTACCTGTATATGATTCTCCATCAGCCTCAGCCTGTATCGTCGCTGCAAGCCATGTAAGTTCGTCTGCACTTGCAGAATAAGAACCTGAAGTATCTTCCTTGGTCATTGCAAGTCTCTCTGCTATCTGTTTAGCAAGAGCAGCCTGCGCTGCAGCCGTTTTTGCTTCCAGGGCTTTCATCTTGGCATCAAGTTCAGTTAGCTGTTTATCATAGTCAGCAAGTTTATTTTTTTCAGAAGAAAGTGAATTTTTGGTACTGCTAAGCTGTCCTCTTACTGTGTCAGTAAGATCAGCCAATTCATCATGCCTGTCATCAAGCTGTATCTGATATTGATCAAGTTCTGCCTCTTTCTCTTCTACGACAGCCTTTTTGTTCTCAATATCAGCCTGTAATGCCTGATATTCGCCAATCTTTCGCTGGTCATATTCAATAATGGCATTCAAATATTCAAATTTTGTTAAAAATTCCTGGATTGAACCTGATTCCAAAAGAATTTGCAGAAGTCCGGAACCTGAACCATTTTCATAAGTTGACTTAAGCCGTTTCTTTAAAAGATTATATCTATCCTGTTCCTCAGCTTTTGCCTGCTGAAGTTCAGAATTCAGCTTAACGATTTCTGAAGACACTTCAGCCATTGCCGCTTCTGCTTCGGAAATCTCTTGGTTGAGCGAATCAAGTTTATTGGAATATCCATTAATTGTACTCTGCAATGCACTGCTTTGAGTTTCCAGATTGGATACGTTACTCTGAGTCTGGGCTTTCTGTCCCTGAAGGGCACTGATAGCATCCTGAGTTTCCTTTGTCTGCTTTTCAAGATCAGAGATTTCCGCCTGAGTTTGTGCTTCCTGCTGCTGCATCACAGCAATAGTATCATCATATTCATCAGCATAACTGACAAATGGAATATTTCCAGCTATTATCACTATGAGCAAAATCCCAACTAAATACTTCTTTTGCATAAACTCCTCGACTTACTCTTCTATAGCCCCCACATTCTCACCTTGTCTTTCATCAGAAGTTCCCTCGACCTCTTCAGAAGTAATAGCCGTTTCTTGTATATCTTCTGTAGTTTCTATTACATCTATCGCCGGAATCTCTGTTTCCCTCTCGATAGGAAATACTATTCCGTTAGTCTTTCTTATAAAATCCATCATATTAAGGATCTTAAGACTTTCAGAATGAGGCATTTCAGGACATTCCAGCCACTTTTCATTAAGCGCTCTAACGCATGCCTCAACCTCGTACTCATAACCTGTTTTCTGCTTAGGACGTTTGTAATAAGCAGTCTTTTTATGGTCAGAGTCATAAACAGTGATTCCCTCAAAATTATTTATATTATCTACAACTATATATCCCTTGGTTCCATAGATAACACCATTTCTGTCGCTCAACGAAAGCCCGGACGCATTAAGTACTGCCATTTTGCCATCTCTGTACCTAAGTGTAATGCTATCATGAAGATCCATTCCAAAATTGTTAAAAGAACACATGGAAACAATATCAGTCACATCATTTCCAAATACCATTGATGCAAAATTAAGAACATATACTCCAAGGTCAAGGAGAACACCACCTCCAAGTTCAGGTTTGGCAATTCTCTCTTTGTACGCAATGTTGTATCCGAGATTTGCTGTAAGCATAGTAGGTTCGCCAATAACTCCGCTTGAAAGAATCTCCATGAGCCTGTTTCTCATAGGCATAAATCTAACCCACATAGCTTCTACTACAAGGAGATTTTTCTCCTCAGCCAGATCAAATATCGTTTTTGCCTGCTGTTCATTCAGCATAAAAGCCTTTTCACATAAAACGTGCTTGCCATTTAAAAGAGCCAGCTTCACATTCTCAAAATGCTCAGAATGCGGAGTTGCAACATAAACAAGGTCAACTTTGGGATCAGCTACAAGGCTTTCATAAGATCCATAATATCTCTTTATTCCATATTGGGCTGCAAATGCTTTAGCCTTCTCTTCAGTTCTGGAACCCACAGCATAACAGGTAACTCCCTTAGTATTCTTAATGGTTTTGGCCATTATACCTGCAATTTTGCCGGTCCCCATTATAGCAACTCTTGTTCGTCCAAACATACAGTGCGCCTCCTTATTCTGGTCTAATTACTCCAAAAATTCAGATTTGATATATCCTGTATTTCCATTATACTCTACTTTTGCCCAACCGTTAGCATACTGCTCTATTACATTGACAGTTGAACCGGAATAAATCATTGCAAGAATTTCAGATTCTGTGCTTTCTGACTTACGAAGTCTTACTGTATCTTTAACAGTCATCTTACCAGTCTTAGTAGATGTACTCTTGTTTGAAGTGGATTCTGCCTCTGTTTTTGTCTCTGTTTCTGCCTCGGTTTCTGTCTCAGTCTCCGTCTCTTGCTCTGTACTATCAGCTGAAACAGTTTCTTCACTTACAACTTCAAAGAACTCAGTCTTTACATATGCAACTCCGCCATTATATTCGATTCTGCTCCACCCGTTAGCAAGAGCCTCCAGTTCTTTAAACTCTTCGTCCTTGACTGTCTTTCCAAGAACATCCGCAGTCTCACTATCTGATTTTCTGATATTTATTACATCAGTTGCCTTAATAGTACGAACTGTTACTGTCTCAGGTTCTGCCTCCTGCTCCTCTTCGCTGGCTTCTTCTGAACTTTCATCGCTTGCATCAGCAGATTCTGAAACTGATGAGCTTGCCTCAGAAGATGCGAGTGCTTCTCCAACTGATACCTGTATTCCTGATCTCATCTTAGTCAGAAGTTCTGCCAATTCTTCATCAGAGTTGACCATCTCATTGTAGCTGGATGCAACCTTATTGTTCAGGTCAATGACGTCCGCCTGAACATTTACATTCTTTATATACTCAATCTCATTGGCATCAGCTATATCACCATTGATATAAAGATTACCATCCTCATCAGTACAGATGTACATTGTTTCAAGTCCGGGAATTGCTTTTTCATACTCATAGAGCTTAACCTCGTTATAAACGTATGCCACATAACTTCCGTTCAATGGACCAGGCTTTGTATATACAACGATGTTCTCAAAATCATCTATATAGTCTGCAGCCGCAACAGCCTTAAGCGCCTCTGTTTCATCAAGTCCCTTGTAAATAGACTTGATAGTCTCTGAATCTCCATTAGCCATTGCAGTGTAATAAGTATTAACAAGAGCATTCACATCAGGATATGCATTCTCCTCCATTGTCACATCCTGAATCTCAAAAGTTGCTGCCGCATCAGAATCTGCCGGAGCCTCAGCAAGCATCGCAGCCCTGCGGTTTGCAGTGATAGCAATCACAACAGTAATAGCAACAGCCAAAACCAGAATAACAGGCATAAGAATCTTTTTATTATCACCCAAAATTGCAAATATATCCTTTTTTTCATTTCTCCATGAATTAAAGTCATTTTTCTTTTTCATTATAAAAAACCTCTGAATAAGTAATAGTCCCCACTATACCAGTAAACATGCACCCGACTGGACTCGAACCAGCAACAAAGGCGTCGGAGGCCTACGTTTTATCCATTAGACTACGGGTGCATACATACCCGAATATAATATCATATGCGCACTCTAAAGTCCAATTTAAATAGCCATTTCCTCTTGTAATATTCCCATTTTACCTGTGTTTTTGTCATAATAATAAACATTATCACTGAGCACTTCTCCATCCTCCACAACAGTGCAATTTACTTCTTTTACCATTTTATAAAGATAGTGTGGATCTACTACCATTTTCTCCGAAGGAAGAACTATCACCTCATGCACAGATGAAGGGATTATGATCAGATTACTTTTGAGTGCTTTGGAAATTGCCTCCATAGCCCCGGGATACAAAAATGCTCCTGCTCCGTTAATCTTAGAACTGTTTGATAAAACGAACATTTCAGGGAGGGTTCCAGCAGTCTGCATTTCCCTCAAGGCAGGAACATACTCGTCCATATTACAAAATGACAGAGGCAGAATTTTGGGTGCATTCTCATATACATTCTCCCAGAGTTCGTCAGCAGAGACCTCCCATTCACTTAAATGCTCATTCTTTATAGTGATAAGTCCTCTTCCAAATATTTCATCCTGAACCAGACAAAACGGGACCATGGCAAGATCTGCAAATTTCTTATGAGGGATGTCCCTAAGAATTTCTTCATTCTTGTAGTAATTAACAACCTTAAACGCCAAAAGACCTGCCACCTTCGAAAAATCAGTAAAAAAAGACACATCTATGTTCTTCCCCGGCGCATACTGGTTATACATTTCAACAATTTCATTTACAATGCTCATGGTAATCATCCCATCCATAAATTTATCGTAGAGATTATCAATATAAATTGTAGGAGCTACGTTTTCTGTCTGCTTTCTGATTATGAGTGCGTGATTGACTACTCCATTATTCTTGGTAATCTCCTTAAACTCCACATCCACAGCATTTCCAAGTGCGTCTTTAACTTCCTCTGTCATGATTCTTCCAAATTCTAATATATTCATTTTCGTATCCTCTCCATTTTGAATTATTGATAAAAGTAAAAAAAGAAGACAATAGTCCAAATAAACTATTGTCTTACATTCGTTTCTATAAAATTATGATCTAAATGAATCAGATACGGTTATATACAGATTAAACTCTTGAAAGGTACTCACCTGTTCTTGTATCAATCTTGATGATATCTCCTTCGTTAACGAAGAGAGGAACATAAACAGTTGCACCTGTCTCAACAGTTGCAGGCTTTGTAGCACCTGTTGCTGTATCGCCCTTGAATCCAGGCTCTGTCTCAGAGATTGCAAGCTCTACGAACATTGGAGGCTCAACTGCGAATACACTTCCATTATAAGAATTGATCTTACAAACTTCATTCTCCTTTACAAACTTAAGAGAATCGCCAACCTGCTCAGATGTAAGTCCGATCTGCTCATAAGTCTCTGAATCCATGAAGTTGTAAATATCGCCATCCTGATAGAGATACTGCATATCTTTTCTATCGATACGAGCTGCCGGGAATTTCTCAGTAGGACGGAATGTTGTCTCTTTAACACCGCCATTGATGATATCCTTAAGCTTTGTTCTTACGAAAGCAGCGCCTTTACCAGGCTTAACGTGCTGGAATTCAATAATCTGACATACGTTGCCATCGATTTCGATGGTCATACCATTTCTGAAATCACTTGCAGAAATCATAAAAAATCCTCCTAAAAAACGTCACTATCTGCGTTTAAGAAAGTAACAATATAAATTTTTACATCAAACAACTAGTATAGTTTAAACTATAGACTTGTTTTTTTCAACTATTTTTTTACGGGATAGTCTATCTAATTATAATATGTCAATATGTTCTCCAGCAAGTGCTTTGTTCATACTCCTGACGGCGCAGAATTTACCGCACATAGAGCAGGTATCATCAAATTCAGGTGCTCTGTCAGCTCTTATCGCTTTTGCAGTTTCAGGGTCGATTGCACACTCCCACTGTTTATCCCAGTCAAAGTTCTTTCTGGCATCAGCCATTTCATTGTCGATATCCATGGCATGTGGGATTTTTTTGGCTATATCAGCAGCATGCGCCGCAATCTTAGAAGCGATTATACCCTGCTTTACATCATCTACATTCGGAAGCGCAAGATGTTCAGCCGGTGTCACATAACAAAGGAAAGCAGCTCCTGCTGCCCCTGCGATAGCACCACCTATTGCAGATGTAATATGGTCATATCCCGGAGCAATATCTGTAACAAGAGGTCCAAGTACATAGAAAGGAGCTCCCATACAGATTGTCTGCTGCATCTTCATATTTGCTTCGATCTGATCCATAGGCACATGTCCAGGACCTTCAACCATGACCTGAACGTCTTTTTCCCAGGCTCTCTTTGTCAGTTCTCCAAGTCTTACCAGTTCTTCTATCTGGCATACATCGCTGGCATCCGCAAGACATCCCGGTCTGCAGGCATCTCCAAGTGAAATTGTCACATCATGCTCTCTGCATATTTCAAGGATTTCATCAAAGTATTCATAGAAAGGATTTTCCTCTCCCGTCATGCTCATCCATGCAAAAACAAGTGAACCACCTCTTGAAACAATATTCATTTTTCTCTTATGTTTTTTTATCTGATCGATGGTCTTTCTGGTTATTCCACAATGAAGTGTCACAAAGTCAACGCCATCCTCAGCATGAAGCCTTATAACATCGATAAAATCTTTGGCTGTAAGTTCAGAAAGATCCCTCTGATAGTGGATAACACTGTCATAAACCGGCACTGTTCCCAGCATTACAGGGCACTCTTCGACAAGCTTTTTTCTAAAGGGCTGTGTATTTCCGTGGGAAGATAAGTCCATAATGGCGTCAGCGCCCATGTTTACAGCCGCCATCACTTTTTCCATCTCAACATCATAATCCTTGCAATCCCTTGAAACTCCAAGATTTACGTTTATCTTTGTTTTAAGCATTGAGCCTACACCCTTTGGTTTTAGGCACTTATGGTTCTTGTTAGCACAGATTGCCACCTGTCCCCTTGCTACAAGGTCCCTTATTTCTTCTGCTGATCTGTACTCATCTTTTGCAACAGCCTCCATCTGAGGTGTTATAATCCCCTTCCTTGCAGCATCCATCTGTGTTGTGTAATTTGTCATACCTTTTCTCCTCAAGTTTTTATTTTGTAAATATTCACTTCAAATTATGCAAAAGAGGCCCTCGTCCTCTACCGATATCGAGCCTCGCCGATATGCACTTTTCAATATATTCTTTTGCTCTTTTTACCGACTCTTCCATGGATAAGCCTTCAGCCAGATTGCAGGCAATAGCGCTTGATAACGTGCATCCTGTGCCATGGGTGTTGGGATTGTCTATCCGCTTACCTTCTATAAAGATAGGATTTTTTTGATACAGGCAATCACAAGCTTCATCCTCACTGTCAAAAGAGCTGTGTCCGCCTTTTACCAAAAAGCTGCAGTCATATTCTTCTGACAAAAACATGGCAACCTCTTCCATATCTTTCTTTGAGCCTATTTTCCTTCCACTTAATATCTCAGCCTCCGGAATATTAGGCGTTACGAGATCACACAGACAAAAGAGCTCGTTTTTAAGGAACTCTCTCGCTTCTTTTTTTGAAAGCTCTGTCCCTGATGTTGAGCCAAGAACAGGGTCAAGTACGATATTTGATGCCTTGTTTGCAACAAGCACGTCCCGTACAGCCTTCATAACATCAGCGTCAGGAAGCATTCCTATTTTTATGGCATCAGGCCTTATGTCATCAAATATTGCATCAAGCTGTTTTTTTACAAATTCAGCTTTCACCACCATGATTCCGCTGATTCCAAGCGTATTCTGCGCAGTCAAAGCCGTGATAACGCTCATCCCGTACATGCCATGAGCTTCAATAGTCTTAAGATCTGCCTGAATCCCGGCTCCGCCCGAGCAATCACTTCCTGCTATTGTAAGTACTGTTTTCATGCTTTTAGTTCCTCGTATGCCTTAAGCAGCTCTTTTGCCGCCTCGTATGAGTCTTCTGCCTTCATGATTGCTGAAACAACGCATATTCCAGCGATTGGAGCATTTTTCAAAACATCAATATTATCTTTATTAAGACCGCCTATGGCATTAGCAGGAATAGGCACACTATTGCAGATGTCAGTCAGAGTCTCAACAGATGTGAGAACCGTTTTTACCTTGGTAGTCGTCGGATAAATAGCTCCAACTCCCAAATAATCTGCACCGTTTTGATATGCTTCAAGGGCTTGGGGAACTGTCTTTGTGGTGGCGCCTATTATTTTCTTTTCACCCAGGATTTTCCTTGCTTTATCCACCTGCATATCGCTCTGTCCAAGATGAACTCCCTCAGCATCTACAGCCATGGCAACGTCCACTCTGTCATCTATTATTAATGGCACATTGTATCTTTTAGCTATTTCATGAGTCTTTGCCGCAAGTTCAATGTAGTCTCTTGTACTCTTGTCTTTTTCCCTTATCTGAAGCATGGTCACTCCGCCTCTTAAAGCATCTTCCACCTTCTTCAAAAAAATCTCTTCAGCCAGGTTAGTACTATCTGTAACCAGATACAGTTTCATTTGCGTTCTGTCTATTCTGCTCATTTAACTTTTTCCTGCTTTCCTCGTAAGTTATATATTCTGGAGTTTGATCCGTTTTTCGATGATATCCTCGTTTACAACTGATAGTTCATCCAAGAGTTTTATAAGAAAACTTCCACAGCCTATTGGGCTGCACCCTTCATACATGTCCTTTTGATTCTTTAATAGTTCTTCCCTTGCCAGCTCGCCTGCAATTCCAAAAAACGCACAGGCTTTTATAACTTGATCAAGACTTTTATCATGGGCCAGAAAGCTTGCACATACTGCTCCAAGCATACAGCCTGTACCTGTGACAGATCCCATTTCCGGAACTCCGTTTAATAAAAGAAATGTCTCTTTTCCATCAGTTATGACATCAGTCTCACCGCTGCATAAAACAACTGCATTTAAACTTGTTGCAAGCTTTATTGAAGCCTTGATGGAATCCTCTTTTTTTAAGCTTTCATCGGCATCAACCCCAAGTCCCCTGTAGTGCTCATCAAGAAGTGCCTTTATCTCGGAATTGTTGCCCTTTATCAAAAAGAATCCTTTAAATTTCCTGCTCTTATCACGCATTAAGGCTGCTCTTTTATTTATTAATCCCAGCACAAAATTTCTTCTTAGTTCCGAACACGCAACTCCTACCGCATCAAGCACAATAGGCAGCTCTTTAAAAAGAGCCGCCTCAAAGGATATTTTCATGGCTTCCATCCTGGTATCAGATATATTTCCAAGATTTAAAAGAAGCGCTGATGCATCATTTGTTATTTCTTTTACCTCCAATGGATGCTCAGCCATTATAGGCTTATCGCCAATAGCAAGCACCGCATTGGCACACTGCATCATAGATATTGGATTTGTAATACAATGGATCAAATCAGCCATTATGCCGCCTTCTCTTTTGTATCAATGTCTTTTAAACTGTTCTGAATCTTTGAAAGAGCGCCTGCTGCCTCCAATCTGTTAAGAAGTACGAATGCGATACTTCCACCGATCAGCGTTCCGCAGATAAATGATGGTACATAGAAGAACCATGTAAGTCCCTGTTTTCCCCAGATATATGTCATTACAGGGTAAGAAACAATTGCACCTATGATTCCTGTTCCAATGATTTCACCAAGAACAGCTGCGATGATCTTTCCTTTAGAAAGTTTGTAGAAAATACCGGAAAGCGCTGCACCAAATACAGCTCCTGTAAGAGCAAGCGGAGGAATGCCCATGATCATCATTCTGATAACTCCGATCAGGATCGCACACAAAAATGCATAGGCAGGTCCCATAAATACAGCACAGGTGATGTTGATAAGATGCGCCATTGGGCACATTCCCTCAATTCTCAAAATCGGTGATATTACCACCCCGAGTGCAACGAACATTGCAAGCATCACCATCCTTAATAACCAGTTACTTTTTTTCATACCTTTTCTCCTTTTCTCAGACGGCTTTGCTCATAATATTCACAAGGGTCCTATCCGCTCTGCGTTTTTCCCATAAACGCACGAAGCGGAAGTAACCTTGTTTGGTTGCTTCCGCGAATATTCTCCTATGTATCAGGCATCCCTACGTTGGCATTATCCAAATCAGGTTCTCGGTCGAAGGTCGCACCTTCCTCTCAGCCTGTAATACAAGCTCCCGTCTGTTAAATTTTCCTTTCTCTTTATACACCAATTCAATAGCAGGTGCAAGGGGAATTTTGCCATTTATATATCTTTATTTAGCTTCTGTGCTTGGCTGGTTTGATGATTTTTCTTTAACCGCACCCCTATTTTCAAATTTGTTTTTCCTGAGCAACCATTATTTTTTTAACCACACCCTTTTTCTCCCAAATCTTTTTCCTATACAATCCTAATTCAACCAACTGCACCCTTTTTTGAGGGTGCAGTTAAGACAAAACAGTCAATATGGGAAATATATTTTTTGAAAATGGGGTGCAGTTGGAACAAAACAAGTCACATAGGAAAGCCAATAACAGTTTGTGGTCACACAAGGGATTGTAGTATGATTATTTGCATAAAAAATAGACAATATATGAGGAAAAATATGAAGAACAGTCTGCATATGAATAATCAGCAAATGATAAAAGGGTTATTCTTTGATTTTGATGGAGTTATCACGATTGAGAGTCAAGGTTCCCCAACAATTATTTCCTATATTTCCCAAGAGGCAAACATTCCATACGAAACAGTTGAGAAGGCTTACTACAAGCATAATGATGACTTGTTATACGGAAATATTACACATAGAGATATGTGGGAAGATTTTTGCACGGATGTGGGCAAACATATAGATTATCAAGTGCTTGATAAAGCGTTTATGAATATTACTATCGATGAAAAGATAGTTGATTATATAAAAGATAAGCATAACAATTATCTAATTGGAATGATAACTGATAATAAAGCAGATAGGATAAATACTATTGTTAATAACACTTTGCTAAAAGAGTTTTTTCGACATTATCGTAATTTCGGCAGACGTTCATAGTCGAAAATCTGAAAAAAAGATATTCGAAGAAACTTTAAAGTCATCCAGCCTAAAAGCTGAAGAATGCGTGTTTATCGATAATACTGCTTCCAACTTGGTCGTACCAGCTCAAATGGGATTTACTACGATATATTTTGATGATGATAAAAGAGATCTTCGTGACCTGTACAACTTCTGATGGCTTCAGCTTTGCGCTGCTTAGAATAAAGGCACAAAAACCTGTTATTTTCCCTTTTATTCTGCCTTCACATTATTTATAATCTTTTTTAATACGAAAAATTTGGAAATAGGAGCTGCAATAACATGAAAATTCTTGTAATCAACGGACCAAATCTCAATTTCCTTGGAATAAGAGAAAAAGCCATATATGGAAATCAGGATTATGCATATCTCTGCAACATGATAAGAGAAAAAGCTGCAGCAGACGGTGATGAGGTCATAATATTCCAGTCCAATCATGAAGGCGCAATTATAGACAAAATACAGGAAGCCTATAGTGATGGCACCCAGGGAATCGTAATAAACCCAGGAGCTTATACTCATTACAGCTACGCTATCCATGATGCACTAAAGAGCATCGAGCAGATCATCAAGGTTGAAGTACATATTTCAGATATCCAGTCCAGAGAAGAATTCCGCAAGGTTTCTGTAACTGCTCCTGCCTGCGATAAACAGATCTATGGCCATGGGCTTAACGGATACCTTGAAGCCATGGATTACATAAAAGAAACTCTTTCAAAATAATACTAATTGGAGATTAAACATGGGAACACTTGAAGATGCAAGAGAAGTTTTTTCAAAAGATCTGTATGCCACAGAGCTTTCCGGTGCCGTTATCGATGAGATAGGTGAAAACTATGCAAAATGCAGCATGGAGCTTACTCCCAAACACAAAAATGCCTACGGCGGCATAATGGGCGGCGCCATCTATACACTGGCTGATTTTGCCTTCGCAGTAGCATCCAATTACGGAAAAGAGTGCGCAACAGTTAGCCTTGTAGGTCAGGCAAATTTCATGTCTGCAACAAAAGGAAACAAGCTTTTTGCAGAAGCCAAACTCTTAAAAGACGGCAAAAGAAACAGCTTCTTCGAAGTCACTGTGACAGACGATCTTGATAAGCTGATTGCAGTAGTCTCCTTCACAGGAGCACATGTACCATTTAAATAAACCACTCATTTAAAGTGATGCTTGTAGATTTTCTCCTTTTCATCCCATCGTACAGATAACTTCAGCACTATTCTTTATTTTTATCCGTACAATATGGTCATTTTTTGCTCAATGATCTTTCCTTTTACGGATAAGATTGCATGTTGTATGCTGTCTTATCCGTACGTCACGCGGGAAATGAAGTGTCTACTGACAGATTGTACGGATAAGATTGCACGTTGTATGCTGTCTTATCCGTATGTCACGCGGAAAATGAACTATCTACTGACAAATTGTACGGATAAGATAGCACTTTATCAGCATTCTTATCCGTACATCTGCCAAAAGTACCGGAATTTTTTTAGACATACATCTTTATTCGATGTTTTCTCCCCAAAAGATATCAGCAAAAAGATACAGAACATATAATGGTGTAAAAATGTTGATCTGGGCATATAGCTCTACACATCCTTGAAAGTAGCCACCCCTACTGTTCCAATGTCATTTAGTTAAGGTATTCAAGTGCATTTAATACATAACGGATGGCGTAAAAACCCCGTTTTAGAAAACTTCATATCTTGTTTGCAAAACAAATGGCACGCCAAGAAAGCAGGATTGCTCCTGCTTCTTCCGTGCCATTTATTCTTGGAGAAATTTATGCTCTATAACTTAGTGGAACTACACGTTTGGTATGCTTTTTTCTTGGATATGTGCGGCCTTCTCGGATTGGCGTGACGTTACCTATCAACAACAGTTCCACTGTATCACTAGACATTCTGTTATGCAGGAAATCCCTGCAAGTAATCACAGCATCAGAAATAGAGACTTTGTATTCCAACAAGCAGTCCTTTTTCGGGAGTTCTACGCTATGAACCAGTAGCATTGTAAGATTGAAAAGAATCATGCGTGCATATATTTCCTGACAGATAAAGTCCCTTCTCTTGCTGTGAAAGGAATTTAATGCCATGTTGTATTTTAAGAAGCTGAAGGATGTTTCAATTTCCCATCTCAAATGATAAACATGTTTTAATTCTTCTGATCCAAACTCTTCTTGCGGTAGATCAGTGAAAAGGAATTCATAATTCCCTTCTGATAACTTGATCTTTACCAGCCTTGTTTTGACATGAAACATAGATTTTTTATCTTCTGGTGGTATGAAATCAAGCTGCCTGCCATGCTTGAGACAAACATATTTGTCAGGTCGTGTTGTATAACACTTCTTCCAGCTACGGGTTATGTCAAAATCCAGTATTATGTCAAATTCATCTGACTCTGGCAGGGTAAACCGCCTGATAAATGCCATAGAAGCCTCATCAGAATTCATTCTTAATACGTAGTGATACTTAGACACTGAAATATGAGCAAGGACATTCAGCGAGAAGTAGCCACGATCAGCGATAAAAATACTTTTTTCGGGAAAAGCTGTTCGCTTGATAAAATCAATAAGTGCAGACCGTTCATTTATCTTGCTGCGTGGTTGAATGTTCACATCTACATAACGCTGTTCGAGTACATCCAAGATAGAATTGAGATGAAACTGATAATAGCCAACACCTTCTGTGTTAGAAGCTACATATGTCTTCTTATCATCATAAGCAGGTATATTCAAATCTGATCCGTCACAAGCTAGAAGATGGTATCCTTTCAGGGTTTTTTTGATTGGTTTGATCTTGTTGACGGCGGAGAAAATAAATGGAAGAAACTTGTCATTGAGCTTATCTCTTTGCTGGATAATCGCAGCTTTTGTGATAGGTTGTTTCTTGGAAGATGTTGGTCTGAAGAAGAACCGCCTGATCTCACGATTAAGTGTTCCTGCTTCCATAGTAAGCAGGAATGTAACAAGATCTCTGAGCGGACATAGTCTGTTACGAGTAAAATCCGTACCAGGTCTTTTAACAAATGGTGTTGGATCGGCAACAATAGAATCAATGGTTTCAAAAAACTTCTTTTTGATGTATGATGCTTTCATAAGTGTCTCCCTTAAATCAATGTGTGGTCGGATACCTTTGATTTAAGGGGCCGCCTTTGCTAAAGCTTCTTTAGCAAAGGCGGCCGCACTTTTTGAGGCCTGTGTCAAGCCCTAATTTAAAAATTTTCAAATAAAAAAGTGATTCTTACGTTCTTTGTAGAATCACTTTTTCTTTTGCAATAATGTTTTTGATATGAAAGTAGATATGAATTTCCTTAACTAAATGACATTGCTACTGTTCTCGGATTCAGAGCCAGAGGCCCTTGTACGCAGCCAATTACTTACTCTTATACAAAAATGAAACACGCATGTTCAGCAAATAGCCAAACATGCGTGCTTTTATTTATAAATACCTAAATATAATGAATACAGGCCTTATAACAATTTATTAGATTGTTTCACCACCGAGTACTGCAAGGAGTCTTAAGAATCCGCAATAGCCATTCTTATCAAGAAGGCTCTTCATATCATATCCTGCAGGAATAACTACTTTGTATCTCTTGCCGTCATAGTTGAATACTACGTTTACATCGATATCACTTCTGGCTGAAAGAGCTTCTACCATCTTGTAATCAATTACTGAAGGCTTGTCTGTAACAAGGTTAAGAGCACCGTTTGCAGGAACTGACGCTACATTATTTATAACAGCTTCCTTGTACTGCAGTGGTGTAACATTTCCTACGCTGAATGATATTGTCTGAGCCGGCTTATCTCCACTGATTGCTGCTAAAAACGCTGCCTGCTCAGGGTTAGATGCTGCATTTGCCTGACCGGATATACTTGTAATAACTAATGAACTTGGCTGAGTAGGAGCAGGATCTGGCTGGGTAGAAGCAGGATCTGGCTGAGTAACTTCCTCAACTACAACTTCATAGTCATTACCGCCTGATGAAGAATTATCACCAGTTGAAACAGGTCTAAGTACTGCCTTAAGGTTGATACCACCCTTTTCATTAGTAAGTGCAAGTGAAAAAGTTCCATTTCCGTTATCTACAACTGTTACGTTCTCACCACCGCTGATAGTGTAGCCATCAGGAAGCTTTGCAGCAACTGAAAATGCCTGATTTATCTTTGTTGTAAAGTATTCCTTATCATTTATAGTCTGCTTTGTTGCATCTACTGTAATGCCATAGTCACTATTTGACTTGTCATCCTGTTTGATGATGTAATTGATAGCATTCACAATGCTTTCATAAGCTGCCTGATATGCCTGGTAGCATTCTACAACCATCGTTCGTCCATTATGCTCCCCAAGTTTTCCATCATTGATTGCTTTATCGCTGCCTTCAATAGCATATACAGTTATGTCAGGTATTTCCTTTGCCAGTTTTTCTCCACCTTTTTGCGCCCTGACTGCATAACTTTCACCTGTATTATTGTCCTCAACATACTTGTACATAGAATTAGCATCAGCTAGATTCAGACCATATTTTTCGCCCTTGATAGCACCTAAAACCACGATACTTCCAGCTTTTCCATCTTCATCATTGTCAATAGTAATACCATACTGCTGACCGGTAACATCACCCTCTACAACAATTGTTCCGTTACCGTCTGTATTAATACCATTGCTGCTATACTCGCTCCAAACTGCAGGCTTTCCTGTAGAGCCTTCATCGACGCTATAGTATTCCACCTCTTTACCATTTACTATTTCAGTTTTTTTGGTAAAAGAAGCACCTTCACCATTTATATATTCTGTACCGGATTTAGTTATTTCTTTTCCATTTGATACAACATCTCCGCCTACATTTAATGTGCTATTTCCTTTTACAACAGCACCATTTTCTCCTGCTGTAATAGTTCCTTTAACTGTAACTGTCGCTCCATCCTCAACATATACTCCGGCATCTGCTCCACCGGTAACTGTTGTAGTATCATACTCAACAACTGAAGAAGGAGCCTCTCCCTTATTGTCAGAATAATGACGATACATCGTTACCCCATTATCTGTCCGTTCTGTTATCAGCTTTGATGCATCCACATCACCCTCTACTGTAACTGAGGCGCCCTCACCTCTTGCTGTAACCGCTCCTATACCATTTCCGCTTCCCCAAGGTGATAAAAGATATTCATCTTCATTTGATGTAACATCACCTTTTACGGTAACATCTCCGTCCCACATAGCATCGACATTTCCGGTAACATCTCCATTTACAGTTATTTCACCACTTATTGCAGATACAGCTATTCCCTCATCTACTGTAACATCGCCATTAACGATTTTTTCTTCGTCTTCATTAGCTACCCCGACTTGAACTGTCTGATTCCCTTCAAGCACATCTTCGGATGCAAAAGATGTAAATCCAAATGTGCTAACCATTGTAATAACCATTGCTGTAGCAGTAACCTTAGCTAAAAGCTTCTTGTACATAACACTATGTCCTCCAAAACATATATAATTCATAATTCGCAACGAAGTCATGTTAGCATAAGCCAAACTTAGTAAGCCATTAAAACATTATAAAATCAATGGTTTTTAGATTATATTTTTCACTGTTTCTTTTCCCCTATGAAAATCATATTCAGATAAAAAAGAATGTCGCTTGCGACATTCTCGCGCCGAGCGCGGTTGCATTTATGCAACATCTTCCAATCGCGCGCTGTGCAGATCACTTGGCGAGGTTTTTTCGAGCCTAGTGAAATGTCATACACAGTAGTGCGCTTCCTTAGCGGAGCGATTATTTAAATCATAGGAAGCAATTTCCTATGATTTAAAAAACAAAGACCAAACCTTCTGCCCATCTGATATAATAGGCAATGTATTGTATTAAACATTATTTTTGGGGGTTACAAAATGAGCAAGTTAATTTATGAAAATCCGCTTGCATGTGAGGAGGATATTTCAAAGTTCATTCTTGAAGGCAGTGCCAGGATCAGTTTTCCCGAAGGGGCAATGAGGCTTGAGAACGCTTTATCTGCCAGTGAAGGACAGAAGGCAAACTACGTTTTATGGTGTCCTGAAGCGTTTCCTTCTGATGTGAAGATCGAATGGGAATTTCGTCCGTTAAAAGAGCCGGGCCTGGCAATTATGTTTTTTGCTGCGAAAGCCAGAAGTGGCGGAAGTATATTTGATGAGAATTTAAGCAAAAGAACCGGTGAATATAAGCAGTATCACAGTGGGGACATTAATGCTTTTCACGTTTCTTACTTCAGAAGAAAAGAGCCTGATGAAAGAGCCTTCCACACCTGCAATCTAAGGAAAAGCTATGGTTTTCACCTGGTTGCTCAGGGAGCAGATCCAATTCCTGACGCATCAGAGCAATCTGAATGGTACAAAATACAGATAATAAAGAATAAGAATAAAGTCACTTTCTTCGTTAACGGCTTACAGATATTTGAATTCGTTGATGATGGAGAAACTTATGGCAAACTGTTAACGGGCGGTCACATAGGATTCAGGCAATTGGCTCCTATGGTCGCAGAGTACAGAAACCTTCGGGCAACGTGGATTTGAATGAGAAAATATAGACTAATGAACGGGGTTGTAGGGCCATTTCTGAAATGGTCCTACAACCCCGTCCCGATACAGTCAATTTTTACAGTTTTGCAATATCCACGAGTTCCAGGTTCTCTTCAGTTGCCTTTGTTTCAAGACTTGTTACCAGCGCTCTTGCTGTATCAAGTGCAGTGATGACATTGACACCTGTCTCTATGGCAGTTCTACGGATAAGGAATCCGTCTCTTGATTTATCTCTTCCCTGTGTAGGAGTATCAATTACAAGGTCAATCTTGTGACCAAGGATAAGGTCTATGACCGTAGGAGATTCCTGATTTATACGATTTATCTTTCTTGCCTTTACTCCATTTTCATTAAGAGTATCAGCTGTTGAACGTGTTGCATAGATAATGTATCCAAGTTTCTCATAGCGACGTGCTATATCAATAACTTCTCCCTTATCTGAATCCTTAACAGTGATGATCATCTGTTTGTACTTAGGAAGATTTACGCCTGCTCCAAGGAAGGCTTTGTAAAGGGCTTCATTAAAGTTCTTACTGATTCCAAGGCACTCACCTGTACTCTTCATTTCAGGTCCAAGGCTAATCTCAGCTCCTCTTATCTTTTCAAAAGAGAATACCGGCATCTTGATAGCGACGTAGCCCGCCTCAGGCTGAAGTCCCGATGTATATCCAAGGTCTTTTAACTTATGTCCCATCATAACCTTAGCTGCAAGATCAACGATTGGAATACCTGTAACCTTACTGATGTAAGGAACTGTTCTGGAAGATCTTGGGTTAGCCTCAATGATGTAAACCTCATCACCTACAGCGATAAACTGAACATTGATAAGACCTATTACATGAAGAGCCTTTGCAAGTCTCTTTGTATACTCAGCAATTGTCTCTTTTACCTTATCAGAAAGAGACTGCGCAGGATATACGGAAATCGAATCTCCTGAGTGAATACCTGATCTCTCGATATGCTCCATGATTCCGGGGATAACGATGTCATCGCCGTCACATACAGCATCAACTTCTGTCTCAATTCCCTGAAGATACTTATCAACAAGGATAGGATGATCCTGAGCATATCTGTTGATAATGTTCATGAACTCCTCGATTTCCTGGTCAGAAAGAGCTATCTGCATACCCTGTCCGCCAAGAACATAGGAAGGACGAACAAGTACAGGATATCCAAGACGATTAGCAACCTCTTTTGCCTCCTCGGCTGTATAAACAGTTGCTCCCTGAGCACGCTTAATCTGAGTCTCTTCAAGGATCTGGTCAAATATCTCTCTATCTTCTGCAGCGTCTACGTCCTTAGCATCGGTTCCGTAGATCTTAACGCCCATCTTCATCAGATCCTGAGTGAGCTTGATGGCAGTCTGTCCACCGAACTGAACTACTGCTCCGTCTGGCTTTTCAAGTTTGACGATGTTCTCAACATCTTCAGGAGTAAGTGGCTCAAAATAGAGCTTATCCGCAATATCAAAGTCAGTACTTACTGTCTCAGGGTTGTTATTTATGATGATTGTCTCGAATCCGGCTTTCTTAAATGCCCATGTAGCATGAACTGAGCAGTAGTCGAACTCGATACCCTGACCGATTCTGATAGGACCTGAACCAAGAACCAATATCTTTTTCTTTCCGTTATTTGCTGACAAAGCAGCTTCATCTTCAGAGTCAGGGCCGTTGTAAACCGAGTAGTAATATGGTGTTGCAGCTTCAAACTCAGCGGCGCAGGTATCAACAATCTTAAATGTAGCCTTGATACCAAGTTCTTCACGGAGTTGTTTTAAAACATCAACTGAGAATCTCGTAAGTCTGCTGATAACTGTGTCAGGATATTCAAGGCGCTTAGCTTCAAGAAGTGTTTCAAAAGAAATGATCTTTTTTGCATCTTCTACTGTTCCCTGCTTACCTTCTGTATTCTTTTCACCGATTCTAAGGAGCTTAAGTTCCATCTTTACAAGTGTGTGGAGCTTATCTATAAACCAAAGGTCGATCTTTGTGATGTCATGGATCTGATCATGGCTTATACCGCGGCGAAGAGCCTCAGCAATTACCCATATTCTCTGGTCATCTACAACTTTGAGTCTCTCTAAAAGCTCATCGTCATCAAGCTCAGAGAAATCGTAGCTTGTAAGGCAGTCAACGTGCTGTTCAAGAGATCTGATAGCCTTCATCATTGCACCTTCAAAGTTAGTACAGATACTCATAACTTCGCCGGTTGCCTTCATCTGTGTTGTAAGTGTTCTCTTGGCTGTAATGAATTTATCAAATGGAAGCCTTGGGAACTTAACTACGCAGTAGTCCAAAGTAGGCTCAAAGCTTGCATAAGTTTTTCCTGTAATTGCGTTCTTTATCTCATCGAGGGTATATCCAAGGGCAATCTTTGCTGCAACTTTTGCTATAGGATATCCTGTAGCCTTTGAAGCAAGTGCAGAAGAACGGCTTACACGTGGGTTAACCTCAATTACGCAGTACTCAAAGCTTGTTGGGTGAAGAGCGAACTGTACATTACAGCCACCTGTGATCTGAAGCTCATCGATGATGTTAAGAGCTGCGCTTCTAAGCATCTGGTATTCTTTATCAGAAAGAGTCTGTGATGGAGCCACAACAATTGAGTCACCTGTGTGAACGCCAACAGGGTCGATGTTTTCCATGTTGCAGACTGTGATGCAGTTCCCTGCACTGTCACGCATTACTTCGTACTCGATCTCTTTCCATCCGGCAATACATCTTTCAACCAAAACCTCGCTGGCTCTTGAAAGTCTAAGGCCGTTTTCAAGGATCTCTTCGCACTGAACCTGGTTGTAGGCTATTCCGCCGCCTGATCCGCCAAGTGTAAATGCAGGACGAAGAACTACCGGGTATCCGATCTTGTTTGCAAATTCCACCCCGTCTTTTACGTTGTGAACTACAAGTGAAGCCGCACAAGGCTCACCAATCTTTTCCATTGTATCCTTGAATTCCTGGCGGTCCTCAGCTTTTCTGATTGTCTCAGCTGTGGTTCCAAGAAGCTTAACGTTATGCGACTTCAAGAATCCTGATTCATCAAGCTCCATTCCAAGGTTGAGTCCGGCCTGTCCACCAAGGGTAGGAAGGATTGAATCCGGTTTTTCTTTTTCTATGATCTGCTCAAGGGTCTTAACTGTAAGAGGCTCAATGTAAACCTCGTCAGCAATGTCCTTATCAGTCATGATCGTAGCAGGGTTTGAGTTTACAAGTACAACCTCAATTCCCTCTTCTTTAAGTGAGCGGCAGGCCTGAGTTCCGGCATAATCAAACTCTGCAGCCTGACCAATTACTATAGGACCGGAGCCGATGACCAGTACCTTTTTTACATCTTTATTCTTTGGCATCAGTCTTTGCCTCCTTCCCTGATCATTGAAATGAATCTGTCAAACAGATAGCTGCTGTCCTGTGGTCCAGGGCATGCTTCAGGATGGAACTGAACTGTAAAGATATTCTTTCCAACATAGGAAAGTCCCTCATTTGTTCCATCGTTTACATTTATAAATGCAGGCTTTGCCACATCCTTATCAAGCTTATCCATATCAACCACGTATCCATGGTTCTGTGAAGATATGTAAACTCTGTTATTTGACAGGTCTTTTACCGGGTGGTTACCACCTCTGTGTCCATACTTCATCTTGAAGGTATCAGCTCCTGTAGCAAGTGCCATGAGCTGATGTCCAAGACAGATCGCAAAAATAGGCAGCTCTGAATCATAGAGCTTTTTGATCTCTTTAATGATCTGTGTACACTCTTTTGGATCTCCGGGGCCGTTAGAAAGCATGATTCCATCCGGCGCATCCTTAAGGATTTCTTCTGCTGTTGTATCTGAAGGATAGATTGTCACATCGCACCCTCTGGAAACCAATGATGCTGCAATGTTTCTTTTTGCGCCAAAGTCAAGAAGCGCGATCTTAAGGCCTTTTCCGTTAAGTTCTTTTACGATAGCAGGCTTCTTTTCTCTCTTAGAAAGGTCCCCTTTAAGGCTCTCCTTGTAATCATCCTCGTTAAAAGAAGCACTGCCTGAAAGAGGTCCGTTCTCGGAAATATCTGTAACTCCCTTAAGGAACTTCTTTTCCTTGCAGGATACTTTGCTTACCACATCACCTGTTGTATAGGCGTGGAGCTTATCCTTTACATCCTCATACTTAAGATTTTCGTTGGTTGTAATAAAGCCGTTCATGGTTCCTTTTTCTCTAAGGATCCTTACAAGCTTTCTGGAATCTATACCCTCAATTCCAGGAATATCATACTTTTCAAGGAATTCCTGAATTGACATATCACATCTGAAATTGGAAGGAATATGAGAAAGCTCTCTTACTATAACTGCGTCGACCCAGATCTTATCTGATTCCATATCATCCAGGCACACGCCATAATTTCCTATAAGAGGATATGTCATACACACTGCCTGTCCTGCATAGGATGGGTCTGTAAAAACTTCTGTATATCCTGCCATTGATGTGTTAAAAACAATCTCGCTAACTACATCTTTATCAGCACCAATATGCTTTCCTTCAAAGACGGTTCCGTCTTCCAAGATCAAAAAAGCTTTCATTTATTTCCTCCAAAAAATATTTCTAGTTATTGAGTGATATACGGATTGCTACGCTCTCATCTACTCTATGATGATATACGGATTGCTCCGCTTTCATCTACTCCATGATGATATACGGATTGCTACGCTTCGCTCTCGCAATCCTGCATACATTCGGAAATCGCACTTCGTGCTTTTTTCCTCATGTATGTTCGCATCCCGAGGTCAAAATGTCATTTGTGCAAGCACATGACATTTTGACTTCTGTCTGCTATATCACTCAAAGTATTCCACACCACTCTCAAATATCTTAAGATCCTGCTCGCCGTAGATGTTGATTGCAACGCCGTCGCCGCGTCTCTCTGAGTGAGCCATCTTACCAAGGCATCTTCCATCAGGTGAAAGGATACCTTCAACTGCTCTGTAGGAGCCGTTGATGTTCCACTCATCATCCATTGTGATGTTTCCATCAAGGTCGCAGTACTGTGTTGCGATCTGGCCGTTTGCAAAGAGCTTATCAAGTACATCTTCAGGTGCAACAAATCTTCCTTCACCGTGTGAAGCAGGGTTTGTGTATACTCCGCCAAGCTTTGCATTCTTAAGCCATGGTGAGTTGTTGGAAACAACCTTTATTGTGGCCATCTTGGAAATGTGTCTTCCAATTGTGTTAAATGTCAGTGTAGGTGCGTTCTCATCCTGTCCTGTAATTCTGCCGTTTGGTACAAGGCCAAGCTTGATCATAGCCTGGAAACCGTTACAGATACCAAGTGCAAGTCCGTCTCTATTCTGTAAGAGGTCCTCTACTGCTGCCTTGATCTCCTCATTCTGGAAGGCTGTAGCAAAGAACTTAGCACTTCCGTCAGGTTCGTCACCGGCTGAGAATCCGCCAGGGAACATGATGATCTGAGCCTGCTCAATAGCTTTTCTGAACTCTTCAACAGATTCTCTGATATCCTGAGCGTCTCTGTTTCTAAATATCTTAATGTTTGTATTTGCACCGGCTCTTTCAAAGGCCTGGGCACTGTCATACTCGCAGTTCGTTCCAGGGAATACCGGAATAAATACTGTAGGCTTTGCTACCTTGTTCTTGCATACATATATGCTGTCAGCCTTGAAAAGACCTGTGTCTACAGCTTTTTTCTCCTCATTAACTGTGGAGTGGAATACCTTCTCAAGTTTTTCCTTCCAGCTATCAAGTGCCTCTTCTTCTGAGAAGCTTACGCCGCAAGCTGTGAATGTACTGTCATCTGTAACTTCACCGATAACTCTTGCTCCTGCATTTACAGCATCTGAAACAAACTCTGCAGGAACTTCTGCGATGATATCTGCAATATCGTTTGTAAAGAGCTCTTTTGCACTGATGCTGTCATCAATCTTAACTCCAAAGCCGTTACCAAAGGCCATCTTGGAAACTGAAGCAGCGATTCCGTATGCGTCCTCAGCATAGGCTGAAACGATTGCTTTCTTCTTCATAAGAGCATTTATCTTCTCGTAAAGAGCCATGATCTTTTCATAATCAGGAAGATCGTAGCTATCTCTTGGAAGCTTGAACTGAACAAGCTTATTTCCTGCCTTTTTAAGTTCAGGTGTTACTACATCTGAAAGCTGTGCAACATCTACAGCAAAAGAAACAAGTGTAGGTGGTACGTTTATCTCGTTAAATGAGCCTGACATAGAGTCTTTTCCACCGATAGAAGCAAGACCAAACTTCATCTGAGCTTCATAAGCGCCCAAAAGAGCTGTGAAAGGCTGGCTCCAACGGCTAGCATCTTCTGTCATTCTCTTAAAGTACTCCTGGAATGTGAAGTGGAGCTTTTTGTAATCTCCGCCGCTTGCAACAATCCTTGATACAGACTCTGTAACAGCAAAAGCTGCACCGTGGTATGGGCTCCAGCTTGAAAGATATGGATCAAAGCCATAGCTCATCATTGTTACTGTATCTGTTTTTCCTGACAAAACAGGAAGCTTAGCGATCATAGTCTGTGTCTCAGAGAGCTGTTTTTTACCACCATAAGGCATAAGCACTGAACCAGCACCGATTGATGAGTCGAACATCTCAACAAGGCCTTTTTGAGAACATACGTTGAGGTCATTTAATACTGAAAGCCATGCTTTCTTTACATCTCCCTTTGAAAGAGCTTCTTTTACGCCCTCTGAAGCTGTCTGCTCAAGATAGTTATCAGCCTTTGAAGGAATCTCAACCTTAACGTTTGTCTCCTGGTGAGCTCCGTTGGTATCAAGGAATGCTCTCTTAAGATTTACTATCTTCTTGCCCCTCCAGTTAAGTACAAGTCTCGGCTCCTCAGTAACTACTGCAACCTTAACAGCCTCAAGATTTTCTTCTCCTGCATACTCAAGGAACTTGTCCACATCCTTAGGAGCTACAACTACTGCCATTCTCTCCTGTGACTCTGAGATAGCAAGCTCTGTTCCATCAAGACCTGCATACTTTTTAGGTACAAGGTCAAGATTGATATCAAGACCAGGTGCAAGCTCACCGATAGCAACTGAAACTCCGCCTGCACCAAAGTCGTTACATTTCTTTATAAGTTCGCTTACTTCAGGGCGTCTAAAGAGCCTCTGAAGTTTTCTCTCAGTAGGTGCATTACCCTTCTGCACTTCTGCTCCGCAGCTTGTAAGAGATTTTGAGTCATGAGCCTTGGATGAACCTGTTGCTCCACCGCATCCGTCTCTTCCTGTTCTTCCGCCAAGAAGCACAATGATGTCTCCCGGATCAGCGCTCTCACGGATAACATGCTCCTGAGGAGCAGCTCCCATAACCGCACCAATTTCCATTCTCTTAGCCACATAGCCCGGATGATAGATTTCTTTTACATAACCTGTAGCAAGTCCGATCTGGTTACCGTATGATGAATATCCTGAAGCAGCGCCTCTTACGAGTTTTTTCTGTGAAAGCTTGCCCTTCATGGTCTCAGATACAGGAACTGTAGGATCAGCAGCACCTGTTACACGCATAGCCTGGTAAACATAGCCTCTTCCTGAAAGAGGATCTCTGATAGCACCGCCAAGACATGTTGCAGCGCCACCGAATGGCTCGATCTCTGTAGGATGGTTGTGAGTCTCATTCTTGAAGAACACAAGCCAGTTCTCTCTCTTTACACCCTCGCCATAGTCCACATCGATAGGAACTACAACTGTGCAGGCATTGTTCTCCTCTGACTCCTCCATATCTGTGAGTTTTCCGTCTTTTTTAAGCTTTTTCATTCCCATAAGAGCGATATCCATGAGGGAAATGAATTTCTCTTTCTTTTTATCTTCTGTCTGATAAAGGGAATCTCTCGCAGCAAGATAGTCTTTATAAGCATTCTCGATAGGTGCTCTGTAATCACCCTCTCCAAACTCAACGTTCTTAAGCTCTGTTCCAAATGTTGTATGACGGCAGTGGTCTGACCAGTATGTATCAAGGACTCTGATCTCAGTCATTGTAGGATTTCTATGCTCGTCATCATTAAAGTACTGTCTGATCCACTTAAAATCATTAAGTGTCATAGCAAGACCAAGTGACTTGTAGAGGTTTTCAAAGTCCTCTTCTGACATTGTGCAGAAGTTATCGAGAACTGCCACATCTTCTGGCTCATCATAATTTGTTACCAAAGTCTCAGGCTTGGTCTCATCCGCGATCCTTGAATCCACAGGGTTCATTGTGTATTCCTTGATCTTTGAAACTTCCTCAGAAGTCATATTTCCAATGAGCATATAGGTAACTGCTGTCTTGATAACAGGCTCTTCATCACCTTTTATAAAACGAACGCACTGTTCTGCGGAATCAGCTCTTTGATCAAACTGTCCGGGAAGTGCTTCGATGCTGAATACTACAGCTCCACTTGGCACTTCAATATTCTCTCTGTATAAAATATCTACAGGAGGCTCTGAGAAAACAGTTCTGCAGGCCTTCTCAAAAACCTCATCAGAAATATTCTCAACATCATAGCGGATGAAGATTCTTACATCTGATACGCTTTCAATTCCAAGATAACTCTTAATTTCATGCCTGAGTTCTCTTGCTTTTCCAGCAAAGGGCTGCTTTTTCTCAACATAGATTCGTCTTACACTGCTCATAATATCTCCTCGTTCAAAAAAATATTGTTTATTGTTTAAAAATAAAGAGTGCTAACATAAGCACTCTTTATTAAAACTAACTATTTAATTCATCAGACACTAACCCCTCAAGAACGTACATTAATTCTCTATCAATGGCTTCTTCAGAAATACCAATAGTCTTGGAAGAAATCTTAAGACCTTCCACCACGTACATAAGATTACGAGCACAGCCTAAAGGGTTCTCGCAAACAAATTCACCATTATCAACGCCATTTTCAATGAGCTTTTCTACAATTCTCACAGATGTGTCAAACTTAACTTTCAAAGGATTATCTTTGACCGACTGCTTTTTAACGGAATAATATTCATATGTAGCAACAGTCAGATTGTTCTTTTTCCTAAGAATGTCTTTTTTCTGTTCCTTAAGAAAAAGAGCAAGCATATCACCAGCAGATGCATCACCCGAAAGTGCTGCATTAATAGCCTCGTCATCATCCTCATCGGATTCAGTTGCAAGGACTTCAAGGAATATATCTTCGGTACTGGAAAAATAGAGATAAAGACCCCCACGACTGATGTCACAGGCATCTACAATGTCTTTCATAGTTACATTCTTAAAACCTTTTTCAGAAAAAACCACTCTGGCTTTGTCAAGAATATACTGTTTCTTCTTGGCAGACTTTTCTCCCATTCTCCACTCCTACCAACATTTAATAAAGTAGTACAGCTATCAGGCCTTGGAAGACCAATAATTCAAAAGCTCGTCCATTTTGCTGACTACCTGGAACAGTACTCCGTTGTAGACTCCCTCTGCCCACACTGTTCCTTTTGTCATTCCAGTAAGAATGTACTTGGAAAGAATACCTGCAAGGTCATCCATATCCATTATCTGAGCTTCCCTGATAAACATAAGCTCATCTTTAGCACTATTTAAATGATTCCTGGAATAAACATAGACATAATTGCGGTCAATAAGATTAGTATTCTGAGCCGCTTTTACAAACATAAGTAAATTTGAATCGTAAACTGGAAATGGCATAGATTTAAGGTCGCCATTAGAATAGCTCTGGGCAACCTCTGACTTAGCATTGTCCTTCAGCCATCTGACATATGGTAATAACTTATCCACTTCTGGACGATATCTGGAAACGATGTCCTCAACACTGTTCTCATTGACACTTCCGTCATTTTGAATACTCATTGAAAGGCGCTCCTTTACAGGCTTTGAAGGTAATCCTTCTGCCAAAACTCAATAATCTTTTACCAAATTCCTTGATAAATTATAGCAAGGCTGTCATAAAAAGTACAGAATATTTTACGAGAATTTATTATGAAAATAAAAGATGATATAATAGCATTTTGATATAAGTACTACTTATGAAGGAGCATTGGATGATAAGCAATTTTGAATACTACAAAGTCTTTTATTATGTCGGTAAATATAACGGAATCACTGCAGCTGCAAAGGTGCTGTCGATATCACAGCCTGCTGTAAGCCAGTCTATACACCAGTTGGAATCTTCACTTGGATGTACGCTGTTCCAGAGAACTTCAAAGGGAATGAAGCTAACTTCTGAAGGAAATCTTCTATACAGACATGTAGAAAAAGGTTATGAACAGATTGAACTAGGCGAACAGCGCTTAAAGCAGCTCCTACACCTGGATGCAGGCGAAGTCAGAATCGGAGCCAGTGACATGACCCTCAGATTCTTTCTTTTGCCCTATCTGGAAAAATTCCATGAGCTATATCCAGGTATCAAGGTAACTGTAACAAATGGTCCTACACCTGAAACTCTTTCTTACTTAAGAGATGATCGAATTGATTTCGGCGTGATTTCAAGCCCATTTACAGAAGATAGCAATCTGTCTTTTTTCCCTGTCTCAGACATTCAGGACACCTTTGTGGCGGGAAGAAAGTTTATCCCCTATAAGAACAGGATGCTTGATTTTTCAGACCTGCAATCAATGCCGTTGATTTTCCTTGAAGGTAAAACCAGCACAACCGACTATATCCACTCCTTCCTTGAAAAGCACAATACTACTCTTCATCCTGAGTTCGAGCTTGCAACCAGCGATATGATAGTTCAGTTTGCCCTTCGAAGCCTGGGCGTTGGCTGTGTCGTAAGAGACTTCGCAAAGGAATATCTGGACAGCGGCGTCCTCTTCGAACTTCGCTTTAACAAGATGATTCCAAAGCGCCAGATTTGCGTCGTCACCGACACATCCCGTTCCCTGTCCATAGCTGCAGACAAGCTCATTCAATTGATCAAAAACAATTATACTCAAACCTAAGTATCGAAGTAAGATTATATTTTCGGGCATATACGGTACAATTTTGAAGGCTCAAAGTTCTTGATGTCATTTACAACAATATGTACTATCATCACGACAACAGTGAAAGTATTTTTTGTCTTAAGCTTTGTGCTTATACTAAAATACTTGCGTTTTGTATATGCATAAGTGACGTCTCTAACTATCTAAAAAATTTAGATTGCAGCTTCGTACGCCACCATTGACTGAACCTGAGGAAAACGCCTTGGTCTGCGAGCCGACGGTGAGGATGATGGGAACAGTAGAGGGCTGGCATTAGAAAAAAGTGCTATAAGGAAGATTTAGTAAAAATCAAAGGTAGCTGGAAGCTCTCCAAAGCGCTATATGCTCAAATCAATTTCTGTTTGTTAACAATTCAAATTGAATAAAGTCCGGATTAACTGATGTGTAGGATAAGAGCGAAAGATTTGTAATATTTATCCCATTCTATCCAAGGCCGATTTCAGAGCTGTGGGATAAAAACTGAAATTCTATCGAAGTTATCCCACATTTTCAGGTTCCTGAACACTGTAATTTATTGAAAAGTGGGATAAGAATGAAAAAATCAATTGATTTATCCCACTTCGTATTATATAGTCATACCCATTCTTTACCTTTTCTATAGGTATAGGGTATGCTGTTGAAGATGCTGTGGATTGGTTTTGTCCCACTACCGCATAGACGGTTTCGAATAGGCTCCAACCACAGCCTCTTTGTCACAATGTTAATCAGTTAGATACCGCATGACGGTTTATGTAGAACGAGGTTACATCGGCAGAGAGTCCTGTGGATCCAATACAGCGTCAAATACTTTTAAGGAGGATCACATGTATGATCTATGTTGGTATCGATGTTGCAAAGGATAAGCATGATTGCTGCATC
>NZ_FOXO01000024.1 GCF_900115735.1 Butyrivibrio proteoclasticus
CCCCAGTATGAGGCAGGTTACCCACGCGTTACTCACCCGTCCGCCACTAAGAATATACAATCATCTGCCGAAGCTTCTGAAGCGTATATTCTCCGTTCGACTTGCATGTGTTAGGCACGCCGCCAGCGTTCATCCTGAGCCAGGATCGAACTCTCACGTTTAAAAGTTTGATCAGGCTAGAACTTAAGCTTGGCTTTTGTTCTGTCCGTTATTTACTATTTCTTTGTTCTGAATAAATTCTCTTGGAATTTTTCAGGGTTGCATTACTGTTTATTTGTCAAGGTGCTTTGTTGTTGTGCTCTTCAGCAGCAACTCGTTTAGTATATCGCAGCTCCAGATGTTTGTCAACAACTTTTTTAAACTTTTCTTTTCTTCTTTTGAAAGCCGCTATTTTCCTCAGCTTTCACACCCCTCTCTCGAGCGGGCAAAAATTATTATAGCAAAGCCCCCCTCCAAATGCAACAACTTTTTTGAGATTTTTTATTATTATATCTCCCTACATCATTTAGTGATTATTATCTAATGAACCACTACTCCTCGGTGTCATATAGCACCACAAAAATGATTCACTTCATTAAAATTGCTTCACCGAGCTTATTTATCATAGAATAAAGTGGCCTCAAGGAATAAAACAAAAAAGCTCGCAAAATTGCGAGCTTTTTAAACGGAGAAAGCGGGATTTGAACGAATCTCAGTACGATCTCCAAATATTGAAAGAAAGGAGCTTCGAGCATCTTCTAACGGTTTGAATTTAACCATTTCTTAACCACACATATTATTATAGAAAGAAGAGGAATAATTATATGAACGAAAATAATAATAACGAACAATCATTTTTTGAAAGAACTGTAAACTCAGTTCTCTTGCTAAACATTCTGGTAATAACAAACCTTATACTTTTAATTACCATTTCTGCAAGTCTTTTGCGTATTGCACGTTTGATGGAATATGTAATACTTGGTATCAGATAACTTGAATTTTGATAACTAATAACTTATCATTGTGTAATCCCCTTCAAACATATAGAAGAGGATTACACATAACGGAGATTATTATGAATAAGAAAACTAAAATTATAATAATTGTATTAGCAGTAATGGTTGTTGGAGGAGCAGTCTTTGGTATTTACAAATATAATGCAGCTCAAGTCGAGCAAGTAGCCGAGGCACAGGAGACAATTGATGTTGATGCTCTTGCAGAGACTTATTACAATGAAAACAAAGCCAACATAAAATCAGACACTACATTAGAAGATTGGAAAACTGTCTTTAAAGACTATTGGGCAAGCACAAATGGTAATGAAGCAGCAACAGTTGCAGATTGTTTAAACTATTTTGCACCAGATACAATACTTCCTGGTGATGTAGATGACCCTGAATCAATGGAAGTCAAAGTAGATAAAGAGGATGCTGACATAGTAAATGCTGAAATGCTAGGTGATGATGACAATGCAAGTGAAGAAGAATCAGTTGAAACTGTTGAGGTAGAGGCTAATGAGGCAACTACTGAAGCTTCAACAACAGATGCATCTACTGATACTATTACAAATACAAAAGACTTTGAAGTTGATTATTATGACAAGTCAAAGACAATGTATGCTATTAGAAGTGTCAATGTACGTAAAGGACCAGATGCAAATGACTTTGAAAAGGTATTAACACTCAAAACTAATGATGCAGTAGAAGTCATTGGTGTTGTAGATGAATACAACGGAAAAGAAGTATATTGGACAGCAGTTAAGATAAATGGACAGGAATACTACATCAGCGGAGTTTATTTATCAGATAGTAAAGTTCAGACGACTACTTCTAGTGGAAATAGCAGCACTAGCAATAGTAGCCAGCAACAACAATCAAGTGGAAGTCAACAGCAGTCATCTAATTCAAATACATCATCAGAAAGTTCAGCAGCTGATAAATTAAGAGGTATACAGGAACACCAGTTAGATGTACAGTCAGGTGGTAGTGGTGATGGTGTTGCGGTTGGTGACCAAGGTATTAATTGGCATTAACAAAGCATAATTATTTTTTAAGTTTGGCAGTCACATTTTTGTGGCTGCCAAACTCAACTAAATAAGCTTATAAGTGTGATATAAAAAGACACCTGCTTGCACAGGTGTCCCAAGTAACAGAAGATAAACGCCTATAGCCCGATCAGGTGCGAAGCACACAGCCGATGTTTTCATGCGGAGCAAAGCGAAGCTGCGGAGCTGAAAACTCGAGCGGAGCGTCCTTTGCTCTGGGGCAACTGGCGTAATCTGGAAAGGTGGGAGCTAACATTGCCTCCCACCTTTGTATTTTGTATTTTTCCAATCCAATATCCCACAAAATCTGAATTCAATGCAGATACATCTGTTTCTAAAATGATGTATCTATATTTTTTATGTATTTCTAAAAACTTTTTCTATTTTTTTCGAGCAATCGTCTCAGGATTCTCATTTATAGATAAGAAAATAAAAACTTAACTTATTTAAAAGGAGAACAAAACATGAGCATGGCATTATCACAGTTACATCTTTCCACTTCATCTATTGCAGAAAAGACTTCTGCCAAGGACTTCCAAGCAGTTGAGGCACGTATCAACCATAAGTTTGACGCAGCCACCAACACACAACTTGAGGAAATTGACCGCATCTCTATTACAGTACTTGGCTATAGAGGTTCGACACCTGTAGTCAAACTCCCCATCAACCTTGTCAAAAAGGTCACAGAATTAAAGGAAAAGCTTGATGCAAATAATTCAGTACGCATTGCATTTGAAGGTCTCAAAATCAAGCCATATGCGCTAATTAATGATAAGGGCTCTCTAATCAGTGGTGTTTCCTGCTCTGCTGACGACTTCACAATTACCCAATGTGATGAAGACGACTTGGAAGGTCTCGAATTATGAGGTTCCAGTACAAGGGAGGGGCTAATATGCCCCTCTCCAACTATAAAAGGTCTTATATTCAATTAAAGGATATCAGCCCAACAAAATCTGATATTGCGATTTTAAAATATATCCGTGCAATTTCTAACAATAATAGCGGCATATTGACACATTACATTTATCAAATTGCTATTAAAAATAGTCCTGAGCTTGCCAACGTTTATATCGCGGCTTCTGCCGTAAACAAAGCCGTTACAAGCAAAATAGTTGATGCACTAGAACAGGACAAGCCTTTTCACTTAGCAGAAGTGTCATTTATCAATCTATGTATTTGGCAATATAGCTATTTGAAAAACGGAAAAAACATTGTAGGCATTAAAGGAACCGCAGATTCAGTTAAATTGGAGGTTTAAAAATCATGAAACACTCGAGGTTATTCACTATTCTGACTATATTCTCAGAGGTTACAGACTTCTATTCTACAACATTCTCACTTGAACTAGATAAACGCAGTTTTGATGAAATCATAGATTGCAAAAATAAAGTTGAATATGTATCAGTGCGCCTAATTACTTCTGATACATCTACTTTTGATTCGGAAAAACTACGAGACGCAATGAATGAATTCCTCTGCTTTGTCAATTGCCCTTTCGACAGAGCAATAAAAGGAAAATTATGTCTTTATGTTTCTGCATTAAAAGTCGAATCTAAAACAACTATGCACGCACATCTATTAGTGCTTGAAGATGCTTATTCATGGGAATTGTACAAAAAAATCAACACAGAAGGAGTCAAAATATGAAAAAGGAAATAAACAATTTAATCACCAACATATCTTGTTATGTACAGTCGCTTTATACGGATTATATTCACACTTCAAATGAAGCTGAAGGTGCTAAGGCTGTATATCGCCGTAATATCTGCCTGTATAATTTTATGCTTAAAATGCAGGCAGATTTATTCCAAGCTATGAAGGGAAAGAACTATTCTCGCTTAAGCCCTATCAGTGACCCTTCTCAAATCCGCATAGCTGACTACGTTCAGAAAGACGGAACATATCTATACAAATTCTCTTTATCAAAGAAATCATCCGATGATGAAATTATCGATGTTATCCTTGATAAAATTAGCGCCAATATAAATGCAGATATAAAGCAAGCTGCGTTCTCACTATACACAAGCTGTGGATCTGATATGCAATTTTATTATCCTTACCTTGCGAATGGTCTTTACGTCCTTAAACTTATCGACAACGGCACAGACATTATTATGATCTGCGCCACTCATCTTCAACCATAACAATATCCTCTCCTCTACAAAGGGGCTCTCTGACATCAGGGGGCTCTTTTGTTTTCTATATTTAACTCTTTCGATATGTTAATAAACTGCGCATACATGTAGGTAAATTTCAATACATGTTAGTTGTTTTTCCAAAATATATACATGGTCCACAATCATTAGTCTGCTCCTTTCTTACATTCCGATACAGTGACATACATTCCCAAAAATCAATTCCTACGTTATTACAAGCATTGCTCTTAGTACCTCATATAGAGATTTAAGAGTGATGCGACATCTGAAAAATGATGCACCGACATATAACGATACATTTGTCTATACCTCTTAAATCACAAAATTTTGGAGGTATAAATAATGAACAATATAATTGTCACCAGTTTATCAAGAGTAACAGCAACATCCACATCACTTGACGCAAACACCACACAAGAGCACAGAAGTTTTGGAGCCTCGTTGGCTACGGTTAAAAAAATAAGGAGAGGCGTATTTAAGGATGGCAATAATTACGTATCTTTCTTTAAAAAGGATGGTTATTCCTTTATCCGTTACAATAACACTTGCTGTGAGGTATCCGAATCACTTTTTCGCGAGCTTGAAAAAATATATGAAAACCAATCTTACACATCGTTTTCGCGCACAAAGAATGGTGATGAGCAGGAAAAACAAGATCAAATTACTAGCAAAAAAACAACGCCAAAAGAAAAAAATCCCAATATTCAACCACAAATTGTAATCGGAATTGATGATTCAATGCAAAAAGAATTCGTCGAAAACCATTTTATCAATCCAGAGGATGAAATACTCTTATACGAACTCCGAGATAGTATTGGAAAGTTTAGGGAAACGCTTGATACAAAGGAACTTCTGATTTTTGATTGTCTTATCATAAAAGGCATAAGTCTCGCAGGATATCAGAAAATTGCAGGATGTAGCTCTTCAACTGCCTCATATAGAAAGGCAAAAATTTATGAAAAAATGAAATGCTATTTTACAAAACTCGTTTAATTCTTCGAGCAACCTTCGTGCTTTTCACATTATTAGTCAAAAGGAGGTGCTCACATGCCAGAGACAAAGCCAAAAACTGATACGCAATCAAGGTCATACTCCCTGTGTTTTCATAACTTAGAGGACACAGGGTACACTCACGAAAAAATCATGCAGATACTACAGTCAATACCATCAATAAAGTACTGTTGTTTAGCAGAAGAAATCGGCGTGGAAAGTAAAAAGCTTCATGCGCACGCATATTTTTATTCTTCTAGTCCCATCCGCTTTAGTACTCTTCGAAATAAGTTTTTTGATGCAGATGTTAATATTCAAAAATCCCAAGGCACCGCAGAAGAAAACCGCTCATACTGTTTTAAAGTTGGCAAATGGGAAAATGATCCCAAATCCGATCAAAGGATTAACGGACGGCAATGGGAGTATGGACAACTTCCCGAAAACCATAAAGGGCAACGAACTGACCTTGAACAGCTCTACCAACTGATAAAAGAAGGTTTTTCCAATTCTGAAATCTTAGAGGCTATGCCTGACATAGCTCTAAGAAATATTGATAAGCTTGATAAAGTCAGACTCTCTCTCTTCTATGATAAATATTCAAAGGAGCGTAGACTTGACCTGACTACCCACTATATTTATGGAATAACTGGCGGAGGAAAAACAAGAGGAATTCTCGATATGCATGGAGATGAATCCGTATATAGGGTTACAGATTATGCTCACCCTTTTGATAGTTATGACCCCACTCGTCACTCTGTCATAGTTTTTGACGAATTCAGATCAAGTCTTAAGCTTCAAGATATGCTTTCATATTTGGACGTGTATGCTGTCTTACTACCGGCACGATATTCAAATAAAGTAGCAGCATATACTACAGCATATGTTGTTTCAAATGAACCATTTGAATCTCAATATGCAGATATTCAAAAGGTACCAGATAAGGCGGAAACATATGCAGCATGGGTACGCCGTTTTAATGGCTATGTAAAGCGTTATAACGCTGATGGAACTATAGATACATGGGACACCATGAAAGAGTATCTTGATCGCAATAAGTCTTGGCATACGCCTGAAGCTACAGACAACTTACCTTTCGAATAACGGAGGTTTTAACATGCAAGTTAAGGATTACAAATCACTTATGCAAAGATTCAAAATGTCCCCCAAAACAAAGCTGGCTATTCTGCAGGATATTAGTAACACTTTAACTAACAATAAATACTTCTCTGTGCTCCCTGAATCTATATCCACAGATAATACAAATATCTTTAAAGTCTGCGATGCAAAATGGGTGTACTCAACAGATAAAACATATAAATCGCTTGCTATCTATACAGATACCACATGTGGAAAACGCTGGATTCACGTCTACAGTGATGACAGCGCAATTAAAGACACATCAGAATCAATTTATTCCCAGCGGAAGGAATCTATAATAGTCGCCTTCCCAAACATATACTTCTATCCATATTCCATTGGAGGCAGAGGAATATCTCTTCGCTCCTGCGGAGTATTTATAGTCAAATAAAAAAACAAAAGAATAATAGCAGCCTTCCCCCAAATCATGAATACAGAATTAGGCGCTGCTCTAATAGGAGAAGTCTGTATCGTGAAAAGCATATTGAAATCCCCTTCAGATAAGATTAATATTTCTTTAGAAGATTCTTTAGAAGATGCTCGTAATGAATATATGAAGCACGAAAAAGAAATTATAATCGGTAACTATACTCTTCCTTCAAAACCTTCAAAAGATGGCTATTATAGAGTATATGTATCCGACAAACAGGCAAAGAACGGGAGAAAACAATTAAGCGCCAAAAGTCTAGAATATCTAGCAGATAAGATTTATAAGCATGAAAAAGGAATCGATGGTTGTGCTAAAAAAACTTTTTCAGATGTCTTTCATATTGTCGAAAGCGAAAAGCTTAGATATATAAAGAATACGGAAAAGTTATTATCAGCACAGAACACGGCATCAAAGCACCGCTTCGAATATAACCGCTTTTTCAAGGGTACAATCTTTGAAACATTGTTCATTGATGAAATCGACAAGCGTGATATTGAAAATGTTATTATAACCAACCTTCAAAAGTATGACATAAATAAAAAAGCTTTTAATGGTATGATTTCAATTATCCGCTCGGTATTTAAACTCGCATATTATGAGTATTGGATTACTGACAATGTTTTTCTTAGGATTGATTTACGAAAATTTAGCGGAATGCTTGCAGAAACCACACCAGCTTCAGATAGAGTCTATTCTGAAAAAGAATTATCTCAAATTCTAGATTATATCAGGCAATATCAGCAGGAGAATCCATCATATATGCCTGCATATGCATTAGAATTACAGATTCTTATGGGATTACGAAGGGGTGAAATCCCGCCTTTGATGTGGAGTGATATTCAAAACGGCTGTATTTCCATCAACAAAGAGCAGATCACAGTTAAAACTACTGCCTCTTGTAAACAGCACTGTACTATTGTTAATCACACCAAGACTCACAAGAACCGGCTTTTTCCTGTAACCAATGATATAGAGTCATTTTTGAAAAAGCTTAGGAAAGTACATCTCGTTCATAACCTGAATAGTATGTATCTGTTTCCTTATGCAACATCAACTGGTGTAATATCCAATAGTATCGTGTACTCATTCTATGCTAGAGTAATTGATAACCTCGGTCTGAAAAAGAAGGATTTAATTATGGGGCCTCACTCTTTCAGACGAAATGCTATAACTGATGTTGTTAACGCAAGCAACGGTAATATGACCCTTGCATCGCAGCTCTTTGGCAATAGCCCACTTGTAGCAAATCAAAATTATTATACTGGCGTTGATATGAATTCCGCTATTACTGCATTAAATAGCAGAAAATTGTCTTAACCAAATCTTAACCAGATTTTTAACCAAAATTCAAACCAATAAAAAACGGAAGTCCAGTATTTATCTGAACTTCCATCTTCTTAGCTAAACGGAGAAAGCGGGATTTGAACCCGCGCACCGCGCGAACGGTCTACACCCTTAGCAGGGGCGCCTCTTCAGCCACTTGAGTATTTCTCCATGCCTGAATCCCTCTACCAATATGTGGTTTTGAACTCATGCGTTTATGTTAATTAACCAAAACGCAAGTTTAATTATACAAATACGTGGACCCTTTGTCAATTGTTTTCTCACTATTTATTACATGCCATATTTCTTTAAATCAACTTTCCCATTTATAACTTCCACGCCTTCTTGCATGAGGAGGCGTTCCTGAACCCCTTCACCAAAAGCAAAATTACCCGCGAGTTTTCCCTTGGAATTGACTACTCTAAAGCATGGTATGTTATCCGGATCCGGATTATTATGCAACGCATTACCTACTGCTCTGCACATTCTTTTATTTCCAGCCATCTCCGCAACCTGGCTATATGTAGCAACGTGTCCCGTGGGGATTTTTTTCACAGCTTCATATATTCTTTTAGTAGGAGAATCTGTAATAAGGTCATAACTGTAGCCTATCATTCTTTTTATTTCTTCATCAGGGATTGTGCCATCCAGTATTACAGTGTTCCAGTGTTCTTTATTCTGATGATACGCCGGAATTACAGATTTATATGCTTTTCGCCATAAATCCCGCCAGGCCGGATCGACTTTTAAGTTGATATTTATATATCCATCTTTTTCATAAGTCCATAAAAAAGCCTTCTTACTCCCTTTTACTCTGACAAGCTGCCAATTTTGTTCTTTAAATGGTGCTTCTTTATACGTGTCCGGAAAAGATAAACCATATTGTATAACTTCCTCCCTAGTCTTCATTTCAATTCCTTTCCACATCTTAAGAATCAACTTCTAAAGTATCTTTTTGCCTGCAGTTTCATAGAGATTATTTCCCTTTGAATCAATTACTACAATTGCAGGAAATCGCTCAACTTTGAGTTTTCTGATAGCTTCGGTACCAAGATCATCGTAGGCAATTACTTCGGATTCAACAATTGCTTTAGATAAAAGAGCTCCCGCTCCGCCTATGGCTGCAAAATAAACTGCCCCGTTTCTGATCATGGCATCTATTACTTTATTGGACCTTTTTCCTTTGCCAATCATTCCGCTAAGACCGAGATCAAGAAGAGAAGGGGTATATTTATCCATTCTGCTAGCGGTTGTCGGTCCCGCCGAACCTATTGGGCGGCCTTCTCTAGCAGGTGATGGTCCCATATAGTAAATGAGATTTCCTTCCACGCTAATTGGAAGCGGTTTTCCTTCAGCAAGCGCCTTAGCCATTCGCTTATGAGCAGCATCTCTTGCAGTGTATATCGTCCCTGTGATATAAACCATATCACCAGCCCTAAGCTCCTTCATTTTACTTTTATCTACCGGTGCCTGTAATTCTATATCCATATTATTGTTTTCCATATTCTGTAAATTCATTTATCTCATTTTTTCTTTCAACTTTGTTTAGCAGCGCTTATATACTATATTCTTTTCTCCTATATTGTTCCAAGAACATATGAGATCAGATTGTTTTAGTCACATGCCTGTTCACATGACAGCATATATTTACTGCCACAGGAAGTCCTGCAATATGCGTCGCATAAGTGTTGATATTTACTGCAAGGGCTGTTATTTTCCCACCCAAACCAGCCGGGCCAATGCCTGTCAGATTAATCAAATCAAGTATTTCTTCTTCCATTTCACGAACATATTCTATATCTGAGTGCTCTCCAACAGGCCTTGTCAAAGCTTCTTTGGCCATTTCTGCACATTTCTCAAATGTTCCACCAATTCCAACTCCCACTACCATAGGTGGGCACGCGTTTGGTCCTGCATCTCTCACAGCCCTTACAACTGCTGCTTTGACACCTTCTTCGCCATCAGCAGGCTTAAGCATAAATACACGGCTCATGTTTTCTGAACCAAACCCTTTAGGCGCACAGGTGATTGTAACCTTATCCCCGGCAACTATATCATAATGAATAACAGCAGGTGTATTATCACCTGTATTCTCTCTGATCAGTGGATCGCTAACGACTGACTTTCTAAGATACCCTTTTGTATAGCCTTGGCGAACCCCCTCATTTATTGCGTCATTTAAATTTCCACCAACAAAGTGTACATCCTGTCCCACTTTAAAAAAGAACACCGCCATTCCCGTGTCCTGGCATATTGGAATCTGTTCATTTTCTGCAATCTGAAGATTCTCCTGAAGCTGGGCAAAGATCTTTTTTCCGAGTTCAGAATCTTCATCCTTTTCTGCTTTATCAAGCGCTTTCTGCATATCAGACGAAAGTCTGTAATTAGCACTGATACACATATCTTTTACAATTTGTGTTATTTCTGAAACGTTTATCTCGCGCATTTAAACCTCTTGTACGTTAATCATTTTAGTCTACCTAATGTATCAGCCATATATAATATGTGGATAATAGAAAAATAAGTAGACCCACAGTATGTGAATCTACTTAATATAATCAGCCAATAATTGTATCTTTAATCTTAACAAGCTCTTCAGCCGAAGGACTTGTAGGATTCCAAAGAATCTTTTGTCCGTCATTTTCATATCTTGGAATTACGTGAAGATGAAAATGCATAACAGTCTGACCTGCTACAGGTCCGTTGTTCTGCACAAGATTAAGTCCATCGCATGCAAGTTTCTCTTTCATAAGACCTGCTACTTTTTTAGCAACTTTAATTGCTCCTGCTGCCTTTTCTTCAGGAATTTCAAAAAGATCTGCGTAATGCTCCTTAGGAAGGACCAATGCGTGTCCCTTTGTTGCAGGGCCGTTGTCCAAAATTACTCTGAAATCGTTATCCTCATATATTGTGTTTGATGGAATCTCTCCATTTGCAATTTTACAAAAAATACATCCGTCCATTATGCCAAGCCCTCCATAACTTTATTATTGCTAAATACTATTATATTTATAACCCCCAGCACAAATCCTGTAAGAAATCCTCCCAGATGCGCCGGTGTATTTGCTCCCTTTTGAAAAAAGCACGCTTCAACTATAAAAACTAATAAAAACAACATTCTTACAGCGGTTCCTCTGTTTTTCAGAAAGGTCGTTCTGTTGGCAATGATCCAGGCAGCCAAGAATCCCACAATCCCCATAATAGCACCGCTTGCTCCAATAGAGAACCATGTGAGGTTGTTCTTAACCTCGTAGGCCATAGATAGGATATTGCCAAAAAATCCCGATAGCAGGTAAAGAACTACATAAAATAAATGTCCTGTGTAATTCTCAACAACCGCTCCAACAAGAATTAAAATCGCCATATTGTTGCAGATGTGATCAATATCAGCATGAAGAAACATGGCCGTAAAAATCCTGTAAAACTCTCCTTCACCCAATATTCTCTCTGTTACCATTGCGCCATCAGCATACATCCATTTGGTAATATGCTGACTCAATATATATATGATTACATTCAAAAGAAATATGGCAATACTTACGTAAGCTTGTTTATAGATTTGTTTCTGTCTTTCCCAAAATTCTTCTTCCTGCATATCTGTCCCCAAAATTATGAGCCTTTAGTTTCCATAAGTTCAAAGAGCTGGTCCATGCTTCTAAGGAGTTTAAAATCTCCCTTCATCTTTATACTTCCGGCCATAAAGGCTCTTTGAAATGTCATATGTCCATCAAGAATTTCCTCGAAGATTTTCTGGTCTGTGGAGATTACCACATCGCACCCTTCCTCTTCAGCCACACGACAGCTACACTTTGAATTGTTTATATCTATAATAATAGGCTTAAGCTTGCCACCCTCAACAAAGTTTATTCTATACTTGGCAGTCAGACCTGCTACAGGTGTGAACTTCTTTAAAAGAACTTTTGCATATTCCTCTGAGTTACCTGATGCTGCGCCATCCTGCCCCATCTTATCCCTAAAAATACTGGCAAGTTCCTGAAGATCTTCCTTTTGTTTTTTTACATATTTGTCATCTGACGCATATTCCGAAAGCTGCTCAGACTCCTGCGGTGTAAGATCAATGCTGTTGGCAATTGCCACTTTATTGATAACCGCCTGATTGCTGGCAGGGAAAACAGGCATCTTCTGATTTATAGTCCTGTAAATATTCTCAGCTTTTTTATCTATTATCTTGGAATACTCAGAACTGTTCTCAAGTTTGGTAGTATCCGCTATGTACCCACAGATTCCCTCGCAAGGAAGTCCGCCGAGCATTTCCCAGGCTGCCGCAAGGCTCATCATCCCTTCGCGTTCTCCGTGTGTTGTTGACATAACAACCGGTGACATATAAATCTGCTTTATTTTCTCTTTATCACCGTAAAGCCAGCAGGCATCCAAAAACTGCATCATGTACCCGCCAACGCCGAACCATTCAACTGTAGATGCCAAAATAACTCCATCTGCATCCTTTAAAGTGTTGGGCAAAGCAGTAATGCCGTTTCTCTGCTCATAGAGATTATACTGCTGAACCTTTACATTTAATTCCGTTAAAACTGCTGTAATCTGCGAGATAACGCATAAGGTAGGATCATCAATGATTCCCCTTCCTCCATAATAGATATTAATATTCATGAATACCCCTCCAACCAGTTAAAAATAGTATATCACATTTATCGGAGGTCAAA
Source organism: Butyrivibrio proteoclasticus (assembly GCF_900115735.1). GTDB lineage: Bacteria > Bacillota > Clostridia > Lachnospirales > Lachnospiraceae > Butyrivibrio > Butyrivibrio proteoclasticus_B. The sequence goes on from NZ_FOXO01000024.1 coordinate 12,742, forward strand.
ACATATTCTGCCTAATTTAACCTCGTCTCCTTCATCAATATAAGTCTTTTTCTGAGCCGCTATTTTTAATCCATTAACAAAAGAACCGTTGGTAGAGCCAAGATCGATAAGAGCAATGCCATTCTGGTCTTTAACGATTCTGCAATGCATTCTTGAGATACTGTTGTCGGGAATGATACTATCGACACAGCCCTGCATTTTCCCTATTGTTATAGGAAGTTTATCAAGACATATCCGTATTGTCTTATCAAGGTTTGTACTGTAAAGGGTCATGGCTTTTTCATCCGTATCTGTAAGGACAATTGTCGCTCCATCGCAGCAATCATTCTGATTCTCGTGTGTGTTTTTTTCGGAAAAAGATGAAGTTACTCTTACCGGTGCTTTATAGGCTTCATAATTTTCGTCTTCATAGTCATTGTAGTCTTCATAAGTCTCCTCAGCATCCACATCTTCCAAAGCTTTGTCTCCTTTTGAAATTTTGTGCCCATTCATGGTTTTGATCCCATCTATGAGCGCCACTGCTCCTGTGATTCCTGATACGAGCATAATTCCAATAGATAAAAGGCTCTCTTCCTTTGTGAGAATATAGTTCATCCTCACATACATTATCCCTGCAATGACCGCTATGAACATAAAAAAGAAAAGGATCTGCACTTTTCCACTAAGAACCCTTTTCGAGCGCTCCATTCTGCTCTCTTCCACGACTTCATCTTCCTGTTCTTCAATATCAAAATTCTCATACGCATTGTAATCCTCATTTGTGGTTTCCTTATTGTAAATAACAGGCTTTATTTCCCTGACTCCCTCGTTTTTCCCAAGGATATCTTCCAATATATCAAGAATAAGCATCTCTTTTATATGAGCTTTATCACATAAATCATAGATTATATCAACAGCCCCCTCGTCATCATGATCTACAATATCAAGAAGTTGCTCCGCAAATTCTTCAAAACTCTTTTGTTCCTTGAGATATGGGTAATACATAAAGCAACATTCTCCGGAAGAAAGATTTATGAACACATTTTTTGTATCAAGAACTATGCCCTCTTCTCCCATCAGAAATTCTGAAAGGTTCTCCATCATTTCTTTCATATCTGATAAAAGTTTTATTAGCTGCTCCTTGTTAAGCCCCTTAGCAGAGTATCTGTCTGCAATATTCAACATGGATGTAATGTCGTAATACAGAAAGCTTTCCTGATTGATTGCCCGCACATTACATTTCAAAAGTCTTTTCACTCTTCCACTTTCAAGGATTTTCAGCTGATATCTAGCGTCTTTATTACTATCATCATTGCCGCAATTGCAGACCATATAGCTATGCTTTAAATCTCTGTAAAATTTAAATTCCATTTCTTCTCCTATTCTAAGAATCCTTCCCCAATGTCTTTGTATCTCTTTATTTTTCTAATATGTTTGATGCAGGATAAGTCTTTAGCTTTGCCTGCTGCCATGTAATCCCAGCCAGTCTTGGGCATTAAGAAAAAATTGCCCATGGCGCGTGTTCTTACATTGGCATATCCTCTTACAATCACTTCATTTTCATTAACTTCTGTTTTTATAACAGGTTTAGTGCTCCCAAAATATTTATTTCCCAGCTTTTCATCTGTCTTCGTATATTCTTTTGTGTCTAAAATACTTGTCCTGAAAGCAAGGATATATGTATCTTGTGACAGTATGCACCTTCCATACAAGTAATAGGCAAAAGAAATAATGATAACAAAAACACATATGGCCATAGGCACAATAAGTGAAGCCTCCAATGTCATATATCCTTTTACTTTACGCAAACATGCTCACCACCATTCCTGCCAGTATGAACGGGATAAACGGGAATGTGTCATTTCTTTTGGCTTTCCTGATCACTATAAGAAAAATTGACATCACCCCGCTTGCAAAAAGTGCTATCGCCAGACCTGCAAAGAGCTTACTAATTCCAAAAGCAACACCTATGGCCATAGTTATCAGGCCATCGCCATAGCCTATACTTTGGCGACTTAGGACAGATAACACTACCAGTAAGACTCCCGGAATCAGTGATATAACAAGTTCTGTTACAGTTTTTTTATGCAATACCAAAGAAAGCACTCCATCAATGAGGGATATTCCCGCCATGCTTATGACAAGCCAAATAGAAATTTCTTTTTTCCTAATATCAGAAATAGCTGATATCGCCAGCAAAAAGAGCTGAATTACATTAAAAATCATATCTATCTTATCCGCATCCGCTGCATGGATGCCTTCCTCCTACTTCAGAAATCGGTATTGTATATATCTTTCTTTTTAGGCCCGGGCAGTCTACTTTACTGTGATATCTGTTTCCATAGTCGGTTATAAAAACATTTCCTCTCTTAACCTGCTGCCCACAGTATTCACAAGGGTAATACTTTGAGCCATCTTCATTTCTTGCATTTTTAATTCCGTCAAAATCGATACTTCTTGTACTTAGCTTCAAGTATTTACAGTTTATGTCCCTGTGATAAACTTCTCCATGTTCAGTGACATAGACCATCTCCTCTTCAAATGAGCATTCGCCTTGCTCCCCTTCCAGATCATATCCCGTCCAGGCATGGCCAAAAAATCTTCCTTCAACCGGAAATTCGTTGAATCCCACAATAGGAATCATTGGTTTTACCTTATAAGCAGCAACTATATCTATATAATCATTTCCCTGAAGAATCCTTGATGATAAAAAACTGATTTCACCATCAGAAACAATCCCCTTTTTCAACTCTTCTCCAAGGTAGTTTTCCACATTGTTTTTGGCATAAAGTGTGGATACTGCCCCCACCGCTGTGGAAAGTCCGGTATTTTCTGCTCCGATAAACTGCTCTGCATTTTTTTCATCAAAAGCAAGAAGCATCATTTCACTTCCTGTCTGGTGCAAAGCCGCCTCTATATCACACTGTATTTTAACGATATTAAAGAGCATCAGAATATTAGCAAAAAAGAACAAAAACAATGGTAACGCAATAGACGCCTCAAGGGTCATAGAAGCAGTTAGAGGCACTCCTTTTCTGATCACCTGGAGAAGCGATTTGATTATTCTTTTTATTTTTTTATAAGAAGTGCCTTTAGCTGCTCCTATTCTTCCTGTATTACTCCTCATAGCCGTAGACCCTATCGATTGTTGCGCCATATCCATAACTTGTTCCTATTTCTATCTCAGCCCTAAAGCAGTCAAGGCAATGATCTATTTTGAAATCTGCATTTCCCGATGTTTTCCTGATATCCATTTCCATAATATCCATAAGTCTCTGGGTCTTAATGTTAAAATCTGTCATAAACACTATCATTCTAAGATAATCTTTGTAATATAGCCCTTCTCCACAATCTCCACCATCGTAATCCCTAAAGGAAAACATTGCCTCAAGCCCAAGCTGCCAGGTGTCATCGCTTTTCGCCAAAGGAACTCTTCCACCATTAAACAGTATCTTTAAATCTGAAATACTCTCAGCAAAAGTCCAGGCAAAAAGTATAGAATACTTAACAAGCTCTTTTAGCTCCGGAACCAGCATAACAGCCGTCAAAAGAGATGCCATCATGTCAGCTGCCTCAACTTTTGGCCCGCAGTTAAAAAGGTATAGCATATTTGAAGCCTGTCTCCAGAACAAAAGCGTCCCAGCCACATGTCCGAGATTAGCATAGTCACTATTCTCACCATAGGCCAGATACTCCATCTGATATTTCAAAAGAGATTTCTCCATCTCAGCGCCATAATATCCGCATTTTTCATAGTAGTACTGCTCGATAAGAGCTCTTTTGGCTATAGACATATCAAGGTCATCATTTAGACCTGTCCCTTTATTCTTTTCTCTATGGGATGCGTATTCAGAAAGATTTACCACTGTATCAGATATTTGGGACCTGTCGCTAATTGCAAGATTTAGTGGTCCGATTCCTCTATTGGAATTCACTGTATCTGCCGGATTCCCGAGGCTTACCTGTTCCTCTTCGCCTTCATCATTTATAATTGTAGGAAGCTCTATCTCATCTATCTCTTCCTGATTTTCTCTTGCCATTGCATCAACATCCGTTGTATCAAAACCAGACTCCTGAAGAGTCATTACATTCTCCTCAACATCCGAAACAAGACTACCAATAACATCTGCGCCCATATACGCCAAAATCTGTCTATTGAGAACTGCTCCGTTATTATCTGAAGCAAAAGAATTACCGGTAATATTGGCATCTTTGCAGTACATCCCAAGCATTGTGTTCTGCCCCAGAACTTTGCCAGGAAGCGATAGCTCAAGATTTTTCTGAACATAGTTCCTTAAGTGCTCCTCTGTATTTACGATAGTATGACTTCCTGTTCCATAAGAAGTATCTACCATCAATAGGCCATACTGTTCGTAAAGCTGCCTGCTGTACTCTGCAAGTACAGAATTCATGGAGATGTCTGCCACGCATTCTGTCTTCATTTTTACTGCTCCAATCCTGGCTCCTTCGTACAAAGCCAGGATCAGAGACAGTATTATTGTGATAGATAATGACAAATATACAGTTAGGTAGCCTTTAGTTTGTAACCGCACGGGTTTCCTGTCTGATAGTTTTAAAGACATCTTCGACAATTCCTGAAATCTGTTCTTTGAACACAATTACCAGGCCAATCAGGACAACGATTATCAATATGACTTCAACTGTTCCCATTCCGGATTCATCATTCCAGAAATCTCTAATCCCCGTCATGATTCCTTTTCCAATCTCTTTTGTCTTTTTTACAAGTTTATTCATTTTTCCTCCTTTGCGTTAAACACAATATTTGTAAAAGCAAGTTTCCTGCATTTACTCAAAATGCCATGTATGCCGGGATCATGATCATTACCATGACCACCAGAAGCATAAGTATCATTGGAAGAAGGAGCTTTGTGCCCGCTTCTTCGCCAAGTTTTCGGACCTTGTCCATTCTTTCATTGAAAGCGTTCTTTGATTCATCATTAAGGACCTTTAAAAGCTCTCCGTTGCCCTTTCTCAAGTTTTGAGCAAGCAGTGTTGATAGTCTTGAATACTGCTGACTTGAGCACCTTGATCCAAATCTTTCATAGGCTTCAATTTCAGATATTCCACTTGCAAGCTCTCTACAGGCTCTCACAAGCTCTTCATACACAAAATGTTTTTCATCTCCTTTTTCCCTGCTCTTGATATAGTTTTTTCCAAGCTTTTCAAAAATATTTCTCACTGTCATTCCTGCCCCGAGATAAAGAACAAGCTGCGACACAAGCTGTGGGTAATCAGCCAGCATCTGCAGATTTCTCTTCTCCATTTCTGACTTTAGTTCTTCATCTTTTGCTATATAGCACATGCAGGCTCCCACAATTGTGAGCACCAGTATGAGAATACTGTTATCTTCAACCTGTTCTGACCAGACTATTGCTTCCCCTTCTATATCTTTGGGAAGTTCTATAGTTTCATCATAAGTAGTTTTCCCATCTGCTTCTTTCAGCAGATCTCCCAGGCTTTTGGCCAGTCTCTCCTTAGGCGAAAGAGCTTTTGGAAGCAAATTCATAACAAATTCCTGTTTCCAGGTTTGTTCATTGTACTTATAGATTGCTGTCGCGTTAAGTAACACACCTTCTTTTGGAATCTTGTCAGTCTCAAGCCTTCCGTCTGAATGCATGAGCTCATAGTCATCAAGTTTCCACGAAATCTGAAATGGATACCCGGGAACATTGTCTATTAAGTTAATATCATCTCTTATCTCACCAAACGTCGGATTATCTTTTAGTATTAGTTGTTCAGCCTCTTTACTTGCTCTTTCAAAGAGCTCATTTGCTTCCACGGCTGAGTAAAGTCTTTCATTTACCAGGAAATCATACTCACCAATTTCCTCCCCGGTTTCGCTCTTAGCCAGCAAGCCGGCTTCGAACTCACCTTCCCCATAGTTTTTTCTGTGAATAATGTTGCCCCCTTCAAGGAACTTACTATTTCTGCTACTTATGAACATTGCTGCCGCCAGAAAACAACCTGCAAGTACAATGACCAAAACAATCGAGATCTTACGGATAAAGTATTCTGTCTCCATCTGCTCAATGTCTTTTCTGTTGTGTAGGGCTGCGAGATATCCTCGTATTCTTCCTTCTTCTATTGGTCTTTTTTTACTGCAAAGCTTTTCATATATGAAAAGAGCTATCTTAAGAAATTCTCTGCTAATGCCTTCTTCATTTATTCCGGCAGGAAGCGTCATCTCTTTTGCCATGATCCATAAAACAAAAAGGATTATCGGCGGTATCAAATATAAAACAATCATTTCTTTTTTCCTTGGGACTAAGTTAAACTACAATATTTATGATCTTTTCAGATAAAAGATATGCCGCAAGATATGCGATCATACAGATAGTCATCAGAATAATTCCAAAAAGGTTATGATATAAGGGGGCAAAAAATCCTTTGCTGGTAAGGCTGATGTAAAAGATAATGAAAAATGGTACACCTTTCATTATCCTCGCCTCCATCCTCTTGGAACTTACAAGAACTTCGATTTCTTTTTCTACCTCTATCTTTCTTGATATTACAGAAATAGTCCTGCTTATTATATCCGTCAGATTTCCTCCGCTTCTTTTGGCAGCAGCAAAAACAACAGCAAATTCCAGAATGTCTTTGTTCCCACTTTCAACACCAAAGTTGTACAGAAGCTTTTCAAGAGGAATATTATTTTTTAGCCCTTTTAGAATTCTATGGAGATGATTACATATAAGACTCTTTTTTCCATATAGAAGTTCTATGTCTTTGGTCGCTTCTTTAAAGGCATTTTCAACAGAATATCCAGCTTTCAGATTCGTGAGCACTGAAGCTATTGCATCCTTAAACTGTATTCCTAAAAGCCTGCGGGTTCTTTCCTTCAAAACTTTTTTCTGATAGAAAAACCAGAAAAATGCAAGCGGCGATAATATCGCCATTGCCAGATATGAATCATAAAAAACTTTTCCAAATAAAACCACAATACCTATTCCCCGGAGTGCAATCGGGATGTCACTGATATCAGGACGGTAACTTAAAGCCTGCTGCCATGAGCTTTTCAGTATTTTTAAGTTCACCAACTTTCCTCCATGTTCCTATTATTCTCCCATTGTTATCCACACCTTTTTCCTCAAACTGAAATAATCTGTTTGTGCATATCCTTCCGGTTAGTGGATCCAGCTCTTTTTCCAGTTCACATATTTCAAGCAACTTCCTTGATCTGTCCCTCAGTCTTCCTAAATGTACAATTATGTCTATTCCTGATGCTATCTGGCCTCTGACGGCAGACAGCGGTATTTCCATTCCCATAAGGACCATTGTCTCAAGTCTTGAGAGCATATCTTTTGCACTGTTCGCATGACCTGTCGACATAGACATGTGCCCTGTATTCATAGCCTGAAGCATATCAACTGTTTCCTCTCCTCTGACTTCGCCAACTACTATCCAGTCAGGGCGCATTCGGAGGGAGGATTTGATAAGATCTCGTATTGTTATCTCTTTACATCCCTCTACGTTGGCATTTCTGGCTTCAAGCTGAACAAGGTTTGGAACTTCTCTTATCTGCAGCTCTGCATTATCCTCAATGGTTATGAGTCTTAAGTCTTTTGGAATAAAATTGGAAAGTGCGTTTAGAAATGTGGTCTTACCGGATCCGGTTCCACCTGAAATAAAAACGTTATATCCCGACTTAACCAGGACTTCCAGATATTCTTTAATATAATCAGACAGTGCCCCCAGCGTTATCAGATTGTCCATAGTAAATGGATTCTCAGGAAATCGCCTTATAGTTATAATTGGTCCATTTAGCGCTACAGGATTAAGAACCACATTGATTCGTGAACCGTATATTCTGGCATCTACGATAGGCGATGCTTCGTTAACTACCCTGTTGCAAGAGGCAACTATCTGCTGAACAACATCCTGTAGTTTTTCCACTGAATCGAAGTGGTTTGCACTCTTGAATATTGCTCCATTCTTTTCAATAAAGATATTTTCTGTTCCATTTACCATTATTTCTGTGACCTCAGGATCATCTAAAAGTTCTTGAATGGCATCCAGCTTTCTTATTGAGTAAAAGACCTGCATTCTTATCTGTTTCCTTTGTCCGGTGGAAACAGATAGATGTCTAATCTCATCGAAAAGCGCTTTATCAATAAGTTCAAGCATTTCGTCATCAGAAATATCTTTTGAAAAGTCCAAATCTCCAATAACTCTTTGCCTGACCCTGTGCTTAAGCTCGTCATCCTGCTTTGTCACTTACTATTTCCTCCTTCTTTAAAAGGTCATAGGTATACCTTGAAAAAGCAGGCGGGTCCTTTAGATCAGGAAGGTTTATCTTTATCATCGAAGCAAAAACATCTTCATATCCATTTTGTCTAAGAACTTCTTCATATATCTCCACTCTATAGGAATCAGCACTTGTCTGCCTTGTAATAGTAAACAATTTGTCACAGAGTTTTAATATTTCAAAAAATCCTTCAGGATACTCCGTAAGATCAAGAAGCACATATTTATAACCTGCTTCATGAACTAAAAGCTCAAGGAGCAGCTTTAGCGCATCGGCACTAATATCCCTGATCTGCATGGCAGTTCTGGCCGGCATTACAACATCAAGATTTCCCACTGTCTTTTTTATTTTTTCCAGATAAATACAAAACTTGTTCCTATCACCTTCAGAATAATACATAAGATCGGTGATACTTCCATCAGATTCAATGTTCAGGATTTTTGGAAGAGATGAGAAACTATCAAAGCTAAGCATGATCGTTCTTCCATAAGACGAGAGAATTTCTCCCATTTTCAGAGTTAAAGACGTTTGTCCACACTTGGATATTGGCGAATATAGTCCGATCACATTACCTGTATCGCTGTTAAATTCTGCCGTTAGCCCATCGAATGCCTCTGCTTTTTCTGCGCAGAAATCAACAATAGTATCAACGATCTTACCAGCCTTCTGATACTTTGTTGTATGAGCAATATTCTGCCCACCATAAAAGCTTTCCTCCTCCCTTACACCTCCTGAATCCTCATCCAGGATCAGTATATTCTTAAAATGCTCTGTTCCTGCTGCCCCAAGCTCTAATAGAGCTGACTCAGAAACCACAAGAAGTGATGTTTTATTCTTTCTGGCAAAATCCACAAGGATGTTCACAGATGTGAATGCTTCAATTCTAAATGTCAGTTTTAAGTTTTCTTTTAAATACTCATACAGCCTTCCGCAATAGGTCTCGTCAAGATCACAGAGCGTTAGCAGTGGCCTTGTCATAATGTACCTCCAATAGTAAACAACGCACTAATAAGCACTGGTACCGCAAAGTGTATCGTTCTTTTTTTGTTTCTCTTAAATATCAAAATAAAAAGTGAAATAATACCAGCTATCAGGAATGATAGAATGATGCAGGAAAAAGTGTCCTGCACTGACATAAAGGATGCTGCCGTCATGAATAATTTAACATCTCCTGCGGCAATACCTTTAAAAAGATATACCGGAAACAAGATAACAAACGAAAAAACGATTGCTGTCATTGCAGCCAGTAGAGATTCCAGCCCGCCCAAGGCTGCTGTGATGACTCCTACAAGAAATCCCGGAATCAACCAGAAATTATAAATCCTGTCTTTGTACAGATCGGTAAAGGCTGCTCCAGACAAGAGGGTTAACAAAACCGTATCTATATAAGCTCACTCCTTTCTGTTTTTCTTCGAGCTCGCGAGTATAGAATTTAGCAAATATAAGTTTTGTTGTAAACCCCCTTTTTCTAAATCAGCATTTTGCATAAAATATTTCAAACTACATAGCCTCTGTTCGTGGAAGCTGCTGTAACATCTTCATTTAAGCTGTGTTTTCCGTATGTAAGCCCTGCGTAGACCTTTTGAGTGTTATCCATCATAGGTCCGCTCTTATCCTTTTTTTCCAGCTCTCTATAGGCTTCGTGAAGAGTCTTCATATTTTTTTTCACTCGCCAAATTCTATTGAGGCTGTGATTAACTCCGGATACAATTAGCTCCTTTTTTGAAAAAATGTATATATTGTGAAGATTTTTCCCTAAATCTGTGTGCAGATTTACAGAACGAATTAATTCATCAAGGCAGCTTTGTGCTTTTAGTAAACTCTTTTCGCCATCAGCGTTTTGGCCTAGGCTTATTTCATCCATAGCATCATCAAGATAATCAATTATAATCTCGTAAAGTATGGTTATCATCTGGGTTTTATTGGCCTGAGTTATTTTTAAAGTATATTCTTGTTTTTTCTCCTGCGTCATATAGCACCTCGATTCGTAGCAAGTCAACGATCATAAGTTACTGCAAAAGCTGTAGCACCTGTGACGGTCTTTCATTGGCTTGTGCCATCATAGATGTTCCAGCCTGCGAAAGAACCTGCTGAGTTGAATAAACAGTCATCTCCTCTGCCATATCTACGTCCATGATTCTTGAGTAGGCTGCTGTCATATTTTCAACTGTCACGTCAAGGCTGCTTGTTGTATGTTCAAGTCTGTTCTGATATGCGCCAAGTCTACTTCTGATTGAGCTAATTGCTGCAATCGCATCTTTTACACTGTCGATTCCAAGTCTCGCTTCTTCTTGAGTAGTAACATCAAGGTTATTTATACCAAGCGTGGTTATTGATACTTTTGAAATTCTAATATCAAGCGTCTGGCCTTCATTAGCACCAATCTGCATTGTCATAGCACCTTTGGCTGTCAACTCCAGATACAAATCTCCTTCATATGTATCACCAATCTGAAGTTTTACTTCTTTTCCGTCACGATCAGAAAACGTAATGACATCCTCATTTACAGTCGCCATAATGTCACTTGAAAAATAATTTTCATAGTTTCCGTCTGATCCCTGCTTTTGAATCATCATGCCTGAAATAGTGCTATTTTTAGTATAATAATTTCCGTTTTCATCTAAGAGATAATTCTTTTCCACGCCTGTAGGTCCTATAACATTCTTTGAATGAGAAAATGATAATGGACTACCATCGGTATTAACTATACGATAATTTCCAGCTTCCATATTATCGGAATAACTTATAACTCCGATACTCATGATTGTTTTGTCAGCATATGTTTCTGTAGTGTCATCTGCTTTTGTAACTGTTCCGGTTCCTTTTACATATCCTTTTAAATCAAAAGACCCATCAAGAATATTCTGCCCATTAAACTGAGTAGTTGCAGATATTCTATTAATCTCATCTTTTAGAAGCGTTACTTCAGACTGAATTATTTTTCTATCATCATCAGTAAGTGTTCCTGTACTTGCCTGAACACAAAGCTGATTTATTCGTTGTAATATATCATGAACTTCAGAAAGAGTTCCGTCTGCCACCTGAACTATCGATATTGCATCGTTTGAAGTATCATTTGCTACTCCAAGTCCTTCTATCTGTGAATTCATTCTTCTGGACATCGCAAGACCGGATGGATTATCTTTTGCATTTGCAATCTTAAGACCGCTTGATAATCTCTCCAAAGACTCTGAAAGGAGTTTATCATTTTTCTGAAGTGAATTATGCGCTATCATAGCGGATACATTGTAGTTAACTTTCATTTTTACCTCATTTCTGCATGTACTTCGCCAATTTAAAGAGCTTCAATAAATGCCTTTGCCATTTTTAGTAATACACCTGTATTAGTTATTTTTCGTTCACCATCAGGTTTTGCATCAGTTGTACTGTTATTCTGAGTCAGCTTTGCTCCATAAAGGATTCCTATCTGATTTTGGTCTACACCCAGATCCTTTATTTTTTCTGAAAGCTTCTTGCACAGCTTTTCTTTTACATTACCAAGATATTCAGACTCTTCAATGCCTTCTGACATCGTAGTTGTGATCATGCCTTTTATCAGTCCGCTTTCCTCATAGAGGCTGGCTGTTATAAAACCGTACTCAAAGGTCTGAATACTTGCATCCATTCTGGATTTTTTTGTGCCATCATTTTTTAATGTGATATGCATCGAAATGCTATCTCCATCTATCTCAACAGGAACATCGAATGTGGCATTTTCGGATTCTTTTTTCATAACCGATATCTGCTTCTGCATGAGAGTGATTGCTCTTACATCAATATAGCTATCTTCTGAGTTCATCAAAGTCTCAGTAAGTTTTTCTGAAATCTGATCCAGCTTTTGTTTATAAGATTCTTCATAATTATTCTCATCAAGAAGCGTGAAAAGATCATCCTCTTCTTTTTTGATCGACCCGTCAAACTCCTTTGCCTTATCCCAGAATTTTCCTCTTCTTCGCTCTCTTTTATTTTCTATCACAGCTTCCAGATTGTTGAAGTTTAGCTCAACATGTTCTGTTTCCATTTCTTCTAAAGCAGCTTTAGCTTCCCTTGACGAAATCAATTCTCTGACATGCTTTAAATTCTCAATATTATATTTCTTCTCAAGTTCATCATCAGTTTCCTGCTCACTAAGCTTTTCAGACAAATCTTCCAGAAGTGTTTTATTCTGTGGTTTAGCAGCCTTTAGTTTTTCAGGTTCAAGATTCTCGTATACTATATCGGCATGAGCCTTATAAAAAATAAATGCCGATTCTATCTGCTCATCAATTCTTTCTCCTTCAAGGTTACTGATTCTCTCCAGACCTCCGAATTCCTCATCCACTCTAAAATCTATTCCCTTTGCCGCCTTTGCCTGTGTTCTTGTGGCGTCAAGAAGATTTCCTAAAGTCATATCTCTTTCGGTTTTTAAAAGATCTCCTATCGCTTTATAATCATTTGCCTTTATGTTGTGAAAGAGCCTGTAAATACCTATAAATGATTTTCTTTCTTCATCGGTTATCCCATTATTTTTTTCCAACTTATAAAGGAATCTTGCGTATTTCTCATCCGACTTTTTACCTGAGTCGTTCTGACCATTCCCAAACTGATTTTGATCAAGCCCTTTTGATAATTCTTCTATAGTCATGCCCAGAGGATTTTTTCCACGACGGATAAAATCCAGAACTGCTCCTGGTTTGAGCCTTTCCATCGTCTCTCTAAGTCTCAGATCATACGCCCTTACTTTTTCAAAATTCTCCTCATTTATCTCAAGGGTATTGTAACCAAGGATTCTTACAGCTCTTCTGTTTTCTTCAGTAATTTCTTTTCCCAGATCAGCAAGTATATCATCTACATTTTCAAAAGCTTTTTTTATGCTATCGCCAAGATCTGCTCTGGGAGCAGTTTCCATCTTTTCATATTCTTCTTGCGCTGCCCTGTATTTCTGAGACAGCTCAAAAGAAACATCACTGATTTCCAAGAGACTTGATGACTCGATACGATCAAGCATTGCCCCTGCTACATCTACCGGACCTTGCTTTATAATATCTACTCTCGTTACTGTCATTCCAAATATATATTCTTTATTGGCATCAGTAACATGAGTTTTTTCATCTATTATTTTACCTGCCTCTTCTTCGGACAGATTCTTTAGCTCTTCCTTTATAAGTTCGACAAGTTTTTCAATCGGTTTCAGGTCGATAGAAAAATCTTTATCAGCCAGCTTTGTATTTACAGCGGCACTCATTTTTATTCTGGTTTCTTCAAGATGCAGCCTCTTGGTCAACATCTTTTTTGCTGAACTTACAGGATCATGAAGGTTTGCTTCTTTTGCTTCTTTACCATCTGCCAGAGCTGCTGCAATGGCCTTAGCGCCAAGCTCAGTTGTAACCGGAAAATCTATTTCTTTAATATCAATTACCGCTTCGAGATTTTCCTTAGTAAGAGGTATCCCTTCTTCAATGATCCATTTAGCCTGCTCTATATTGTTCTCATCATTTTGGTCAAGGCCTGCGTCTTTGACAATTTTTTCTATCTGAGGAAGAACCTGCTCAACATCAAGGCCATCTGCCTTTTTGGCATAGTATCCATATGCATCCTGCGCATAGAAGCCCCGGCCACTTACATTTTGGCCGTTAGTGCTGTGTTGTGCCAGGTAGATGTTATTGATCGTAGGCTCTTTATCATTAAGAACAAGGTATTTGACTGCAGAATCATCAATTTTCTCAATATCTGATATCTGCTCAAATGCTTGCTTTGCTTCAGTTACATTTTTAGTTGTGACCGGGATATCATTTTCTGAAAAATTCTTTTGAAGAGCCGCAGCAAAAGACCTGCTTCCTGTGATTTTCTCAAGCTTATCCAGACTAAGATCATCATTGTAGCCTGTAATAACCGTTCCGGATTCTAAAAGAACACTTTTAATCTTGTCAACGATAGTTACAGTATCTGCGCTATTTAGATTTCCGAAATCAAAACCACCTTCAAGAACAGCTGCATAGTCCTCATCCGACATGGTATTTGATAAGAGAGCCATGTAATTGTGATTGTTTTGAACATCTGTACTCTGTGCAAGGGTTTGAATATCTTCAAGGCTTTTTCCATTCTGCGCATATGCATCGCTGCTAAAAAAGCTTGAATCCAGATCAACCAAAAAAGCTTTTGTAGCTTCTGCTTTGGTTGCTCCTGAAAAAATCTTATTACCTGCTTCCGTGCTTTTGATAATCTGTTCGCTAGCGGACCTCTTGTCGCCAATGGTCTGAAAATTTAAATTCATATATGCCTTTCTGCGAAAAAATGCTTGTACGAAAAAAAGGTGACGGATTTATCATCCATCACCTTCTATTTCGGCTCTTGCCAAAAAAATCTTAAGATTTCGTTTTTATTTTCTTAGACTGAAAAACGAAGACCTCTGCTCCATACGGTGGCAGGTCAAATGTAATACTGTAGTCTTTGTAATCGCAAAGTCCTTTGACAGCTTCTATTTTCTTTGGAATGTTGCTGCCAAATCCACCATATTTCTTTTCAGCGCTATCCAATATATGAGTATATGTTCCTGCAAAAGGAACTCCAACCATAAAGCCCTTTCTCTCAACAGGAGTCATATTCAGCACAAACAGAACATTATCCTTGCCATTTATAGCTCTTCTGTAGAAGCTGTAAGTACTGCGCTCCTTGTCATCGGCATTTATCCATTCAAATCCACCCCAGTCATCATCTACTTCATATAATGCAGGATATTTTCTGTACATCTTTAGAAGCTCTGCAACGTAATCCTTCATTCCCTTATTGAGATCATTTTCCAAAAGGAACCAGTCAAGCTCTCGCTTTTCGCTCCATTCTCTTTCCTGTCCAAATTCCTGGCCCATGAATAAGAGTTTTTTACCGGAATGTCCAAACATGAATGTGTAGCCGGCGCGAAGATTGGCATATTTATCAACCTGATAGCCGGGCATCTTCTCAACCATTGAACACTTTAAATGAACCACTTCATCATGAGATAACGGTAAAATGTATTTTTCAGAGCTGTTATAGCTCATGGCAAACGTCATCATGTAATGAGCGCCCTGCCTGAAATATGGATCAAGCTTCATATACTCACAGAAGTCATGCATCCATCCCATATTCCACTTAAATGCAAATCCCAATCCGCCTTCTTCAGGCGCAGCTGTAACCTTTGGCCATGCTGTTGATTCTTCTGCTATTGTAAGTACTTGTGGATAAGTTCCTCTAACCACGCTGTTCAAGTGTTTAAAGAACTCAATTGCTTCAAGGTTCTTGTTATCACCATATTTGTTTGGAACCCATTGACCGTCTTTTTTACCATAATCGAGGTAAAGCATGGAGGCAACCGCATCCACTCTAAGTCCGTCAATATGGAATTTCCTTATCCAGAAAAGAGCATTTGCAATGAGGAAGTTCTTAACTTCAGGCTTCTCCAGATTGAATATCTTGGTGCCCCAGTCAGGATGTTCTCCCTTTCTTGGATCCGGATGCTCATAGATACACTGGCCATCAAAGCAGGCTAGTCCAAATTCATCTGTTGCAAAATGCGCAGGAACCCAATCCAGAATAACTCCAATATTGTTTTTGTGAAGCTTGTTCACAAGGTACATAAAATCTGCAGGCTCACCATATCTTGCTGTTGGTGCATAGTAACCTGTGACCTGATATCCCCATGAGCCATCAAAAGGATGTTCTGCTATTCCAATTAACTCGATATGGGTATATTGCATCTCTTTTAAATATTCGACAATCCTGTCAGCGAACTCTCTATATGTGTAGAAACCGTCTTCTGTTCCATCCGGATGTTTCATCCATGAACCAATATGACACTCATAAATAGACAGTGGTTGGCGATTTATATCTTTTCCCTTATTGCGCTCAAACCACTTTGAATCACTCCATTTAAAACCTGAAAGATCCGTAGTTCTGGAAGCATTCCCAGGACGAAGCTCAGCAAAATTTGCATAAGGATCTGCCTTGTAAAGCTTTCTTCCATCCTGTGTTGTAATAAGGTACTTGTACAGTTCTCCAATACCTACCCCCGGAATAAAGCCTGTCCAAATATTCCCCGTCTTGGTTCTCTCCAAACGGTTTGCACTTTCATCCCAGTTATTAAAAGAACCTACTACATGAACATCCGCAGCATTGGGCGCCCACACGGCAAAGAAGTATCCCTTTTTCCCCTTTTCCGTTGAAGGATGCGCTCCAAGCTTTTCATATATTTCGTAATGCGTTCCCTGCCCAAACAGATACTCATCCGCCTCAGAAATAAATACTTTTTCTGCCATAAACAGCCCCCTCAAATTTTTAAAGTATTTAGTGCATAAAGTCTTTTTCTCTTAAAATCACCATGTCGTTTTCATCATAGCGCTTGTTAACAATAACATCTACAAAATGAGCGATCGATCTCTTTTCAGCATAGTAAATAGCGTCATCAATTATATCTTTTACTTCAGATACAGTCACTTCATGATCAAGTGTCTGACGCTCTGAAATTCTGGTATGAAGAGCCAAAATTCCAAGATTATCGATAGAGTATTCTCTCTCAAGCGCATACTGTCTTGCGTAAGCTACAAGTGAATCATCATCGAGAGCTTCTATATCAACCCTTACGTTGAATATCTGCTTCAGAGACGGGTTCTTATCAAGGAATCTGTTCATATCTTCCTTGGTATCTTCCATTACAATGATAAGACCTTTATTCTCCTCCTGAAGTATCTTAAGAAGTTCATTTACAGTCTCAGGTTCAAGATCTGCCGCTCTCTGTATGATCAACGCTCCGTTTGCCAGTTTATCGAAAATACTTGCTGTACTCTTTTTATTGAGAGTATTGGCTGTTATCTTGGCAACCTTGCCGCTAAAGTTGGAATCTGATGCCTGTACTGCCTTTATAAGTCCTTTCGCAAGGTTAACAGTTCCAGCTCCTTCTTCACCTGTCACAATAGCATTTCCGCTATACGCATCCATACTCATGTTATCAATCGCATTTATAATCTGACGTCTTGATTTCTTGTGATGGATATATGGTCCAAAGAGCTGCTTCTCTTCAGGAGTCATTGTTCTTACACGTTCTTCGAGCTCCCTGTTTCCAATGTGTCTCTTAGCTGCTCCATTATCATCTTTTTTATTCTTTTTGTCTTTTTTTCTATCTGACTTTTTGTTTTTATGAAGTCCTTTTGAGTTTTCAGACTCCTTGGATTCTTCGGACGAACTTTCGTCTTGATCATCATCCTGGTCTTCGTCGTCTTTTTCTACGGAAGATACTTCTTTATCCTCCTCTTCAGAAGACTCTTTGGATTCTTCATTTATCTCTTCTTCAGTCTCTTCCGAATCATCAGCTTCTTCTATTTCCTTTTTTTCCGGTTCTTCCGGCTTTTTATCTTCAGCCTTTTCAGATTCGTTTTCCTCTAAAAGATCCTCTTCTACATTCTTTTTAAGCTCTGCTGTTTCATCAAGGAAAATCTCTTCCTTGGTCTCTGCGCTATCATCCAGTTCCTCGGATTTGATAACGTCTTCCACAGCATCGTTTATTATGTCATCTTTATTCTTGGACCAATCGCCTCTGCCTGATGCTTTTTCATTACGCTCTTTCTTTAGAGCATCAGCGATGGCCTTCTCCATCTTTTCCTGAAGACCGGCCTTAGTCTTTTCATCGAAATCTACAAAAAGATCTCCTGTCTCTTCGGCTACAAGCTTCTTAACTCTTTCCAGCTGCTTTTCCTGTTGGTTCCTCTTATATGCTTCCCAATTGAGCATATACTCGTCAATGCTGATCTGACCTGTAATCTGCTTTTCTACTTCAGGTTCAGGCTCTACAGCCATTGAAATCTGGCCATCATATTCCTGTGAAAGGAAGTTGTCAAAGTGGCTCGGTGCCTGATACGCAGCATTCGGATGGATAACCGCTCCCGGAATTTCCTCTTCTAAAGGCTTATCATCATATACCGGTGCATGGTCTATTTTCTCCTCGCCTAAAATAGGGCCGTTTCCGCCATATTTAATTTCAATATTCATGGAAGGTTCATTATGAATATTATTCTCTTCAAGCTCTTTATCGTAGGATGCCTGAGCTAATATCTCCTGCATTCCCATATCAGAATCTTTTTCTACTTCAAAAATTTCTGATGTAATAGGCTGAACAAGGCTTACAGGACTTGTTTCCTGATCTGTTACCGGAGTGTAGTTTATCTCCTGATCCGGATCAGTATCGTTCATGACTGCCTTTAGATTTTCAGCAAGCGCCTCCTGAAGATTCATAGTGTTATACGCACTTACATCAACAGATGGCTCTTTTATCTCGCTGATATGCGGATAAACTATCCTCTCCATTTCTCTTGTACGACTGTCTAAAGAAAAGTCTGATGCATATGGCGCTTTTTCACGCGCACTCTGTTCTACAAAAGATTCCTCATGCTTTTGGGCATTATATGCCTCAATATCCGCATCTGTGACTGGCGGCATCTCTTTGGTAGGCTGCTTGATTTCAACTGTACGTGGGTCATCATTGCCAACCTGGTCCAAAGCCTTATCTATGACAACGCTCTTATCAACATATCCCCCATGTGCCTGTTTATATCGTATATACCTGTCCTGCTGTTCCTTGGACAGAGGCTCATGAAGTGCCTTAAGTTCAAGAGCTTTCATGACATAATTGCCATCTCCAAGCCACAAAAACATCTCATCGCAGGTTTCAATACACTCTGTTGTAAGTCCTACGCGATGGTACAAGTATGCAAGCTCATATACCCATTTTTCTTTATAATCGTGCTTTTTGTATTCTTCAAGAACAGCTATTCTCTCTTCAAGGCTTACATCCTGCGCTTCATAAAGTTTATATTGAAGGATATATCTTCCTGTATCTCTTGGTGCTATTCTTACGAACTCTTTATAATACTCAACTGCCTGAACAAACTCGCCCATTTTAATGGCAAGTTCGCACAACGAATAAACTATAGCCCTTCCTGTTGGATGCCTGTCATAAGCCATAAGGAGAACATCTCTGCTCTCTTCATATCGCCTGTTTATCTTATACAGATCGCTTATCATGCAAAGCATCTGTACACTTCTGACTTTTTTCCAGTCGATTGTGTCCGCTATCTTGACTGCTTCGGCAAACCTGCCTTCCCCCACCAGAGCTTTTATTTCGTCAGCTCTGATTTTGTACTCAACTTTATCCAAAATATCCACCTCTTTGGTGCCAAAAATACTAAATATAGTGTTAGTTTATCATAGCACCACTGCTTTGTAAAATGTCTGAAAGCTCCGCAAACTGTGATAATGCAAGAACTTCGCCCCTTGCTTTTTCGTCAATCCCCATTTTAACAAGAGCATCCTGAACCTGGTCTCTTGTGACTCTCAAAGAAGGGTTATTTGAAAGAGAATTGGACAGCGTTTTTCTTCGCTGATTAAAAGCTGTCCTGATGATCTCAAACATATACTTTTCATCTTTTACCTGTACCGGAGCGCACTCATGTTTTTTTAGGTAAACAACAGCTGATCCCACCCCCGGCTGTGGTATAAAGCAGCTTGGTGAAACATCCATAACACTCTGTGCCTCAGCGTAATAAGCAACTGCAAGGGATAACGAACCATAATCCTTACTTCCGGGCCCCATAACCATTCTGTCCGCAACCTCTTTTTGTACCATTACTGTGACGCTCTCGATAGGAACTCCGCTTTCAAAAAGCTTCATAATAATAGGAGTAGTGATGTAATACGGAAGATTAGCAACTACCTTGATAGGCCTTCCGCCATTGTACTCATTGACAATAGCCTCTATGTCCACCTTCAATACATCCTCATTTATAACTGTGACATTATCGTACTCTGAAAGAGTATCTTCCAAAACCGGAATGAGTGTTTTATCGATCTCTACAGCAATTACTCTTCCTGCTGATTCTGCAAGATACTGAGTAAGAGTTCCAATTCCCGGACCTATTTCAAGCACGCAGTCATCTCTGGTGACTCCCGCTGCATCAACTATTCCATCCAGAACAATCTCATTTATCAAAAAATTCTGACCAAATTTCTTTTTGGCGCTCATATTATACTTTGCCAAAACCTCTTTGGTTTTGGCGCCATTTCCTAAATATGCCATTTACACCTCCGCAAAAATACCATACATCCGCTTGGCATTCTCGGTTGTCTGTCTTATTACTTCTTCCCTTTCTATTCCCTTAATAGCTGCTATTGCATCTATAACATAGGGCAGATTCAAAGAACTGTTTCTCTTTCCTCTGAAAGGCTCAGGTGAAAGATATGGACAATCGGTTTCAAGAAGAATCTTTTCCATAGGAGTCTCCTCAACGACTTCTTTTAATTTCTTACCGTTTTTAAAAGTTATTACTCCGCCAACTCCAATATAATAGCCCATATCCACACAAATCTTAGCAACTTCTTTTGAATATGAAAAACAATGTACAACGCCGCCAATCTCCTCAGCATGCTCACTCTTCATAATCTCTATAGTGTCTGCTGCTGCATCCCTTGAATGAATGATGACAGGAAGCCTTTCCTGTCTTGCAAGCTGTAATTGCCTTCTAAACCATTTTTTTTGAAGCTCTGGTGAAGGATCAGGCCAATGATAATCAAGCCCTATCTCACCGATAGCAACACACTTGGCATCTGTACTCCATTCTCTTAAAAGCTCAACATTGTCTTCATTAAGCTCTTCCACCTCACTTGGATGTACTCCAACTGCTGCATAAATAAAATCATATTTATGTGCAAGCTCCAATGCCCTGGCTGTTGAATCAATACTTGCCCCGACATCTACCACATGGTCAACGCCTGATGCTCTGACAGCTTCAATAAGTTCTTCTCTATCTATATCAAATTGCTCATCATCATAATGAGCATGTGTATCAAATATCATTTTTTCTCCAAAAAATCCTTAATTTCGAGGTCACCATAAATACAATACCACAAAAAAAGCGCTCTGAAAACCGCATAAATACTCACTTTCTAAAAAAAAATAAAAAAAATTAAAAAAAGTACTTGCATTTATGTTTGGAACGTAGTAACATATCACTTGTCGTTGAGAGCGACACACAAACAAAAGCGCTGCTAGCTCAGTTGGTAGAGCACCTGACTCTTAATCAGGTTGTCCAGGGTTCGAGACCCTGGCAGCGCACGCCGAGTACTGTTTTCGCAGGTATAGCCTGTGGGGATGGTACTTTTTTTCGCGTCAAAGTGAGCCACGCAAGACAAATAAACAGGATACGAGTTCGTGAGGAGTTTACTCATCTAAGAACTTGTATCCTGTTTATTTGGTTTATGCGGCGAACGCCGCGTAAACGAGAAATTTGCAAAGCAAATTTCGAGTCTTGCGTAGCTCCATGTCGGCATGGCTTATTTTTTGGTCAACTGCGCATCATGCGCCCTTTATGCCTTCTTCACTTTCTGTTTTCGGCTTAGCTTCAAATGTTGCCAAAGTTCCGTTTTCTCTCTTCTCTTTGATGTAATTCTCATACTTCTTCTTGGTATGCTTCTGATGAGCCCAGATTTCATCAGCCACTGGTGCCCACTCTTTTGCATACTCATCACATTTTCCGCAAAGATGCTCTACATCCTCTTCAGATTCTTCATTTGTTCCATGCGCTCCCGATCTTTCAACCATTTCCCTAAGGACCTGTGGATTCTCAAGCATTGGACAAGGTCTTAAGTGATTGCGATTAAATGGCTGGCCTTTATGATACTCCATGAACAATGGGCTCTTTAGCATCTCAAGTATTGAGTGTGTATGAATATTAGTGTTAGAAAAGTGAATAAACACACATGGCTCTGCATCTCCACTGGAGTTAATATGGAAATAATTTCTTCCACCTGCAATGCATCCTCCAACAGCTTCTCCATCATTTTGGAAGTCCATTGGGAAAAAGCCGATATCGCATTTATCGCTTCTTAAGTATCTGATTTGCTCAATCATTTTTCGTCTCTGCTCAACTGTCGGCATAAGTTCAGGAACAGCGTTATTTCCAACCGGCATGTAATGGAAGAAGAAGCCAAATCTTGCTCCTTTTTCAGCGATAAACTCTATAAACTTTGGATCTGTTACAGCTTCAATATTGTTCCTTGTATAACAAATTGAAGTTCCATAGACTATTCCATATTTCTTAAAAAGATCCATTGCTTTCATTACCGCATCGTAATGACCTATTCCTCGTCTTGCATCATTGGTTTCAGGTGTTCCTTCAATAGAAAGCTGGAATGTGATATTTCCAAGTCTTACTACTTCTTTACAGAAATCTTCATCAATGAACGTAGAATTATCAAAAATTGAAAATTCCACATCGTTATGTTTCTCAGCAAGTCTTAGGACATCTTTTTTACGTACAAGTGGTTCGCCACCTGTCATCATATATAAGTAAACTCCAAGTTCTTTTCCCTGAGTAACTATCTTGTCCATATCCTCAAAAGAGAGATTGTGCTTCGGGCCATATGTTCCAGACCAACAGCCTTTACAATGCATATTGCAGGCGCTGGTAGGATCGAAAAGAATAAGCCATGGAATATTACAATTATATTTTTCTCTGTTAGCTCTTATCATCTTGGTTCCCCTGAAAAATGCTTCATATCCAAGATTGAGCATCATCATTTTTGCTACATGTGGATCTGTCTCATCTACCACTCGATTAAGAAACTTAACCCATCTGTTATTCGGATCCTGAAATGCTTTTTTAACGAGTTCAAGTTTCTCCTTGTCTGCTCCCTCACCCCAGAATTTCCCCGCTTCATCTACAAGTTTAAGATAAATTGCCGTCCTGTCCTCTGATTTATCCAGATGTTTTAAAAATCTGTCTATAAGAATACTAAACGCTTGCCTTTGAGCTTTGTGTGAAACTTTTTCCACAAATGTTGTCATAATATACCTCCGTCCTTTTTACACACGTATTGGTCAATCTCTCCCTCTTATTTGGATTATATAATCGGAATTTTGTTATTACATTGGGCAAAAAAATGGTCATGTGACATTTTGGGACAAATCACTCGATTTGTCCGTGTCCTTATATATTTCATTTATCTACTATATATGTTGAAGTTTAAATTAACCGAGAAGGAAAAAAATGGATTCAACAAAGTTAACTGTAGCCATGATTGACACTGCCGTCAGTCGTGGATTAAAAGATATGGAGAATGGTCCTAAAAGAACCATAAGAAATCTGGCGGATATGGGAAAACGGTTTTCTACTGGTAATTTTCAACAGGCTCTTTTTGAAGTATTTCAAAAGCTCCTCCAAAACGAAGAAAGTCCTTATTACGACCTTATTCAGTATGTTTTGCTTCACACTGATCATGAAAACCTTAAAAAATTTGGAATAAATATGGGATACTATAGTTGGACTCATTATGCCAAGGTTATAAGAGCAAATTCCAAAAAAGAAGGACGTATACTTCCATGGAAAGAAGACTTTATCTATTGCACTGATGATCAGCCAAATGCATCCACATCTTTAGCTAATATCCGAAAAAGGATTGCCGATGTCAGAAAAGAAGGCATCAATACCTTTTCTATCACACTGACAGGTCAATCCACACCACTAAACGATCTGTTTTCAATTTTTGAAGACTTTGATGAGAGCGCCTTTTTATTATTTTTAGGTGACACTCAGATTACTGTGGCACAGCAGGGAATGCTTAAAAAATGCGGCAATGTTTTGCTTTGTATAAATGCTGCTTCAAACGATGCTGTTTCCACTTGTGAAGCTCTAACATCATCCGGCAATCTTTATTCCATATATTACAATTATGTGGATCAGGATATCGTTTTATTGAAGGAAAGGAGTTTTTACGAAAAGTTAAAAGCCTTTCCTTCATGTATGCTCATTCTTATTCCAGCCAATGAGAGCGTGATGAGTGCAGGCCCTATAGTAAAAGAAATACGCCTGGAGCAAAAATCCCCTTATTTTATTTGGGATTTTCCTTATGACAACAATCTTATAAGTTCAATCATCTGTAAATAAATACAACCCGTATAGGCTCTTTTAGTCTATACGGGTTAATTTATGTTCTCATCTTCTATTACTTTTTCAGCCAGCCCTAATGTGAGTTTATGAATCTTTTCCATAAACTGATCCGGAGTAAGGTTCATTCCCTCTTTTACCCAACGCATAATTGCTGATAAAAAAGCATCGCCAAAAAAAGTTACAAAAAACTCTTCATCATCACCAATAACCTTACTGCCTTGCAAAAAGTATCGTGTTATTGGTTCAAAAGTCTCTAGAGCATACTCCCTTAACGAGTTCTGTCCATCAATTTGAAATGCTGTACTATAAAATTCTCTATCAGCATAAAAGCTCTTGCAAAGGTCATACATAACGTCCCAGCCTCTCTCATATGCTGAAAAGTTGAGCTTCCCTATACAACCAACATAGAATATCCAATTAACCAGATCATACTTGTCCTTGAAATGGTAGTAAAAGCTCTTTCTGTTCATTCCACAGTCATCGCATATATCAGATACACTTATCTTTTCAAAAGGCTTTTCCCGCATTAGCTTTTTTAGTGATGTAGCCAGTGCATTTTTAGTGATATTTGAATCTGCCATATTCCACCTACTACTTAGCTGGTTTGCGCCTTTTCCGGATTTTCAAGCATTTCCTGCATGGTATGCCATCCAAGAACTGCACATTTAACTCTTGCAGGCATGTGTGCAACATCCTGAAGCGCGGCTGCCTCATCAAGCTCTTCAAGGCTCGCCTCGTCAGTGATATCACCTTTGATCATGCCCATAAATAATCCGGCAAGTTTAATAGCCTCTTCTTTTTTCTTTCCAATAATCTGATCTACCATCATATCAACAGATGCCTGTGAAATTGCACAGCCACTGCCATCATACATACCATCTTCAATAACTCCGTCTTTTAACTTGAGCTGCAGTGTAATATCATCTCCACAGCTTGGGTTTACGCCACGAAGTATCAGATCCGGATTCTCCATTTTGCCCTTGTGAACCGGATGAAGATTGTGCTCATTTACTATTTCACGATAAAGCTGTTTAAGCTCCATAGCCCATGACCTCTCTTACCTTTGAAAGCTTATCAAGGAAGATTTCCACTTCCTCTTCCGTATTGTAAAAATAAACACTTGCTCTTGCTGTTGAACCCGCTCCTATGAACTGCATGAGAGGCTGTGCGCAATGATGTCCGGCTCTTATGCAAACATGATCATCATTAAGTACCGATGCCATATCATGTGGGTGAACTCCTTCCATTGTAAAAGTAACAATTCCGCAGTGTTTAGCAGGATCTTCTGAACCAAATACTTTGATATAAGGCATCTTTTTGAGGCCTTCCATCAAAAGAGTTGTAAGTTTTTCTTCCTGCTCTTTTATTGTATCAAATCCTACATTTTTAAGATACTTAATTGCTTGAGCAAGTCCAACTGCATCACCGGCATTAACTGTCCCAGCTTCGAACTTGTGCGGAATCTCTGCATATGTAGCATCTTCTCTTGTTACATATTCGATCATCTCGCCACCTGTCAAAAATGGCTGCATCTTCTCGAGAAGCTCATATCTTCCGTAGAGTGCTCCTATTCCCATCGGTGCAAGCATTTTGTGGCCTGACAGAGCAAAGAAATCTGCTCCGAGATCCCGGACATCAACATGCATGTGTGGTGCAGACTGTGCCCCATCAACCACCATAATAGCGCCCTTGGAATGAGCGAAAGCTGCAATTTCTTTTATTGGGTTAGTTACCCCCATAACATTTGAAACATGTCCAACCGCAACTATTTTGGCCCTGTCTGTTATCTTACTTTCGTATTCCTCTTTCGTAATTGTTCCATCTTCGGTAGGCTCCATATATACAAGGTTTGCCTTGCACTTTTTAGCAACCATCTGCCATGGCAGCATATTGCTGTGATGTTCCATTACAGTTATTACGATATCATCGCCTTCGTGAACGTTCTCAAGTCCATAGCTGTATGCAACAAGATTAAGAGACTCCGTTGTATTGCGGGTAAAAATAATCTCTTCCGGTCTGCTTGCTCCAATAAAATCCGCAACAACAGCCCTTGCATTTTCATACTGTTCAGTCGCCATCATGCTAAGATCATATAAGCCACGAAGCGGGTTTGCGTTAGATGTTTTATAAAAATCTGATACTGCATCCAGAACCTGCCTTGGTCTCTGAGAAGTTGCAGCATTGTCAAAATATACATAGTCGCCAGAATTTAAAATATCGAAATCCTTACGAAAGTCTCCCAAACTAGTCATTGTTTCTCCTATAATAACGAATTATTTTGCCCTTAAACAATTCCCTGAATATAATACAGAACTTTCTGCATGATCTCCGGATCTGGGATCATACGTGCAACGCTCTCAAGCCTTGCCTTGATAATGATCCTCTTTGCCTCTTCCTCATCAATGCCTCTTGTCTGCATGTAAAACAGAATATCCTCGCCAAGCTGTCCAATGGTAGCGCCATGTCTTCCATCAACATCCTCTTCCTGGCAAAGAATTACAGGCATTGTCTTATTCACTACATCCTCACTAAGAAGCAAAGCATCTTCCTGCTCATCGCCAACAGAACCGGAACTACCATTTTTAAAATCAATAGTTCCTCTGAAAGTTTTGGATGCATTATCCATGAGAACACCCTTAAACTGCATGAGCGCTTCAGTCTTTTTGCCTCTGTGGTCAGATACATAGTTTATATCAAGCGAATGGTCATCTCTGCAAAGATATCCCATATTGCTGTTAAATACAGACTCTTTTTCCACAAGATTTGTGTAGCATCCTGTCCAGCTCTTTTTAGCCCCAAGTTCAAGAGAAACCAGATCTATCTGTCCATTCTCAAAGCAAGCTCCACCTATATCATCAAAATGAATAAAACCATTTCCAAGAAGCTGAACTTTAATGAGTGTGATTCTGGCTCCCTCTTCTGCGAGAAGCCTTGTACTAACACCATGGAATCCAGTAGCATCTTTTTCAGATGAATATTCCATGATAACAGTTACTTCAGAATTCTTTTTTGCATGAATAACCTGTGAAGAAAGACTTCCCTGGCCATTTGTAAGATCATACCTGATCACAATTGGTTTTTTTGCTTTTACATTCTCAGGAACTGTATAGACTGTAGCTTTTACATCAATAGATATCATAAGCTCATCTATATCTATTCCCATTCCCGTGCGAATTGCCTGTTTTTCATCTCTGTATGACATATCGCCGTTTGGAACGCCAGGAACACCTGTCGTTTTTAGAATTTTGTCTTTATTTGCCCTAAATATTTCACCGGCTTCCTCAAAAGTTACATCTCTTTTTACTTCTATTTCATCAGAGATAACCGATTCTACAGGAGAACTAAGGCTATCTATTGTAATATCTCCGGCATTTAAGGTACTGTCATTAACATGCAAAAAATTGTATGTAAGAACAGGCAGTACATTAACCTTCATATTTATGTCTCTATTCATAGCTATCCTCACATGTTTCCACTCATCTCAAGCTTGATAAGATTGTTCATCTCAACGGCATACTCCAAAGGAAGTTCTTTTGAAACAGGATTTGCAAAACCGCTGACGATCATTGCCTTTGCATCTTCTTCTGAAATTCCACGTGACATCAGATAGAATACTGCTTCGTCACTAATCCTTCCGATCTTAGCCTCATGTCCTACATCCGCATCATTAGTTCTGATATCCATTCCAGGAACAGTATCTGCTCTTGAAATACTATCAAGCATCAAAGAATCACATGATACGGAAGCTTTAGCTTTTTTAGCACTCTTTTGGATTACTACGCTGCTTCGGTATGTTCCGATTCCGCCGTCCTTGGAAATAGATTTTGTTGATATTACCGATGATGTATGTTTGCCCTGATGAACAACCTTAGCTCCGGTATCAAGGTTCTGACCCTTTCCGGCAAATGTAATTCCAGTGAATTCCATCTGAGAGTTATCACCCTTAAGGATTGTCATAGGATAAAGATATGATGTATGGGAACCAAAAGAACCTGATACCCATTCCATTCTTCCGTTTTCCTCAACGATTGCCCTCTTAGTGTTGAGATTATACATATTCTTTGACCAGTTCTCAATTGTGGAGTAACGAAGTCTTGCGTTCTTACCGACATAAAGCTCAACACAGCCCGCATGAAGATTGGCTACATTATATTTAGGAGCAGAGCATCCCTCTATAAAGTGAAGATCCGCTCCCTCATCTACTATGATAAGAGTGTGCTCAAACTGGCCTGCGCCGGCAGCATTTAATCTAAAGTATGACTGAAGTGGAATCTCAACCTTTACTCCCTTTGGAACATAAACAAAAGATCCACCGGACCATACCGCTCCGTGAAGGGCTGCAAACTTATGATCAGTTGGTGGAACAAGCTTCATAAAGTGCTCCTTGATCATATCTGCGTACTCACTGCGAAGTGCTGACTCTAAATCTGTATAAATAACACCCTGAGCTGCAACTTCATCTTTTACATTGTGGTAAACAAGCTCTGAATCATACTGGGCTCCAACACCTGCCAGCGACTCTCTCTCTGCCTGTGGGATTCCGAGTCTTTCAAAAGTGTTCTTTATATCCTCCGGAACTTCTTCCCAACTGCCCTTCATATCTGACTTATGTCTTACATAAGAAGAAATTTTATCCATGTCGAGTCCCTCTATACTTGGGCCCCAATCAGGAATCTTGATATCGTTGTATAATTTCAGGCATTTAAGTCTAAAATCCCTCATCCATTCAGGATCGTTTTTTTCTTCTGATACCTTTAAAACAGTTTCTTCTGTAAGACCTTCCTGAAGACGATAGAAATCTTTGTCGTTCTCTACATCTTTGAAATCATACATACTGTGGTCTATATCTGCCACAACCTGCTTGTTATCGCTCATACAAACCTCTCAAATCCATGCTCGTTAATCTCATCTACAAGTGTTCCATCACCGGTGTGAACTATGCTTCCCTTTACAAGAACATGCGTATAGTCAACATGTAGTGACTCTAAAATCTTAGTACTGTGTGTAATAATAAGGAGTGCTCCATCCTTCTTTTTCTGGTACTCCTCAATTCCCTTGGAAACTGTACGAACTGCATCAACGTCAAGTCCTGAATCTGTTTCATCAAGGATTGCAAATTTGGGATTCAGCATAAGGAGCTGAAGTATCTCAGCTTTCTTTTTTTCGCCACCGGAAAAACCAACATTAAGATCTCTGTCTGCATATGACTCATCCATTGAAAGAAGCTCCATTGCAGCTTTAAGTGACTTCTGAAAAGCCATAAGCTTAACTGGCGCTCCTGTCTGTGCATGATATGCATTTCTAATAAAACTGCTAAGAGAAATGCCCGGAACCTCATATGGATTCTGGAAAGATAAAAACATTCCGGCTTTAGCTCTCTTATCTGCTGATATACGAGTGATATCCTCGCCATCAAACATAATGCTTCCTTCTGTTACCTGATAGTGAGGATTACCCATAAGTGTAAAACCAAGAGTAGACTTACCTGCACCGTTAGGTCCCATTAGTACGTGGGTTTCGCCCGGTTTGATGTCCAGGTTTATATTATTTAATATAGGAAGCTCATTATCAATTGAAACTGATAAATCCTTTACGGTTAAAAGAGACTGATCTGACATGATAAAAACCCTTTCTATTTATGAAAAATCTTAAACTAAAGCAATTCCTAGTAACTTGGTAGGAATCATGATAACACCGCCAAAATTGTCTGTCAATCGACAAACATCTAAAGTTTATCATAAAACCTCTTGACATACCACATAAACTTAAGTAAAATACATACTTGTCAGCACCATGCGGGTGTAGTTCAATGGTAGAACACTAGCCTTCCAAGCTAGATACGTGGGTTCGATTCCCATCACCCGCTTTACTGATATTTTTTTGGCATTTTTCTAAATGCTAATGATTTGCATTTGCATTTAACAGAGCAGGAGGTCTTTATGGATTTAATCATTGACGTTGTAGCTGATGCCGTAATTGATTCGGTTAAAATATTGCCATTTCTTTTTATCACTTATCTGGTAATGGAGTTTTTAGAGCACAAGACCGAGGAATTCACTTCTGATATAGTTCAAAAAACTGAGCATTTCGGACCATTGTGGGGCGGACTTATTGGTGTTTTCCCGCAGTGCGGATTTTCAGCTGCTGCTTCGAATCTCTATGCCGGCAGAGTAATAACTTTGGGAACTCTGATAGCTATCTATCTCTCAACTTCAGATGAGATGATTCCTTTATTTATATCAAATCAGGTTCCGCTAAACACTATGATCCCTGTTCTTGCCCTTAAGGCTGTTATAGGAATAATTGCAGGTTTCATAATTGACGCCGTTGTTCATTATTATCATCGAAGCCACAACAAAAGAGCTGATGATCCTGTAAGAATTGATGAGCTCTGCGAAAAAGAACACTGCCATTGCGATAATGAAGAATCAGCCGGTCTATGGGGAATTGTGAAATCTGCATTTGTCCACACTATCCACATTTTCATATTTGTACTTATTTTGACACTTGCCCTCAATTTCGTAATTGAGCTGATTGGCGAAGATAAGCTTTCTATGCTTCTTAAGACAAGCCCTATTATCAGTCATATCCTAGCCGGAATCATAGGTCTAATTCCAAACTGTGCAGCCTCAGTTATAATTACTGAACTTTATCTTGATCAGATGATCACACTCGGAACAATGATGTCTGGCCTCTTAGTTGGAGCCGGAATTGGACTTTTAGTTTTATTTAGAGTTAACCCGGAGAAAAAAGAAAACATAAATATCGCACTTTTGCTATTTGCAATTGGAACTATATGCGGTCTTTTAATTGATGTTCTTGGAATAACACTTTAATGGAGCAGTTATGAGTTGTAAGATACATGCTGAAAGCTATGATTCAATCATAGAAAGAAACTGGCCTGATGGCTTTAAAAAGACTCACCAGAGAAAAGATATATTCATTCTCTTATTTTGTAGTGAAGAACCTATGTCAGCTGCTGAAATTTATGATCAGCTAAATTCAGGTGATCCAAAGGAAAAATATGCATTTTCTACAGTTTATAGAAATCTTCTGGCCTTTGAAAAAGCTGGAATTGTAACAAAAACGGTTTTGTCCACAGAAGCAGAGGCAGTTTATGAGCTAAAAAAGAGCAGTCACAAGCACTACGCTATATGCACTGTCTGCCATAGAAAGATTCCTATAAAGACTTGTCCTTTACATGATATTTCAAAATTTGTTGAGAGTTCCCTTAACGGATTTGAAATAACAGGACATCAGCTTGAAATATTGGGAATATGTAATGAATGCCAGAAAAAAAAGTAATAAAAAAGCCTTTCAATCAACTGATTGAAAGGGCTTTTTTTATGTACTGGCTAAAGCAATTGATTATTAAAAAAATCTAATTGAATTAGTTGTTAGCTGATGTTGCTTCTGTAGCAGCTTCTTCTACAGATGAAGCGTCTGTTGCTGCATCTTCTGAAGTAGCTTCTGTAGCAGCTTCTTCTACAGATGAAGCGTCTGCTGCTGCGTCTTCTGATGAAGCTTCAACTGAAGCATCTTCAGAAACAGCTTCTACAGCTTCTTCTACTGATACTTCTTCAACAGCCTCAACTGATGTCTCTTCTACTGCTGTCTCTGTTGTAGCTGCCTCACCGCAACCTGCAAGAACTGCTGCTGAAAGTGTTAAAACTGAAAGTAATGTAACGATATTCTTCTTCATAATATTCATTCTCCTCTTCGTACTAATTATTCTAGTCTGCATAGCAACAATTGCTATACATAATAGTGTGCAATTGCTTCAGTACAAAAAAAGATTATATACTCCAAAAAGAATATTGTCACGGACATAACTGTGCATAATATCTTAAGATTTTCTTAAGATATTGTGCATTTTCCACAAAAATCATTACATTTAGCCTTCAGATGAGGTACTCGAAGCTTTAGATGAAGTTTCATTTTCGGTTTCTGTATCACCTGAAGTTGCATTACCGGAATCGCTTATAAACAATGATGCCGATCCTGTTTTTTTCTCAGAATCATATTTGAGTGTGACAGAAGTCTCATTGATTTTCAAACTTGCCAGATCATCGCAAGGCAGTGAAAAATCTGTATTGTTATCATTTGTAACTACAAACTCATATTCAGTACTGGCTTTTGTAAGATCAAGCACAACGCCCATAAGTGTGTAACCTGAATTAAGTGTTACATTATCGCCTAATAGATTTTCAGAATAAGTGTCCGTTGTTTTATCATGCAATACAACGCTCACAAGATTCATTCCTGTTTTATTAATAAGGTAGCACTGAACGTCTCTGTGCTTTTCAGCTTCTTTCTTTTCTTCGGTTTCCTTTTGAAGAACACTCTCAAAACCGCTCTTTAAACTCTGATACTGCGCTGTTATCCCATTTATCTCTTCTATAGCCGTATCAATCTTTGTATCATTATATTTCTTATGATCGATATCCTCGTATTTTTGGGCCTTTTCATCGAGCTCTTTAAGCACCTCTTCCATAGATGAATCGGTTATATCAAGATATGTTTCCTCAGCACTCTCTTTTGCCTCCATCATGAGCCCAAGTGCTGTCTCAAGCTCCATAACCTTTTCATCCGTAGGTCCACAGCCCGCTAAAAGAGCTGCTGACATAATTATGATTGTTCCAATTATTCCAATCTTTTTCTTCATTATGATTCTCCCTTTAGAGGATTTTTTATCAAACCCCCTCTGGGAAATTGTAATAGTAATCCATGATTAGTGCAACCA
This sequence comes from Butyrivibrio proteoclasticus, assembly GCF_900115735.1. GTDB lineage: Bacteria > Bacillota > Clostridia > Lachnospirales > Lachnospiraceae > Butyrivibrio > Butyrivibrio proteoclasticus_B. The sequence goes on from NZ_FOXO01000024.1 coordinate 45,677, forward strand.
CGTGCGAATAGCTACATTTGCCTGAAGATACCCCGTTTACTTTTAAATTGGTATCAATAAATGTTTCCGCTGCTTTCTTTACGGTTTCTGTTTTTACTACAGCCTTCTCTTCAACCTTAACCCACGCTTCATCTGTCATAAACTGGTTATCATATTTTACTCTGTCTGAAATTTTCACATGGGAATTGTACTCTTCCTTGCTCACAGCCTTATAAAAATCATTGTTTATATAGTTTAAAACTCCAAGATAACCGCTGTATTGAAATACCGGATCATCAGAACTGATGCAGGCAAGGAATCCAAGGAAATTGGCCTCATCCTCATATATGTACCCATGAGTATGAGCAAGTTCATGGCACATGGTAAAAGGTTTGTTCATTATAGACATTATGTCGTTATAATTTGCTTCCATAGAAAATGGAAAGTAATATCCCTGCATATACTGCTGACTCATAAAGTCCGAAAAGTGCAGTGCCTTAGGTGTCACATAATATCCGCCCAAACGCGGAAATCTATCAGAGATATTTGACATAGCCAAAATGGCTGTCTTTTTCATATCACCTTCATAAATAACATTTCCGTACTCATCATGAGGAACTTCTTTTGCAAGTTCATTACATTTTTTTACAACGTAGTCTCTTAGTTCTGCCAACTGTTGTATGTCACATTCTGTGGAGTCCGCTCCGGAAAAGAGCTGAATCTTAGATGTATGATAAAGAATAAAACAGTTAAGCGTCATAACTGTACAAATAATAGCCATTAATACAGTAGAAATCCTATATAGCGCACCAGAAATCAAGCCAAAAACCTTCTGTGCTTTGAAATATCTTTTACCAAAGGAGGCAACGGTATTGCCATAAATAAGGAAAACAGAATGCGCCAAAACAAAGAGTACTGAGAACAAAACAAAAAGGACAATAAACACAAGCATTATCTCGCCTATAGAAAACGGAAATGCACTTGTCAGTCTTCCATATAATAAAGTAATTGCCGGAAAAATATTTTGGACATAAAAATCAGAAAAAGCCACACTTTTCCATGCGACAAAATTAAGCAGAATACAGATTAAGATAATGAATAAAACCGGAACTGGTATTATAGATTTTCTTTCCTTCATGTAGCTTTCCCCCGAATATTATGTAACTATTGTAATAAAAAAATATGTACTCATGATGTCTAAAAAAAATCTAAAATGTTCATAATTTATACATATCTTTGTGATTTGTGCAAAAGTTCTTGTGATAAAATTAATGAAACATTTCTACTATATTAAGAGGTATTTTATGAGACTATTATTAGCAGATGATGAAAAAGAACTGACTAACGCGCTAGTAGCAATACTAAAGCACAGCAACTACACTGTTGATGCGGTTTATAACGGAAAAGATGCGCTAGAATACGCTCTTAGCGGCGAGTACGACGGCATTATCCTAGATATCATGATGCCGGGGCTCGATGGAATGGAAGTATTAAAAAGTCTACGTGAGAAAGGAAATTCTACTCCGGTTCTTTTTCTTACAGCAAAGACTGAGGTTGATGATCGTATCAAAGGACTGGATCTTGGAGCCGATGACTATCTTCCCAAGCCTTTTGACATGGGAGAATTACTTGCAAGAGTAAGAGCCATGCTCAGAAGAAAAACCGACTTTGCTCCCACAAATCTTACCTGTGGAAACCTCACTCTGGACCGCGCAGGCTATGAGCTCATTACTCCTGATCATGAAAAAATTCATCTTGCCAGCAGAGAATTTCAGATGATGGAAATGCTCATGACAAATCCCGGAAGGATCATCTCCATAGATACTTTTATGGACAGGATCTGGGCCGACGGAGACGCCGATATAAACGTAGTCTGGGTATATATTTCAAATCTCAGGAAAAAGCTGACGGCACTTGGAGCCACCTGTGAGATTAAGGCCTCACGTGGTGTTGGTTATTCCATCAACGAAACAAACTGATTTTTAATAACAGGCAGGTATGATATTCATGGTAAAAAAACTAAGAAAAAAATTTGTAGTTACAGCTATGCTTTCACTACTTTTGATCCTGGTCATCATGATCGGTGTAATTAACATCATAAATGTCAGACATATTGTTTCTGAGGCCGATAATCTACTGACTATGTTGGCTGATAACGATGGATACTTCCCGAATCTCAGAAAAAATATGATCTTTGATCCCAATAATCCGGATACCCTTGTTAGTCCTGATATACCTGCAGGTGATGCAACAAGCGATGGATCCACTACCGATGTGGCTGCAAGCGAGGCATCAAATGATATCACAGCACCACATCCAGGAGATCCTAATAATCCATTTCAATTTGACAGGCTGAACAATAATCGTGATGCAGAGATGCCCTATCAAACCAGATATTTCTGGGTAAAGCTTGATTCTTCTGGCAATATAACTGAAGTTAATTTTGGACATATTGCTGCTGTCAGCGAGGAAATCGCCTCTGAATATGCCATTAATGTAGCAAATGAAGGTAAACAGCGTGGGTACTACCACACCTACAGATACATTGTTTCAACCAAGAATGATGGCTCAAAGCTTATAATATTTGCCGATCAGAGCGCTGCTATTCTGAACGCCCTTACGCTTCTGCTTCAATCGGTTCTCGTTGGACTTTGTGCTCTTATAGCAATGTTTATTTTAGTTTATATCTTTTCAAGTCAGGCTGTTGCACCTGTTGTCGAATCTCTTGAAAAACAAAAAAGATTCATCACCGATGCAGGACACGAACTAAAAACTCCTCTTGCTGTAATATCTGCCAATGTAGATGTTCTTGAAATCGAATCTGGTAAAAGTGAGTGGACAACAAGCATAAAGAATCAGGTTGCCAGAATGAACGGCCTTGTTAAGAACCTTTTAACTTTGTCCCGAATGGACGAGGAAAGAATGCATGTTGTCTTCTCTGACTTTGACATGAGTAAGACCATAAAAGACACGGCTGTTTCTTTCGAAGCTCTAGCGACTTCAAAAGGTAAAAAATACCAGATGGATATTGAAGACGGGATCCATATCACAGGCGATAAAAATGCGATAAACCAGCTTGCGTCGCTTCTTTTAGACAATGCTATGAAGTACTCTTCCGAAAGTGGAAGCATCCATGTACTTCTTAACAAAGGCTCCAAATACATTACCTTCGAAGTATCAAATACCTGTGACGCCATACCTAGTGGTAACTTGGACAGGCTATTTGATCGTTTCTACAGAGCTGACTCCTCCAGAGCACGTGAAACCGGCGGCTACGGCATCGGTCTTTCTGTTGCCAGAGCAATTGCCACTTCTCACGGTGGCTCAATTGAAGCCCTAAGAGATGGTGATAAGATAATAAGATTTGTTGTGACACTTCCTAAACAACTACCGAAAAACATTCAAAAACAGAATAAATAAAAATCGAGCTTGATGTGCTGTAAATAAACCACACATCAAGCTCTTATATATTCTTGAACATAAAGTTCAAGAATATATCAACCATGCCAAATTGAATCGACTACGTCGATGAGGCATGGTTGACCCTTGTATCACCTTCTCACGAAACCCGCAGCAAGTGCGGGTTTCTGTAATTTCATTTAATAAGTCATACTATCTACGTTGTTACTTTCTTATAGCGTAGAAACATTTTACTGATGTAAATTCTTTTAGAGACGCAATTTCCTGTGTCAAAGTGTCTCCCGCCTTAAATTGTCCGTCTTCATCAATAAAATAAGTACTGTTTTCATAAATAAGATTATCATTTGAATCGAAGAATAACGCATAGGCTTGTAAAAACTTTACATTTTTCGTTGTGTTATTTGTTACAGAAACTTCAACACCTTCACTGGTCTGTTTCTCTGTTATAGATAACTTGTTTAAAACAGGTGAATACTGTGTTTTAAAACTCATTGTATATCCCAAGTGATCGATACCTGTTACAGTATCAAAGAATACCTGGGTCATGGTCTCTTCTCCAGAACCAATAATATCAACAATAGCATCTCCCGCGCCGATCATCTTGCCTGATGCATCATAAGCAGTAACATTGATGTTTATTCCTACAGTCTTAGAACTGTTATTTTTAACCAATAGATAACACTCTGTGTAATCATCCGGTTCGTACCAATACTCTTTAACATTAAAACTATCTGCATTTACTTTTGGAGAGCTATCCGAAGTAGTTCCATCGGACCTTCCAGTCAAGAAGTATTCAACATGATCAAAAGGCTGTGTGGATGTCATCTGCTCTGCAAGTGTTGCCCCTGGCCTAAATTGTTCATTACAATCCTCGTAACTACAGAATGAATAATCAACTACTTTCCCGTCACTATCCATAAATAGTGCATAAGACATTACATTTTGTGCGTTCACGCTGCTATTATTGGTAATTGCAAGAGTCAGGTTATTCGGGTTCTGACTTGCCTTAACAGCCAAATTAGAAATTATCGGCTGATATTGTACATCAGTACTTGATGAAACAGAAACATCAACCTTATCAACTTCCGCTGAATCTGAAAAATAAAACTCCATCAAGCTTGTTTCACCTGGTCCTAACACGTCAATCGAAGCTGTGCTTGTTCCAACCTGAGAACCTGATACATCTGTCGCAACAGCTTCACCATTTAATGTTACTGTTGAGCTTCCATTATTTTTGACTACATAGTAATACCAAGTGGCTATACCATTAGCATATAGGTATCCTTTATATTCAAATTCATTTTTATCTGTCCCATTTTTTGCAGGTTCCTCAATTGATTCACCAATATTTATACCTGCTCTTTCACATTGAGCCCCGAATTCCTGGCTAAAAAGAAAGCCATTTAAAATATGCTCTCGAGAATAGCCTTCTTCTAGCTGACTTATCCATGAAGCACGGCCGCTCTCATCTGCCTCACGACCAAGCATTGTCCTGTAAAGCATATCAACATACTCTGCATCTGTTGCATTCTTATTTCTGTATTCTTCAGAAAAAATAAATCCATACGCGATGTTTGAACCTGTTCCACCATTATCAAGATTGTCGCACCAGCTCTCAAGTCCTGCTTCTTCCGGCGCTCTGCCAAGACAATTTTGATAAAGTCTATAGACAAAATATGTCCTTTCATAATTGATATCTCTTTTGCTAGTAAGAGTTACTGTACCAGGATTAATACCATAACTTGCACAAAGGTTCCCAAACTCCTGACTTCCAACAAATCCATAAGCAATTGATGTTTTTGTCATCCCAACATCAAGATGTTTTACCCAGTCATTGTATCCATCACTATCAGGTGTTCTGTCAAGCATTGCAGAGTAAAAATCAGTTATTATTTCTCCATTACTCTTCGCCTTAGCTTCATATTCAGGAGAAAAAAAGAATCCTAACACAATATCTGCTGCGCAGCTATTTCCACTTCGAAGCCTTTCAGACCAATCCTGAAGCCCGGCTTCTTCCGCTTCTCTTCCAAGAACCACCCTGTACATTCTTGTAACAAAACCTTCAATATCCTGATCAGCGGCTCTAACAGTTGTGCTAAAACAAAGCAAGGATATTATACTGATGGCAAATGCCATAACGAATGAAACAAAAATTTTTCTTCTCATAACTATTTTTTATTCTTCTCCCTTTTTTGTAATACTTTCATAAACAATATTTATAAGCAATATACTACATAGTAAGAAACTAAACACTTGAAATGTAAATGTCCTAAAAGATGACGCGTATATTGTTGCAGAAAATCCCATCATAAAACGAGATCCAAATCCAAGAATATTCAAAATTATCAGGTTATAACATGTTTTTTCGTTAGTCTTTTTTATTGCCAGAACAGAAAAGAATAGTAATAAAAATATGAGTAAACTCATAAGCAATGAAACCGGTGCATCTTTAAACGGGAGTAAATCCGGCATGTTACAAGAGTAATCATAATAAGTAATGAAATAACTTAAATTTGTAGCTCTACTTAAAATTAACAAACTCAACATTGCCAAAGGAATTATCGTCATTTTTCTATTTTTCAAGTATACGATTATAAGCAGCAATACAGCAAAAACAATAAACAGGATTGGTTGTAAAAAGAATAAATTTGCAAAAGTCGTCGCTATACCACGATATAATTTATATCCTATACTCCAATCAGCATATTGAGGAAGCCAATATTCCATCTCTACTGTGCTATGTACTCTTCTTATATGTCCAGGAACAATGAGCATAAGTACATAAATTATGATAGAAACACACAAATATATAGCACTAACATTAAATATCTTTTTATAAGCAATATCCTTATCTCGGTTCCACAAATATAAGTATTCAATTGAAACCAATAAGAAACCACCAATAGCAACTACTGCTGTTTGATCCTGATTAGCGGTATATATCAGTCCTATTATTGATAATGGATAACATATTATGTTACCTTGTTGATTCCTCATTTTCTTAATTAATGGAGTTGCACCAATAAGCAATAGAATAATTGGATATATATAATTTGTTGTAGTTGCAATATATCCAGCAGAGCCCAAATAAGAAATGATAGGAAAAAGAGTTATTCCCATAGCTGATGTTATGAGCATCCTTATTGACCGATCCGTAAAAAGATTCCAAATAATATAAAGCATAATTCCATATATAAAAGAGTCAAATATCTTAAATACATAAAAAGGAAAGCAGTACAATATAAAAGCCATTCCGTCTGTCATGAACTTTCCATTCCATTGGAATCTCTCAACAATATATGAAAAAACATTGTTAAAAAAAACTCCACGAGCTATATTAACCTCATCATCTGACACAATTTGCATAGGCAAATGAATTAGAAAAATAGCCAACTCAAATACCAAGAATATAATGATATATAAGTATGTTGAATCTTTTTTTAAATTTTTAATCAAAATTTCTGCTCATCTCCTTTATAAAACTCATTACTACAGTTCAGGATTATATTTATTTTCCACCTAAACTGACAATTGGTGTAGCATAAACTACACCAATTGTCAAAGATCTCATTTTCTGATACATATATATAAATAAATTTGTTTATTTGTATACCATATAAGACTTAGTCAAGCCCCCAAGCATTTCTCTCTTTATCTCTGCTTCAGGAAAAAGTGTACGAAGATTTCTATAACTTAACAATTTTATCTCATCAGCAATTTTTAGGCTGTCCTCCCAATCTTTCCCCTGCGGCCAAAATCCAAGTTGATGCTTATTAATCATACTTGCCTTTAATTTTAATGGAAAAAATTGAAAAAACGGAACAAGAAAATGCGGCTCAATCGGAAAATACCTGTTAGGAGTCTGAAGGAAGTAATGTTTTCCAGCCCTCTTCATTTCCTTTGCCATCATTGCCCATTCTTTTTCCTTTCCAACATGCTCTATGCAACTGTTCGAAAAACATATATCGTATTCTTTGTCACTAATATCCTGCATATCAAGTGCATTACCAACAACGGCTTTGACATTTACCGGTAAATTAGGGAATGGATTAGCATCGATATTAAGAAGAGTTATATCCATCTGATCAAAATATTTACATCCCATAGACTGCCAAAACGTAATATCTCCACCTATATCCAATACCTTGATCTGTTTATTGTTCTTTAACTCTTCTGAAAAATACTGTTCGATAAAGCCCTCAAATATCATCATTCTTTTTTTTCTTAACTTATTGGCCATCCCGCCGGAATTATGTGAATTCGCCTGAAATTTAAATTTTTCTATTATTTTTGACATTGAACTAATTCCTTTATTTTTTATTCTTTACAAATTATACAACAGAATTATTTTTTTATTACTATATGTTTTCATCTCAAAATAAAAAGTACGCTTGGTGTAGTAATACTTCACCAAGCGTTTTCTGTCTTACAATCCATACTGCGCCAAAATGTTTGCAAATTCCTGAGAGTTAGCAAAACCTGAAGCTATATCATCGCGGCTGCGTCCGTTATTTAGCTGTGATACCCAGTCGTTGAATCCTGCTTCATCAGGCTGTCTTCCTAAATATGTGTTGTACATGACGCGCACGTAGTCTTCATTGGACAAACCGCGATTTGCAAACTCCTGTGAATGTAAAAATCCGTTGGTAGAGATATTTAGAATATTCTCCTTACTTGGATTTGCATTTATCTGTCCTGTCCAATCATTTAGACCAGCTTCGTCAAATCCTCTGCCTAGTACTTCAGTGTATAATCTGGAGACAAATTTCGTGATTCCTACATTCTTATCGCGATTTTCTGTGACTTGAACCTCGCCCGGATAAATTTCGTAACTTTCACAAAGTGATATAAATTCCTGAGATCCTACGAAGCCTTTTACTATTGCATTGTAGGTTACTCCGCACTGAAGAGCTTCTACCCAATCTCTTTTTCCACCTTCATCAGAACCACGTCCCATTATTCCCGTATAGGCTAACTCTACATAGTCATCATTGCTAAGCCCCTTGTTTATCATTTCAGGACTTAAGTAGAATCCCTGTGCTATATCCGCACCATTTTTTGCTCCGCTCCTTAACTGATTAACCCAATTATTCAGTCCATCTTCATCAGGTTCACGCCCTAATGCTACTTGATACATTCGGGTTACAAAGCCTACTACAGGATCAACCGGTTCCTGAATATTTACTGCTATACATACTGCATCAGAATCTTCGTAATCATCATTACCAAACACTTTGTACCAGACATAGTATGTACCGGCATAACATTCTGTTGGTATATTTTCAGAATAATAATATTCAGATGGCTCTGTTGTAGAATCCCATCCAGAAGCATATTTCAGTGTTCCACCACTAGCTTCACCAGCAGTTACAAGCTGTTGAAAACCTCTGTTGTACGTAAGATTATTGGCTACCGGTGCTTTTGTTACCACTGCTGTAGGCTTGGGTACCCAATGAGCATATACTGTCATATCTCCAATGAGATCAACTACCGTGCTTTCTACAATTTTAGTTCCGCCAACCGGATCGGTGTACCAGCCATCCAGTTTATACCCTTTACGTGTAGAATAAAAAAGCTCCTCGAGTGGTTTTCCATAATAATAAGTATCGAAATTTAATGCACTCGCTCCACCATTCCCATCAAAAGACAACGTCATGTAACACTTTGAAATATCAACCATATTGGATGAGTATTCTACTGTTTCTACCACCTTATTATCGTTCACACTTGTGGAAGTTGGTCCGCCATTTACATTACCAAATTCCTGAACCCAGTAATATGTCCCGTTTGTATAAAAACATCCAATACCTATTGTTGTATGTCTGGAATCTAGCATATTCCTTCTATGACCCTGATATTCATAAGGGTCATCTTCTTCTATCCAAGCTTCTAAAACTGAATCAGCTGTTCTATAGCCATATGCAATATTCTCTCCTCCATTCCTACGTGTTATAGACCCTTTGCTCCTCCCGTTAGGCCTAGTATGAGAATACATAACTGCAAGTTCTTTTGCCCTTTCCATTGCTGCTTTTTCCAGGTCATAATCATATTGAAGAGGCTGTAGCGATGTTGTCCCGGAAGTATTGAAATATGTTTTTGTACTATTATCTGAATTCCACTGCCAGACATTTGATTTTGTTCTGAAACCATTAACACTGTTGAACATTGATCTGGCCATGCTTCCACAATATGTTCCGGATACTAAGACCGTGCCCAAACTTGAATCAGGCCCAATATCCACATATTTGCGAAGGTATTCCGCACATGTCTCTGCATCATCGCATTTGTCCCAATACTCCACTTCCATTCCATCTTTAACAATTGCGCATACAGCGTAGGTCAATCGTCCACCCGGAATGTAATTCCACATGTATCGATATCCATTATATGCCCACACTATATTATTATCATTTGGAGCTTTAGAATTTTTAAATGAAGTAACTGTTTCTTTTGATGCCCCATCTGCTTCAATGGCAATCACCTGTATATTTTTATTTGAAATCCAATAACTTGAAGCGATACTTGAGAAAATACTATTTGAATTTCCACAGCTCCCATCACCGCGATAAAAAACAAGAAGCTGTGTTTTTGAAGCATAGGTTGACTCAGTAATTGTCTCTCCATCTATCGTCGGTAAAGAAAATGATGGTGCTTGGATATTACAAGATGTACTGACTCCCTTATCACTTTCCGCTAATTCCCCTACTTGTTCACTTGCTCTAGCTGTTGTACAAATTCCTAAAAAAATAAACATACTTACAACAATAGCCAGTAAAATAAAACCATTCTTCCTGATGCTTTCCACTTTCATCCCCAAATAACACTCCTTTTTCCACAACTTTTACTTCTAAATTCCCTCATTGTCACTCAGTCACTCAGAAAACCATATTCCCTCATAAGCGCCTCAAATTCACGCGAGCAACCAAAGCCTTGCTGAATGACCTCTGCCCTGGTCATCTTGCCACTGCTTAACTTATTAACCCAGTAATCATATCCTTCGTCTTCAGGTTCTCTATCAAGGAGGCTCCTGTAGCAGTCCTCCACAAATTCCCCATCAGACTTATTCTTCTCGACATACTCCTGCGACTCAAAAAAACCCTTCTTAGCAACAGATGCCGCACTCTCCATTCGAGTTATTATCCTGTCAATCCAGTATTCAAATCCTGTTTCATCAGGTGTCCTCCCAAGGATTTTTGCATAGAGCCTTGTTACATAATTGCGAACTTTTTCTTCATCAATCTGCTGGCCTGCTTCTTCCAGCTCATAGTCATCTTCTGTCAGCTCTAATGAACCTCTCTCTATATCATATACGCTACACACCGCAGAAAATTCATCCGAATTGGCAAAGCCTCGAAGAACATACGCTCTGCTATATCCCCGTCTCAACATACGTTTCCAATAATCCATACCCGAATCGTCAGGCTCTCTATCAAGAATAGTACTATAGAGTTTCTCAATAAATTCCTCGTCTGTGTCATCCTGAGCAATATACTCCTGACTCATGAAAACACCAGCTGAAAAATCAGCACCATCTATCTCATGTTTTTTTAATTGTTGCGTCCAATCATTAAGCCCCTCTTCTTCAGGCTGTCTCTGCAACACATAATAATACATGCGTGCCACAAAGGCCTGTACCGGATCAGAATAGATTAAAAAAGCGTTATCCATATGCTGTTGTAAATATTTATTTATTGCATCAGCACGTCTGTTAAAAAAATCTCTTCTCTCGTTTATAGTACTTTCATATTCTTCTTCAAAACTCTCTGCACCATAGAATCTTTTGTAAGACTCTTTCAGACCGTTGGTGTAATCCGCCTGAAACTTATCAATAATCTGATCTATCTCATTAGATGAAAAATAATCTCTTTCAATCTGCAAAATAGTCTCAGAAAATTTTGTTCTAAAATGTTGATTTCGCATCAGACCGGCAAATAGCGGATCCCTGTCTTTGGTCCATTTTATGCTGTCAAATGAAGCCCTCTCCATAGTCGCACAATTGACATCAAACAGCATCCAGCGCCATTTTCCATCCTCATATGCTTTATCGCTTGTTTCCCTGACTCTCCATGCCGAAGTATTATTATCAGGCCAGTCGCGATTCGAAATGTATATCTCTGTAGCATAGTAGCGAATAAAGCTATCAATATCGATCAGTTCACATGCCTTTTTATAATTCTCCTCATCCTCCATGTCATTATTTTCAATAAAAGCTCTCATCTGATTCCAAAGGGTTATATCCTCAGAATCACCTTCTTCAATACTTCCATTTTTTACCATCACCACATTATCATCTTTGACACCATACTTATCCTCGATGTATTTATCATCATACTTGTCAGTAAGAAAATACATTCCCCAGTATTCTCCATTTAAAAAAAGAGCGCACGGGATCATGTTAAAAACATCAAAATTTTCTTCAGCGCAGCATACCTCAGAAACTAAATAGTCATTAAACTTACAGGCAATATCATGTGCACCTGAAAATAATGTCATTCTCTTGGGGCCTTTACCGGTATTAAAAAGATCATATTTGAAGCGCTTGTTGCCATCATACTCATCTCTGGAATATAGATTAAAGCTCTTTTGGCTATAAGCCCTTGAAGAAGATCCTTTTATTCTTACGCCACACACCTGAGACAGAAGTGGAGAGCCACTTTCATCATATATACATATCAGCCCCCTTTTTTCCCACTCTATTCCCTTATTTGTATAATTTGCCTGGCTGTATCTCCAGTCATCTGCAGTCACTCCGTCCTCACCATTTGTAGCTCCCAGCACATATATTCCATCATCATATCCAAACAAGTCATCCGGCTCACAGGTTATTGATACTGTGTACTGGTTTGTCAGCGACGCCCTGCCAAGCATGCCAACAAAGTATGAGTTTGTATATATGTCGGATATTTGCTCTCCACTATCAGAGAACACTGCAGCCCTTAAAACAGTCGATTTGTCAATGTTATAATCAGGAACTTTAGGCACTCCGCCCTTTGGAGTTTCCGGGAAGCCATTTTCATAGGCCAATGAAGTATCCGTTCTCATGGAATAGATATTTGGATTGCCGGTAGCATCAGTAATCCGGATTGCCCCCTCATACCAAATGCCATTACCTTTTGCAGGATCAGGGGTACTACAATCAAGTGTGTAGTAGATCCTGCCTACGCCAGATGTATTTTCCAATGTCAGATCAAAAGGATCACTATAAAAACCGGATACCTTATTAAAGTTAATAGTTGCAGCATACCATGCTCCATCTTGTCCTGATCTCGGCCGAAAGTCCTGGCAATCGTCTGCACTGTAGTCACATATTTCCGTATCTGCATCGTTGCTGTCTGTATCAGAAAAAGCAACTCTTCTGATGGATTTGTTCTTGGATTGGCCAGACTTGTATGCCGATTCAAAATATGCCGGTTGGTTCTTGGCTTTATCTCCTCCTGCAACAGCAAGCATATCAACATACGTATCAATGACAGGCATTCCGTCTATGGTTTCAACATCCGCGCTTATATCATCACTGCCTGAGCATAGGACTACGCATAAGCCCTTATTAAAAAGATGTTGCTCCCAAGTCTGATCATAGCTATCGATGTTGTATTTTACGCTTGAAGTGTCATCTATTGCGGCGCACCTTATCAAATATGAGCAGTGAGCATCTATAATACCTGTGAGAACCAATTTCTCCCACTCATTTGCATTACCATCTGATGACGACATGTAGTAAATGCTCCAACCAGACATGTTGACAGCCGCATCGGTTGGATTGTACAACTCTATGAATGAATGAGATACTCTTGCATCTTTATTACCTGTACCATATATCTGATTGATTATGACATGTAGATGCTGGGAACAGGGTAATCCCCCATACTGATTTTCCGTATCCGTCTCTTCAGCCGTTACCTCGTCGGCATCTTCCTCTGTAGCAGGCTGTTCGTCTCCATCCAAATCTTCCTCTGTAGCAGGCTGTTCGTCTCCATCCAAATCTTCTTCTGTAACAGACTGTTCGTCTTCGTCCAAAGCATTTTCTAAAGTCTGAGCTTCTTCAGCAACTGCAACTATATCTGGCGTCATTGATATAAAAATGGCAAGGCCAAATGTTAATATTCCTAACCACAACTTTTTTATTTTCATCACCCGTTTTCTCTCCCAACTTTGCACTTGCCAAATGAAACTCATCTTTTAACAATTTTTTCTTATTTCGCCCACAATTTATAAATTATTAAATCTCATTAAAGCCCATACTGTGCCATGATTTCACCAAACTCTGGTGAATAAGCAAAACCTCTCATTACACCATCACGGTCTTTTTCACCACTGTCAAGCTGTCCAACCCAATCAGCAAGTCCCGGAGCATCATACTCTCTTCCTAAGAAAGTACGATAAAGAACTTTAACATATTCTTCATTATTTAAATTCTTGTTGTTGAACTCCTGTGAATGGAAAAAGCCATTTGTTGAAACATTCATGATGTTGTCTCTTGAAAGATTTGCATTTATCTGACTGCACCAGTCATTTAAACCTCCAACATCATATGGTCTTCCCAGAGCCTGTGTATATAAACGATTTACAAATTTAGTAACACCGGCGTTCTTGTCACGTGCTTCATTTACTACATATGTACCTGGCTTTATACCATAGCTCTTACACAGGCTATCAAATTCCTGACTTCCCACAAAACCAGCAAATATAGCTTCCATTGTCATTCCCGCTTCAAGATTTGATGTCCAGTTACTAAAACCTTCCGGATCTGCACTTCTTCCAAGCATTGCATTATAGCAGTCATTTACTATATCTTCGTTTGACTTATTTTTATTACTGTATTCATCAGAGCCTAAAATTCCCTGAACAATATTTACTGCCTGTGCCTGTCCACTTGAAAGTCTGTTAGTCCAATCTTCAAGTCCTGTATCTTCAGGTTCACGTCCAAGCGCAACTTCATATAGTCTTGTTACAAATGCCTCTACCTTTTCCTCATCAATCCATTGATGAATTGGATCCTCCTGCGGAGCAACGCCATCAGAAGCGTAGGGATTGCTATCCTGCCATATATCACCACAGCTTACATTATTTAGTGTAGTTTCATAGCGGTCGTAGAAAGTCCCCTTAATGTTTGTATTTGAAATCACGCACTTTTTTGCCGAATAGTTACCACAATCTCCGTTAAATGTACAACCACTTATCTGAAGGTCATATGCTGTATATACTGATTTATCACTTGGATAATAATGGGTGCTGAAACCAAAGTATTGACCATAATAATCATCCATAATTCCATCATGGACATCTACTGTTGTATCTAGTATCTTTATTCTTTTACATACTCTGTCATCAGGCACCTTTCCATCTTTTCCATTAGGCTCTATATTGATACCACATTGTGGTGCTGTTCCATATGCATTTGCCAGGTAGCACCCGCTAATTGTCACATCATTAGCATCAACTATGGAAATGTTGCTTCTACGATTATCAGTAATTTTACAACTATTAATAGTGATTCCATTACTTCCGTAAATTTCGTCACTATCGCTGGCAGTTCCTAAATAGATACCATCTCCCCAGTTTGAATTTATATTCATATTTGATATAGTTACATAATTACTATCTATTACTTTAACTCCGTGACCACCTTCACCATTATCTCCATTATGCCTTGCGCGCTCACCATTTATGGTTCCACCATTAATAACAACGTCCTGCGCATTACGAACTATTATTACTCCATACTCACTTGAAGATGTTCCATTTACTTCCAAAACAGTGCTTGCATCCATAGAAAGAGTAATGTTACTTTTTAGACGTATTCCTACATTGGGATTGATGTTAAATGTTCCGGAAGGAACAGTAACAGTTCCTGTAGAACCATCAAAAGACTCTATTGCAGAATTAAATGCTGCTGTATCATCAGTAGCATCCCCAGGTACTGCCCCAAAGTCCAAAACACTGACATTTTCTGCTGCGCTTGCAACACAAGTTCCATTTGGCGTAACAAAAGAAGCCGCAACTGATATGGACATCATGACAATCCCTTTTACAAACCTTTTTTTGCAAAATATTTTTTTTACCATATTCATTTACCCCACTAATCTTTTTTTATATTCTCCTGATAATAATTCTATCATAAAAAAGCACAAATAATACTGAATCCAGGTAATTCATCCACTATATCTTGTATTGCTTTTTCTTTCTTAAAGACCAGACTGAGCCATGATATTACTAAACTCAGCCGATTTTGCAAAACCACTGATGACTCCATCGCGGGTCTTTTCTCCTCTATCAAGCTGACCTACCCAGTCTTCAAGTCCTGCATCATCATACTCTCTTCCCCATTTTCTCAACATACTGCTTTCCATACACATCCCACTCCTCCAATATATGGTATGTAAACAAACATTATACTAAAACAATACTACAAAATATAGTTAGTATCTATGCTGTATATCTATTTCACAAAAAATTTTTTATAGTAAAAACGCTTGATGCACTACTGAATGCATCAAGCGTCATTTGTATGAGAATAGCCAACTTTTATAATTTGAATTTTTTCTTACAAATAAACATATATTCTTGAACATAAAGTTCAAGAATATATCAACCATGCCAAATTGAATCGACTACGTCGATGAGGCATGGTTGACCCTTGTATCACCTTCTCACGAAACCCGCAGCAAGTGCGGGTTTCTGTAATTTCATTTAATAAGTCATAATTTTATAATCCGTACTGAGCCATGATATTGCTAAATTCCTGTGAGTTTGCAAATCCGCTTATAACTCCATCACGGGTATATTCACCTCTATCAAGCTGTCCTACCCAGTTTGCAAGTCCTGCATCATCATACTCTCTTCCGAGGAATGTGCGATACAGAACCTTTACAAATTCTGTGTTATTAAGGTTTTTATTTGTAAACTCCTGTGAATGGAAGAATCCGTTTGTTGAAATATTGAGAATATTTTCTCTTGATGGATTGGCATTTATTTTTCCGCACCAGTCATTTAGACCTGCTACATCATACTCTCTTCCAAGTGCTTTTGTATATAAGCGACTTACAAATTTTGTAACTCCGGCGTTCATATCTCTCGCTTCTGTAAGTGTATAATTTCCCGGTTTAATTCCATATGAAGCACAAAGCTTTCCAAATTCTTCACTTCCTACGAATCCTGCAAAGATAGCATTTACTGACATTCCTGAATCAAGCCTTGATGTCCAGTCAGCATATCCGCCTTCATCTGCAGCTCTCCCAAGCATTGACTGATAACAATCATTTACTATTTCACCATTGGATTTTCCTTTACTTCCATATTCCTGGGAGCAAAGAACTCCTTGAACTATATCTACTGCATTTTTCTCTCCACTAGTAAGCTGCCTGGTCCAATCATTTAAACCTTGCTCCTCCGCATCACGTCCCAATGCAACACGGTATAGTCGTTTTACAAAAGCCTTAGCATCTCCGCCTGTCTCCTGCTCCTGATCATCTGAATTTTGCTCTTTAATTAATGTAAGCTCGCTCTCGCTTCTCATATTATTGTAGTTAGAATCATCATAGTAATAGCATACTGTATATGAAGGATGATTTATCTTATATCCCCACAATTCCTGGTCATTCACTGTCTGATACACTTTCCCACTTTCGCCTTTCATGAAAAGAATATCAGGAGCGCCGAACATTCCATCATCGCAATTGGTCACATCAACCAGATAATTTTCATTATTCTTAAGTTGAACTACATTCCACATGTGGCGTTCAGGGGCTTCATTATCTACATCAAGATATCCGGCGGCCAAACGACATTCCACTTCAGATGAAGAAAATTCTGTCAGGTCGCATAGATATTTAAATGCCTTGGCATAACCTTCACAGACAACTTTCGTTGAACTATCATTGTCAAAAACATAAATTATCTGCCTGTGGTCGCTATTTATCCATGTTCCAAAAGCATAGTCAACCAAATTACAAATTGAATTCTTATAATATGTGAGTTTTTCTGAATCAGTCAGTGATTTGGCCTGGTTTACTATGTCACTTGCGTTAGCAAGAGCATTTTTGGCAACTGATGTCTTATTGATATCTACTTCAAAGTCACTTTTGGCATATGTATCAGATACAACTATATTTAATTCATAGCTTCCTCCTTCACGTGGCTTTACTGTAATGGAGTCATCGGTATGACTTACCTCCTGTACTTGTGGATAGTTCAAACTAGTAGATCCGGATGACCAATATAGATAATATGGAACATCTGCAACTATTGCATCATATACTTTTCCAAATCCAGGTTCTTTTGCTGTATTGTGTATATAATCTCTAACTTTGATCAACGCATCATCTTTATTAGAGTCAGTGATTTGAGTCATACCAATTTCTGACGCAGAAAACGTAAATGTATCATCTGCTCCATATATACTACTGTAGGGAATTGAAAATTTCGCTGATTCCCTCTCACCATTGGCAACCTGTATGATTTGGGATTTCAATATCTCATAAACTGTTTTTCCATATTTTGTAAGTGCACTTTTTGCTGCATAATATCCAGTATCTGAATCTTCACAATTATATTCTTCTATTGCAATTCCATCTTGCAAGCTCATAAGATGGTCAATATATTGATCATAAAGCGCATTATTATCCAGCTTATACTCTACTTCTTCAAAATTGGGGTCTTCCTCTGCATTAGCATAAATTGGCATCGTAGCCAAAGTTAACATTGCCATGGAAACAATGCCCAATTTCATTCCCCACTTTTTCAAAGCCTTTCTCTTCATTTTATTCCCCCAATTCCCCAATATATGGTATGTTTTTTACCGTTACAATTAAACATTACCACAAAATATAGCTATACGCTATATTGTATAAGTTCTGTGGTTAAGAAAATCTTAAGGATTTTCGTACGTAAATCTTAAGATTTTGATGACATTATGAATTTTGTGCTTTTCGTAGCACAACCTGCCATCTTCTATGACAATGGTCAGCATTCGCTGAAAAAATACCAACTGAAAGGAAAAAATGCAATACAATAATAATGAAGGGGCTGTCGCACTAAGTAATTAGTGCTCAGCTCCCTTTTTATGCCCAAAACACAAAAACCAAGCTTCGAAAAGCCTGGTTTTTGCTGTAAAATATATTTATGCTACTAAATAAAATCTTACAAGGAAATTATAGCCTTTCTTCCTTAAATCATCAAATAAAACTTCCGCTCGACATAGACCTATCAGTAGCAGATGACGATCCGGTACGCCTGGTAAGCGCATTCGTGGAGGAGATGGACCTTTCTGATCTTTATGCAACATATGAAAGAATCAGAAAAGGCCAGGCAACGCCCCGTCATATGA
>NZ_FOXO01000006.1:0-168303 GCF_900115735.1 Butyrivibrio proteoclasticus
TGCTATCTTCATCATATGACGGGGCGTTGCCTGGCCTTTTCTGATTCTTTCATATGTTGCATAAAGATCAGAAAGGTCCATCTCCTCCACGAATGCGCTTACCAGGCGTACCGGATCGTCATCTGCTACTGATAGGTCTATGTCGAGCGGAAGTTTTATTTGATGATTTAAGGAAGAAAGGCTATAATTTCCTTGTAAGATTTTATTTAGTAGCATAAATATATTTTACAGCAAAAACCAGGCTTTTCGAAGCCTGGTTTTTGTGTTTTGGGCATAAAAAGGGAGCTGAGCACTAATTACTTAGTGCGACAGCCCCTTTTTTTATTCTTAGATTCTTATTATAAAACTAAGCGTTCCCATATGAGGACTTCTTTGGATGAAGCGGTGCTAAGTGGTCCTGGTATGGTCTCTGATGAGCGGTGGTTACCGAGAAGATCGCGATCAAAAGTGATTGGTGTGCCATCTGGATTTTCAAACTTCTGCTCTGGCTCGAAGGCGACACCGAGACATTCTGTAGAGAGTATTCCACATGAGAAGTCTTTGAGGGCTTTGTCATAATTGGTTTTCAAGTAATAGTCGCCATCTTTTTCTTTTAGTTCGATAGTTACTTTTGATTTCTTATCTACAAGCTTATTTTTCTCTTTCTTATAAACAGTTGCTCCATTGAAGTAAGCATTTCCATCAACCCATACAGGGAGGTGACCAAAGTGAGCTTCTGCAAGATGGCCCATATCAGGGTCTTTTTCAAGGTCAAACTGATCAGCCCATTCTTCATAAGTCGGAAAGATATCAAATGGGGCAGTTCCAACAGTCTTGTAGTCAGCATCTGCAGCAGTTTTCTTTTTGTCATCAATTTTGTGCTGCTGAACAAAGATGTTATTGTAGATCCTGTCGTCACCATGAAGAATTGTCATAAAGCCGGCAACCTCTGTTCGGTGGCGAATGTGATATGGAGTATATCTTGGCTCACGCTGACCATTGATAATACTGTCTACTCCTGAATTTATCAGGCTGAAGCCGCCAAGGATAAGGTTGTGCAGAACTGCGATTCCTTCACTTGGAATAGTGATTGCAACAGGTGAGAGCAGAATATTGTTATCTATAAGAGTAGGGCCATGGCCAACCTCTATAAATACGTCAGTGTTAAACATTGCACCGGGACCCTGCTGTACGCCATCGGGTCTGGTGTTGTCGTGCATAAGGTTCTGACTTACTCTTGCACCCTGTGCCTGCCAGTCGAGCCATACTCCCATAATGCTGTGATGGATATGGTTTCTTCTGATTGTCACATCGATTGCTGCATGAAGCTTGATTCCAGCTGTTTCAGCGCCGCCAAGCTGCTGAGAAGTGCAGACGTCGTGAATCTCACAGTCCTCAATAGTTGAGAATACAGCTCCCATCCTACCTACGATACCTGTCTGTTCACAGTGGTGAACGTGGCAGCGACGGATAAGATGATGACCGATGTTTTCTTTTAACCAACCATGGTACTGACCACGGCAGACAGCATCTCTTTCCATCTGTGTTGGGCTCTTAACGTGTCTCTTGGTGAAGTACATATCATTTTCCGGATCAAGATATTTTCCAAGAGAGATTCCACAGCATTTACTTCCGTAAATCTCGCAATCTTCAATAATCCAGCCTTTGCTCCAGTGAGGGCCGATCATGCCATCCTGGTAAGCAGCAGGAGGAGCCCAAGTGGTAGCTGCTTTACAAATTGTAAAGCCACTTACAGTTATGTAATTTATGCCATTCCCTTCAGGCATAAAGCAGTTTCGCCTTACTAAAAATTCCACATTTTCTTTATTGGGGTCAAGGCCCTGGAAGTTACCATACAGAACAGTCTCATCGCCATCCTGCTCTGTGTACCAGAGATATTTTGCGGCCTCCTGATCCCAGGCCAAAGGATCCGGTTTTCCTTTCTGACATTCTGCGAGAGATGTAGTTTCAAACATCATGCTGTTATTGATAAAAACAGCTCCGGTATGCCTTACGATAGGGGCAAAATACCAGTCTCCGTAAACTCTTGTAGTGTATGGATTGTAATCTCCAAAGATACTATTCTTAACAGTAGTTTTCCAGAGATTTCCCTTAACCTTTTTCCAGTTTTTGGCTTCCTCAGCACCTGTGATAACAGCAGCAAGAGGAGTTTCAGAACGGTAAACTATAGGAGCTTCACATGTTCCTGCATTCCTAGGAGCAACGTATTCTCTATAGATACCGGGCTTAACAACGACTTCATCCCCAGACTGCGCTATATTTGCAGCCGCACCAATGCACTTAAATGGGCGGTTTATGCTTCCGTCTCCATCGCGAAAAGCATTGGCGTCAACGTAGTAGATCATAAAAACTCCTTTCATACAAAGTAGACAATAAAGTTTAGTTTTGTTTAACGATTAACATCAAATATGTATTTATACTATGATTGAAATTCCTAAAAGTCAATGACAATTGCACAAAAAACGGCACAATTATCAATCAAATTGGTGTTATTGCACAAAAAGTATTGACAACAAAGTGGCGCAAGCGTAATAATATACATATGTTTAACGATTTACTACAAATCACACATGGGGAAGTAATATGGTGACACTCAAGGAGGTTGCAGAAAGATGCAACGTGTCTGCCACAACAGTTTCCAACGTTATTAATGGCAAGGCAAAGACCAGCGAAGAAACTAAAAACAGAATAATGCAGGTGATAAAAGAAACTGGTTATAAGCCAAACACAATTGCTCAGGGGCTTAGAGTAAAAAAGACCAGAACAATAGCCGTAATAGCAGAGGATATTGCGCAGTTCACATCACCGCCAATGATTGAGAGCATCATGGAGACCTGCGAAAAAAAGGGCTACAGGGTCGTTGTCCATAACCTCAGACTTTACGACAGGTGGTCCGATACCTGGTACGGCCAGGAGGATGAGTATCACTCAGTCCTTGATCCTGTGATAAAAGATATTCTTTCCGCTCAGATAGACGGAGTTATCTATCTTGCAGGACATGCCAGGATCATAAAAACATTTAACGCAGGATTCAATCTTCCTATAGTTATGTGTTACGCCTACTCCGAATCGCCACACATACCGTCAGTGGTGATCGATGATGAAAAGAGCTCCTATGAAATGGTGTCCTACCTCATAAAAATGGGGCATGAGCGAATAGGATTCATAGGGGGTCGAATGGACAATATTCATACAGCGCAGCGTTTGATGGGGTATCAAAAAGCAATGTATGAAAACGGTCTCTTGTTTGATCCAAAGCTTGTTTACTATGGCGACTGGTCAAGGAAAGCCGGGCATGAAGGTGCCAAGGCATTACTTGAACGGAATGTAACAGCAATATTTGGAATTTCAGATAGGATGACCGGCGGCGTATATGACTATCTTGAGGAAAAAGAGCTGATCGTGGGAAAAGATATTTCGGTAGCGGGATTTGATAATGAGAGTATTGCCGAGTTTTTTAGACCAAAGCTCACTACAACTGAATTACCGCTTAGAGAAATCGGAGCAAAATCAGCCGAACTCTTACTTGATAAGCTTGAAGGCGCGAATGGGGATTCGCAAATTGGGGATGAACCGAAAGTTTACAAGTATCCGTGCAAGATGATAATAAGAAGATCAGTTTCTGAAAAGTAATTTTTTTTGCTATAAGGTTTAACGTTAAACCATCGGGAGGTATTAGGGGTGTCAAAAAAGAAGATCTATTCTCTGAAACTATTTCTATTAGTACTACCGTTTATTGTTTTGGTTCTACTCTTTAGCTACTATCCGCTATATGGCTGGATGTATGCATTCTATGATTATAAACCACCAAAAACTTTGGCAAACTGTCCATTTGTAGGACTTAAATGGTTTGCATCACTGGTAAATAGTGAGACTAAAATTCAACAGATTGTTCAGGTGCTGAAAAACACATTTGCCATGAGTGGATTAACACTCGGTACCAGCTGGCTTCCAATGATCTTTGCGGTTTTCCTCAATGAGATCAGAGGAGTGAAATTCAGAAAGTTTGTACAGACAGTTACAACACTTCCAAACTTTGTGAGCTGGGTAATGGTTTATTCCATAGCATTTTCATTGTTTAACAGCACAGGAATGCTCAACTCTCTCTTATTAAAATCAGGACTCATTGAACAGCCCATTCTCTTTTTACAGTCATCAAGCCATGTTTGGTTTACTCAGTGGTTATGGCTCACATGGAAAAACCTTGGCTGGGCAGCAATCATGTATATCGCTGCAATTTCGAGCATTGATGATGAAATGATCCAGGCTGCGAGAGTTGATGGAGCAACCAGAATGCAGATAATATGGCACATTACTATTCCAAGTCTTTTGCCTACTTATTTTGTTCTTCTGGTACTTAACGTAGCGAACTTCCTAAATAATGGAATGGAGCAGTATTACGTGTTCCAGAACGCTTTCAACAAAGAATATATCCAGGTTCTTGATCTTTATGTTTACAACATGGCGATGGGCAGCGGCGGTTATTCAGTTTCAGTTGCAATCAGCATGCTTAAGAGCTTGGTAAGCGTAGTGCTTTTGGTCATAGTTAACGGAGCATCAAAGAGAATCCGTGGCGAGAGCATACTTTGATGGAGGTTTGAGATGGGACAGTCAAAAGAAAAAGGTTCAACAATAAAAGTAAGCGCGGGAGACAGAACAGTTGAAATTGTCTGCTACATAGTTTTCTCTATAGCAGCATTCCTGTGTCTTTATCCGTTTTATTACATAGTTATCAACACAATCAGTGCCAATGACTTGAGCGCCAAGGGAGATATTCTCTTCTGGCCACAGGGAATTCATTTTAAGAACTACCTGTCAGCCTTCAGAATTGACGGACTTTTAAGGGCCTTTCAGATATCTCTTATGAGAACAGTTCTTGGTACTGCACTTACAGTATTTGCTTCAGCATTTCTTGGATTCATGTTTACTCAGGAAAAGATGTGGCTTAGAAAGTTCTGGTACAGACTTATTGTGGCAACAATGTATTTCAATGCCGGAATTATCCCATGGTTCCTCGTAATTAAGACCATGCATCTTACAAATAACTTCTGGGGATACATACTTCCGGCAATTGTATCACCGTTCAACCTGATCCTGACCAAAACATTCGTTGAGTCAGTGCCAAAAGAGCTGCAGGAAGCAGCCGAGATGGACGGCGCAGGAGTTTTGACAGTGTTCTTTAAGATAATTATTCCTGTAATCAAGCCTATTATGGCAACAGTAGCAATTTTTTCAGCAGTAAGTCAGTGGAATGCCTTCCAGGATACGCTTCTTCTTATGACAGATACAAAGCTTTATCCACTGCAGTTTGTGCTCTATCAGTACTTGAATCAGGCAAGCTCACTTGCATCACTTGCCCAGAGCAACACAAGCACATCATCACTTGCAGCTGCAGCAGCCACAACGCAGACCACAACCAGTGTACGAATGACCATCACAGTAATCGTCGTGCTCCCAATCATGCTTGTATACCCAATCTTCCAGAAGTACTTCGTAAAAGGAATCATGATTGGGGCAGTCAAAGGCTAGCGAGAGCGTAAGTTCCTTATGAAGCCAACCCAATCCTGGGTTGATATAAATGTTAAAAGAGGTTAAAAAGGAGGAATGAAAATGAAGTTTAAGAAATTTGCTTCTCTTGCTCTTTCCACAGTTATGGCAGCATCAATGCTTGCCGGATGTGGAAGTGGAGCAGCAGAGAGCACAGGAACAACCAGTAACCAGACAGAAACAAAAACAGAAACAGCAACAGCAACAACTACTGAGACAGCAGGTGGGGATACTGCCGCAGCAAGTGAAGTTTCACATGACTCTGAGTACACTGTAGATTTCTATGATGTAGCAGCTAACTTCCAGGGTGTACAGTCAGGTTGGTATGGCAAGATTGTAAAAGACAAATTCAACATGAACCTTAACATCATTGCACCACAGGTATCAGGCGATGGAGCAGCTCTTTATCAGACACGCTGCGCAGCAGGTGCTCTTGGAGATCTGATCATTCTTGATAACGCTGATATGCAGGAATGCGTAGAGTCAGGACTTATCCATGATCTTACAGATGTTATCGCTCAGTATCCTAACCTTTCCAAGTATATGGAACAGATCAAGGCATTTAACGCAATGCTTGGTGATGGCAGCAAGATCTACGCTATTCCACTTGAGATGAATACAAACGGACCTACAGCTTATAAACAGCTTCACGTTTACACATATCCTCGTATGGGATGGGATATGTACAATGAAGTTGGTGCTCCTGAGCTCAAGAACACAGATGACCTTCTTAACTGTCTTGCAGATATCCAGAAGGCACATCCACAGAACGATAAAGGTGACCCTGCATATGCTATCAGTCTTTGGAAAGACTGGGATAGCCAGTATATGGAGTGTGTAGCTCAGCTTACAAAGTGGTATGGACAGGAAGTAAACGGATCAGTTCTTATCGGAACAGATAATTCAATCGTTCCCCTTACAGACAAGGCCGGTGCATATTACAAGATGCTTAAATTCTTCTATCAGGCTAACAAGATGGGCCTTGTAGATCCTGACTCAGCTACTCAGGACTGGAACATGATGGTTTCAAAGATGCAGGACAAGAGAGTATACCTCTACTGGTATAGCTGGCAGTATGGATTCTGGAACACTCCTGCAAAGGGTGAGGAAGGTGTTAACTACATCGAGATTCCTGTAGCAGATACAAACCTCTACCAGGCATCAGATACATATTATGGTGACGGACGTGTTATCGCAGTTGGTTCACAGGTTTCAGACGAGAACTTTGCAAGACTTATGGAGTTCCTTGACTGGTATGCTTCACCAGAAGGTGTACAGATCCAGCACGGCGGCACAGAAGGCCTTATCTACACTGTAGAAAACGGCAAGTATGTTCTTACAGAAGACGGACTTAACAGATTCTCAGCAGAAGTTGCAGTTCCTGAAGATCAGGGCGGCGGAAACTGGAACGATGGTAACAACCAGATCAACCAGTGGATCGTAGCAAGCTGCGATATTAATCCAGATACAAACGAGCCTTATGGAACAGATATGTGGTCATCAACAATCAAGATGAACGAGACAAAGACTACAAAAGAGTGGTCAGAGAAGTTTGGCGCAGCTGATGACGTTGAATATCTCTTAAAGAACAACATGATGACAGTAGTTCCAAGTATCAACATTGCACTTGCAATCGATACAACAGATATCAGCCTTATTCGTAAGCAGTGCGGCGATATCATCAAGGATGCTTCCTGGAGAATGGTATTTGCAACAGATGATGCAGATTTCGAGAAGCAGTGGGATGACATGACTTCACAGCTCGAAGGCCTTGGATGGGCAGACCTTACAGCATTTGATACAGAGAAGTATGGTCCAATGCTTGAGGCAAGAAAAGCAGCACAGTAATAACAACATTGCAAAAAATACAGAAACACTCTATGCTAAAATATAAGCATAGAGTGTTTTTTTGAGCTTATTGAGGATTAATGTATGACATATTTCACATGTTTCTTTTTGGATAATGAAAAAGATATAATCGTAAACCTGTACAAAGACCTGGGTAAGATGTATTACGTACTGACAACGCCCAATCACGGCACAGGGAACCTTATTCGAAACCTTGCAAGCATATGCAAACTTCCTCTTTCCAAGGGGGATAATGACATGCTTGTCATTCGCGGTGAAGTGCCATGCTTTGTGGATTCCTGCAATTCAGAGAGCTACGTTTTCATGCTTGGTGGAACAGAGATAGCCAGTATTTACCCGGATGGTCATGTCACTGTTAAGGCAACCATACCTGCAATTGCCAAGACTCTTATGAGTCAGACAAAAGATTTTAAGCTGGAACTGGACAAGACAATATTTAAGACCAGAGTTCGCAAGGACCTTAAGTTCCGTGCGGACCTTCACACGCATATGAACGGAAATCTTCCGGGTGATGTGCTTATTGCATTGGGAATAGCTCATCAGATAAGATATCCTCTTTATTATGTAAAAAAACTTGATCTAAAGCTCACACCCATGCAGTGGGAGAAAGTTAATGCCCAGAGAGAAAAGGTAGCAAGACAGTTTGTTACATCAGGACTTCAGGGAAAATATCTCGACAGACGAATCAATGACAATACGTTCATTAACTTTGCGGACCTTATCTTAAATAATCTTGATAACGCAGAGATGAATATAGTTAAAATCCGCGGTTCCCTTGCTGTTATTAAGGATGGGCAGGCCGTTTTCACAAACCTTGAGAAAGTCTATCTTTATCGCTATGTCTTTTGCAAGGGAAAAGAGAGCGAAGAAAAAATAAATCTGCACAGTGTGGACCTGATCCCGGATGCAGATGTAAAGGCTTATCTTAAGCAGATGCTTACTGATAAGGAAAATGCTTATTACTGTAAAAATACAATCTTTCAGGATAAACTCCTGTGGATAGCAAGAAACTACAAAGCACAGGGCGTTTATTACGCAGAGATTAGTGATACTACTCTTGTTAAAAAGTATGAGTCACTTGAAATGCTAAGGCAACTTCATGAGGTAATGCCTCATATTTACCGTGAAACCGGCGTAATGATCAGGTTCCTGGCAGCTATGCGTAGAATTCCTCTGACCATTGTAAAAGATGCAGTGACTCCGTCTGATTACATTGAACAGAACCTTGAGGTTTTGAAAGCTACAGCGCTTGATCCATATGTCGCAGGATGCGATTTTGTCGGTGAAGAGATAAATGACATAATCACGCTAAAACCTGCATTTCAGGAAATCGTAAAAATCGCAGCCAAGGACCCTAGCTTTGTTATAAGAGTCCATGCCGGAGAAAACGACAGCCAGAAAGATAATATCGCCCACAGCATTGCCTGCGTAAAAGATTCTCTTGCTCCTGGCCAAAAGATGCCAAGGATGCGTCTTGGGCATGGCCTTTACACCTACAGTCCTTCTTCCAAGAAAGGAAAAGAGGTATTAAAGCAGCTTAAGGAAAATAATGTCGTCCTTGAATTCCAGATCACAAGTAATGTGCGACTTAATAACTTAAATTCATTGGAACATCATCCTCTTAAGCAGTATCTGAAACAGGGCATACGATGCGTTCAGGGTACAGATGGAGCGGCTTTGTACGGAACATCATCAATTGATGAGCAGCTGTCACTGGCAAAAATGCTTGGATTGTCAGATGCTGAGCTTCAGCTCATGAAAGATGCTGAGACACAGATAATAAAAGAAGCTCAGGAAGCATATTCTTTAAAGAAAGCTTTCTTTGCTGATCTCATAAAAGACAGAGACATGGAAGAAGTTCTTTTGGAAAAAATGCAGACTGTAAAGATTTCAAAAGGCAAAACCAAAAAAGAGCCAAAACTGGATTCTAATCAGGAATTAAAAGAACAGATCAGCGAGATCACATGGGACAGATTCCCGGTTGTGCTTATTGGAGGAAGCTTTAACACTGAGAGCAGAGCGACCAAGGTCAGCAAAAAGGCAGCAGAGCAGATGGATTCTCTGTTGGAGTACTTAAATCCTGAAGAGGTGTGCTTTGTTATCGGACACAAATTGGCCGGGTATGAAAAGTACCTGATAAATCATAACAAGAAGGGATTCAGGATATACAGTGTCGTTCCTTCGCTGATGGATAAAAAAGAAATAGATAAAATTAAAGCTTGCGGAGTACAGGTAAGAGTATCACCGGAAGCCCAGGGAATGGGAATATATAAGAGCTTCAACTACGAGATATTTGAGCGAAGACCTTCCGCAGTTATTGCCTTTGATGGCAACAGTGCTGCTGCAAATCTCATTCAGGAAGCAAAAAATGGAAAGGGTAAATCTGCAATATTCGTATGGGAGCACTCCAAAAACCTGATGCAGAAAGCTAAATCCCTTCATGGATATGTGTTTACTTTTGGAGATGAAGTAAACATTGTGGATCTTTTAAATGATATTCAAAAAGATCTGATGAATTCCATCAAACAGTAAAGACTCTTGTGGATTCCCTAAGGTGGATGGTGTGCTCAACTGTTATGAGAGTTCTTTTCTCTGTGCCGGTAAGAAGACCATACATGGCTTCGCCTGCATAAGCACCCATTTGACGTGCGTCAAAGTGAGCGGCGGTGATGGAAGGCGAATGGTGCGCAAGGTCACTGCTGTCGTAGCAGGCAGCCAGGAGTACATCACCCGGAACAGATAAGCCCATTTTTGTAAGGGCATCGCAGGACCAGCCGGCAGTTACATCATCGCAGCAGATTATTCCATCGCAACGGCGCTGAACAGCTGTTTCTACAGCTATTTTACAGGAATTGTAATTGGAGACGTCTCTGAAAATAAGATTGGGGTCAGGATCGATGCAGAAGTCAGAAATTCCCATCATAACGCCTTCAAGTCTTTTTATGTTGACGTTGTAATTCATATTTCCGCCTATAAAGGCTATGCGCTTGCAGCCATTGTTCATAAGGTTTGACGTTAATTCCCTGCAGGCAAGGGCTGTATTGGGTTCCACCATTACGGCATTTTTAATTCCGGAACCTACAACTACAACAGGTATATTCTTCTTTTTAAGATATGAGTGGCTCTTTT
The DNA here is from genome assembly GCF_900115735.1 of Butyrivibrio proteoclasticus. GTDB lineage: Bacteria > Bacillota > Clostridia > Lachnospirales > Lachnospiraceae > Butyrivibrio > Butyrivibrio proteoclasticus_B. The sequence continues at coordinate 10,546 of NZ_FOXO01000006.1, forward strand.
CACCGGTAATGGCGCGAGTATATATCACGCCGTCAAGTGCCCCTTTTTCCACAGCGGGGATAAGAGGTTCATACTCATCGGTATTACACAGGATCAGAAGTGTTTCATAGCCGTGATCTGCCAGAGCCCCTGCGGCTCCAAGAAGACACAGGTGAAAAAATTCTGATTCATACAAAAGATCTCTTGATAAGACTACGCCAACATTACCACTTTTTCCATTGGAAGGAGTGGTATTTTTTTGCCTGTTCTGAGAAGGAGAGCTGTAGTCCAGTTCTCTTGCGGCTTCAATGACCTTTTTTCTTGTCTCTTCTGAGACCCTTCCATTTCCGGATAAGGCCCTTGAAACAGTTGTGGTGGAAATATTCAATTTTTCAGCTAGTTCGTTTAACCGTATTTCTTTTCCCATAGTTTTGATTATAGTTTGGCAAATTCAAAATGACAATCAATTTTGCACAAAAAAATTGAAATTGCGCGGATGGTGCGCAAAATTGCGCACAGATTATAAAATATTCGTAAATTTGATATAAAAACTTTGAATTATTTGAAAATAATTCATCTAGAGGCTTTTGGGCACAATTACTAAAATATAATCATGGATTTCGAAAATTTATAAATACTGCACATAGGAGAGGGTATGGAAAAAAGTAAAACGAAGACTCCATTTATGAAGGTAATAAAAAGGCATTGGCTACTTCTACTGATGCTTTTACCGAGTCTTTTATATGTGATCATTTTCAGTTATGTTCCAATGACAGGAATAATTCTGGCTTTTAAAAAATATCAGTATGCAGGAGGAATTTACTTTTCTCCCTGGAATGGCCTGAATAACTTCAAAGCTCTTTTGATCTCAGGGAAACTTGGGATGGTTACAAGAAATACGCTGCTGTACAACATAGCCTTTATAACTTTGGGTGTCTTATTTGAAATGGGTAGCGCAATTTTGCTCAACGAGTTGTTCTCCAAATACTTTAAAAAGATTACTCAGTCACTTATGTTTTTGCCCTACTTCATAAGCTGGGTTGTAGCAGGCGCCATAATGTACAACATTTTTAACTATGAAAAAGGCGTATTTAACCACGTGCTCACATCCCTTGGAGCAAATGCATTTGACCTCTACAACACACCGTCAGCATGGATCATAGTCATAATCTTTTTGAAAATCTGGAAACAGACAGGCTATGGCTCAGTTGTTTATCTGGCAGCCATTACAGGTCTTGACCAGGAAATGTTCGAGGCGGCATCAATTGACGGAGCCAGCGCCTGGCAGAAGATAAGATATCTTACTATCCCATCTCTCATGCCGACAATGATGATACTGGTTCTTTTGGGAATAGGAAATATTTTCAGAGGAGATTTTGGTCTGTTCTATCAGACAGTAAGGTCAAGCGCACTGCTTCAGCCAACAACTGACGTTATTGATACATATGTGTTCAGACTCCTCATAGACAACGGAGATATCGGAGTATCTGCGGCAGCAAGCTTATATCAGTCAGTGCTGTGTTTCATAACCATAATGATATCCAATGGCTTAGTTAAAAAAGCTAATCCTGATTATGCACTGTATTGATGGGAGGAAAAAATGGCAAATCAAGTAGTTATAAATAAGCGCAGAAGGCTAAGTAAAGATGAGCTTGCGGTAAATATAGTCGGCGTTGTTCTGATAGGTATTTTTGCTCTGATCTGTGTAATTCCTTTTTACCTGATAATCATAGCTTCTTTTACCTCAGAGACATCACTTATAAGAAATGGTTATCCGCTTTTGCCGTCAATTGAAAACTTTAGTTTGGACAGTTATAAACTCAGCCTTAAAAATCCGATTGCGATACTTAAGGCATACGGAACAACAATAGGAGTTACGGTAGTCGGAACATTTTTATCAGTCCTTTTGGCTACAATGACAGGCTACGTTCTTTCAAGAAAAGATTTTCCTTGGAGAAATAAGTTCGCATTTTTCTATTTCTTCACAACTCTGTTCAATGGCGGACTTGTTCCATGGTACCTGCTCTGTGTTAGATACCTTAACTTTAAAAACAACTATGCGGGACTTATTTTGCCACTGATGTTCTCTGTCTGGAACATGATAATAGCCAAATCATTCATGTCAGGGCTGCCTATGGAAATAACAGAGTCAGCAAAGATAGACGGAGCCAATGATCTGGTCATATTTGCAAAACTTATCATTCCGCTTTCAAAGCCGCTTCTTGCGACTTTATCTCTTTTCTCAGCGCTGGCTTACTGGAATGATTGGTATAACTGCATGTTATATGTGACTGACGAAAATAAATTTACACTTCAATACTACCTGCAGAGACTTTTGGGAAGTGCGGAAGCAATGAGAATAGTTGCCGAAAAGTCAGGAATTGCTCTTCCGTCAATTCCAATCGAGAGTATGAAGATGTCCATGACAGTAATAGCTACAGGACCAATCGTGTTGCTTTACCCATTTGTACAAAGATACTTTGTAAAGGGGTTAACTATAGGAGCAGTGAAAGGATAAAAGGAGGTATAAATGAAAAAGAAGGTATTATCGATTATTTTGTCTGTCGCTATGACAGCGGGGGTATTAACAGCTTGTGGTGAGAGCGCTTCTACAACAAGCACAGACACAACAACACAGAGCGCAGGATCGGCAGAGCAGACACAGACTTCAGCAGAGGCACCAGCAGCAGAATCAACCGATCTGTTGGCAGGTCTTCCGGCAGCAATCGGAGAAGGAACAGTAACCGCAACACCTGAGATGTACTCAGGAATTGACTTAAGTAAGCCCTACACAGTTCAGATGTATCTTATCGGCGATACACCAAATGACTGGGACGAGGTACTTGGCCTCATAAATGACTATCTTAAGCCATTTAACACAGATCTTAATGTAACATTCCTTAGCTGGAGTGATTACTCAACAATGTATTCACTTGTTCTTCAGGGAGGAGACGCAGACCTTATTTTCACAGCTCCATGGTGCTACATGTACACCGAAGCTGCAAAGGGATCTTTCTATACACTGGATTCTGATTTTATTGCAAAATGTATGCCACTTACAAATAAGTATCAGGCAGCAGAGAGCTGGGATGAGACAACTCTTTCAGGTAAGACCATAGCAGTTCCATCAAACACAGCTCAGCCAATGGGTAAGATTGTAGCAATCAGACAGGATATTGCTGACAAGTATGGAATTTCAGAGCTTAAAAGCTGGGATGATTACAAGAACTTCTCTCTTACAGTTGCAGAAAAAGAAACTCCTGAGACAGGTGTGTATGCACTTGCTGCAGCAGGGGATAACAACGAGCTCTGGGATGTATACAGAGAGCAGTATGACACATTCCTTGCCCTGGATTCAGACTTTTTTGACATGATCTATGAGTATAAGGAAGGATCACTTCCTACAAAGGACGATATCAAGCTGGTATACGAATATGAACCTTTCCGTCAGTATGCAAAAGACATGAAGGAAATGGCTGATGCAGGCTGCTGGAGCAGATCAGCTCTTACAAATACAGTAACAGATGACGATGCTTTCGGAGCACTTCAGGGTGCATCAATTGCATGGAATGCCTCAGTATTCACATACATCAGACAGGCAGAGCAGACAGACGGTGTAGTTGGCGCAGCATATGATATTACAAAGCCACATCTTGTAGGATGCGAAGCATATTCAAACAACGACATGGCTATCACTGCAAGCTCCAAGAATCCTGAGAGAGCAGCTATGGTTCTTGATATTATGAAGATGGATACTTATGTGAACCGTCTCATTCTTCTTGGTGAGGAAGGTAAGCATTACACTATCAATGAAAACAACGAGTATACAAAAGTTGATGGAGCAACAGAAAACTATCCTCCAATGACAGTTTCAGCATCCTGGGCAATCAAGAACGGCGAGCTTTCAGAGGCAGGCGGAGATCCTAGAGAAAAAGAGGTTTCTGACAGCTGGGAAGAAAGAGTTGTAAGCAACCCTACTATCACATTTGTATTTGATGACACAAATGTTTCCAATGAAAAAGCAGCAGTTAATACAGTATTGAATTCTTATGTTCCAATGCTTGAGCTTGGTCTTGTAGATGATGTTGATGCTACTCTTGATAAGATGATAAAAGAGTGCTACGATTCAGGACTTCAGACAGTACTTGATGAATTCTACAGTCAGTATGAAGCTTGGCTTGCAACAAGATAAAAAAATATGCAGTATCGTGATTTTGTGTGATGCGCAACAAAAATGCACGAAATGATTATTCAGGGAGCAGATAATCCTGCTCCCTATATTTTTAAACTTTATCAGGAGAGAGGAAATGGAGTTAAAAGATACCAGCTTAATAAATCAAAATTGGAAATTCAACTTGGAAGATTGTAATGGAGATATTTTTGCAGGAGCTGAATATGATGATTCATCATGGGAAGTGTTGACGCTGCCCCACGACTGGGATACTTTTTTTGCTCCTGATAAGGATAACAAAAGCGGTGCCGGTGGCGGCTATGCAAAGGCCGGAACCGGATGGTACAGAAAAGAAGTGACCTTAAAAGACGAGGATGTCAAAGAATCAAGATATGAACTCATTTTTGAGGGAATCTATATGGAGAGTACCGTGTTTGTTAACGGCAAAAAGGTAGGTGGAAACAACTACGGATACACAACCTTTTCTGTGGATATCACAGACAAAATAGTTCCAGGAAAAAATGTCATAGCTGTTAAAGTTAATAACAGCAAGCAGCCAAACAGCAGATGGTATACAGGCTCCGGAATATACAGAGATGTTTACTTAAGAAAACACGGAGATATCTGCACCAATCTGTTTGGGGTAAAAGTGGATACAAATACAGTTACAGATGATGGAACCTTAGCTACACTGGATTTAAGAACTAAGATAGACAATTATTCTGATACAGACAAAGACTCAGTTATCAGATGGACAATAAAAGATAAGAGTGGAAAAGAGATTGCTGCTACAGGGGCATCCCTGTGGATAAAGTCAAAAGACAGCGCAGAAGCAGCAAGCATGATGTTTGTTAATAACCCTGTTTTGTGGTCTGAAAAAAATCCATATTTATACTCCCTTGAGACAAGAGTATACGAAGGCGAAACATTAGTTGACAGACGCATAGAAAAAATAGGAATAAGGAAAGCTCTTTTTACCAAAGATAAGGGCTTTGTGTTAAATGGAGAGCAGGTGAAGATAAAAGGCGTATGCCTCCACCATGACAGCGGATTATTCGGCGCAGCTTTCCACAAAGAGGTCTGGAGTGAAAGATTTAAGTCACTTAAGGATATGGGTGTAAATGGAATCAGATGCTCACACAATCCTCCGGCGCCAGCCTTCCTCGATCTTTGCGATGAAATGGGCTTTATCGTAATGGATGAAATCTGTGATGAGTGGACCCTGGGCAAGAATAAAAATGAGAACTATTATTCGGATAAACCATCCTACGGCTTTAGTCAGTTCTTTTCACTGGATGCGGAAAAAGAGCTAAGAACCATGATAAGGCGCGACTATAACCATCCAAGTATTGTTCTTTGGAGCATTGGAAATGAGATTCCGGAGCAGGGCTATGCGTCTGGGGCACAGATAGTAAAAATGCTCTCTGACATAGTGCACTCAGAGGATTCACAAAGGCTTGTTACAAGTGCCTGCGATAACATCGCATCCCTTCCTGCAATTGCCACCAAAGACAGCTTCCTTGAGGCTCTGGATGTAGTGGGATATAACTACGTAGGAAGGTGGCGTGAAAGAGCTGAAAGGTTCTATGAGGATGACAAGATTGCTCATCCGGAGAGGCTTTTTATCGGAACAGAGAATCCCTCTGTTTGCGGGGACAGAGGCGACTACAGCTTAGAAGGGCCAAATAACACAAACTATACTACAGCGACACTGACCCACGAAGCTTTGTGGAGATTCACTGCAAGCAGGGATTATGTGGCTGGGGATTATATCTGGACAGGAATAGATTACCTCGGGGAAGCTCATTGGCCAAGACGCGGCGCCAACTTTGGAGCAATCGATACTGCCGGATTTAAAAAGGATGCATTTTACTATTTCAGATCTATATGGAATAAGGATGATGTGACACTACATCTTTTGCCTCATTGGAACTTTAAAGGAGACGAAGGAGAGTTTAAGCAGGTTCTTTGCTACACTAATTGCGAAAGAGTTAAGCTCTATCTGAACGGACGACTTATTTCAGAAAAGTCCGGTGCTGCGTGCCCAAGATATGGAGCTACACAGAGCTGGGATGATGAGATGAGAAGATATCATCCGACTACAGGAGACCTTCATTTATCCTGGGATGTGCCATATGAAGCAGGCGAGCTGCGGGCAGAGGGCTATATAGGAGATAAGCTTGTAAAAGAGTGTGTGGTCAAAACTACAGGCAAAATGTCAAAACTGGCAGCAGATGTGAAGAATGTCGGAGAGTTTACGTTTGTGGAAATAAGTGCTGCAGATGAAAATGGCAATTGTGTTCTGAACGAAGATTCTGTAGTTGCTGTTAAGTATGATGATGCAGCCGAGTTTATTGGAATGGATGCAGGTAACATGCTTGATCTGTCCTGTTATAAAGAAGAAAAGAGAGCCATGCTCGCCGGAAAACTGTTGGCAGTTTTCAGGAAAAAAGAACAGGGCTCTAGGGCAACAGTTTGTTTTAAGGCAGAAGGACTATCAGAACTGAATATTGATATCTGATCATTTTGATAATTCCCAAAAAGCTACAGCGCTTGCGGCTGCAACGTTAAGAGAATCAACGCCATGTGCCATTGGAATCTTAACGCAATAGTCGCAGGCGCTTATTGTTTCAGTTAAAAGCCCATCACCTTCAGCACCGAGGAAAATGGCCAGTTTGTCTGCGTTTCGGAGTTCATCATCGCTAATATCCTTAGTGTCGTTTCTAAGTGCCATTGCGACGCTCTTAAATCCAAGCTCCTTTAAACTCTCAAACTCTTTTCCCTCAGGGAGAAATGTCCAGGGCACCTGGAATACAGTTCCCATGCTGACTCTGGCAGCGCGCCTGTAGAGCGGGTCAGTGCAGCCATGTGTGAAAAGAACAGCATCCATTGAAAGGGCAGCAGCACTTCTTACGATGGCTCCGAGATTTGTTGGGTTGGTAACATTTTCAAGAACTGCAACTCTTCTGGCCTTTTGACATACATCAGCTACAGAAGGCAGTTCTTTTCTCCTCATAGCGCAGAGCACGCCCCTTGTAAGGTGAAAGCCTGTGATCTGCGTCAAAACTTCAGATTCAGCAACGTATATCGGAACATCGAATCTACTGGTGATTCTCTCTATTATTTCCTTTGCCTCATTTTCAGTCTGATCTTTTTCCAGTAAAAGAGATATGGGCTCGTAGCCTGCATCCAGAGCTCTGCCTATTACTTTGGGACTCTCTGCAATAAATATCCCAAGGTCTGGTTCATTTATGTGAAATAACTGATTCTCGGAGTACTCGTGATAAACACGAAGATCAGGAGTATTTAAGCTTTCTATTTTGATTAAAGTTTTTGCCATTATATAGTTATTCCTTTTTATTATTTTTGAGTTTTTGATAGTAGTTTGCAATTCGAATGGCTGAATCGGAATTTTGTTGATAGGTTTGAATAAGATCAAATAGCACAGGGTCATCAGATTTATATATCGTGATGCAATTAGCTGATGGATTATTTACTTTATCATATAGATAATCAGAGGATGTGCCAAAAACCTGAGCTATATAGCTGATAGTCTGAAAGGATGGCTCTCTTTGTCCGTTTTCATACCTTCCATATCCCATTGCTGTCATGTTTAGTCGTCGCGCGGCTTCAGCTTTACTAATACCTAAATTTTCGCGAATTTCCTTTAATCGTCTAGAATTAAAGCTCATTATTTTCCTCCTTGACATATAACCAATGGTTGCGATAACATAACCAACGGTTATATAGTATCAGATTTTTTTGTTATTGACAAGTAAGATGTTTTTAGAATTGTTCTAAATAACGATATTCATTTGACACCAAATACGATACCAATTACAATGAGGAAAAAGAGAATGTCAAGATGGGAAAAACTAATAAATAATATACTCAAAATGTCAGGAAATATGCGATTTGAAGAGCTTAAGAGGGTTTTAGAGGCATATGGGTATGTTATGCAGGGAACAAAAGGTGGGAGTAGTCATTTTACATTTAGAAAACCTGGCAAAAATCCAATAACAATCCCTGCTCATGAACCTATTAAAAAGATTTATGTAGAGATGGTTAGAAATGTAGTCTTGGAGGAAGAAGAGGACGATGAGGAAGATGAGAATGAAAAAGATTGAGGATTATGTAGACCTACCTTACAAGATGGAAATAGTAAAAGATTTAGATGAAGGCGGATATGTAGTTTCTTTTCCAGATCTACCAGGATGCCTTACAGTAGGGGAAACAATTGAAGAGGCGATAAAGAATGCTGAGGACGCAAAACGTACGTGGCTAGAGGCTGCAATTGAAGAGCAAATAGAAATAAGTATTCCTGAAAATAAAGAAAAGTATTCTGGTCAATTTAAGCTTAGGATTCCCAAAAGCTTGCACAGGATACTGGCTGAGCAATCAAAACGCGAAGGAATCAGCATGAATCAGTACTGTGTATATCTCCTTTCAAGAAACATTGCTCTTAGTACAAATAAACTGAATTAATTTTCTACAAACGGATCTGAACTATTCATATCTTTCTTTTATGCAAGGATAATATTACAATTATTCCATAATACTACCTTTTATTGGAGGTTAAATGGAAGAAAAACAGCATAAGCGCAGAGTACATTATTCCGGGAAATATCCCAGAAAGTTTGAAGAAAAATATAAAGAGCAGAATCCTGAGAAGTATGCAGATACAGTGGCGAAGGTTATCTCAAAGGGCTCAACGCCTGCAGGTATGCATATTTCCATCATGGTAAAAGAAATTCTTGATGTGCTTAAAATTCAGCCCGGCGAGCAGGGGCTCGACTGTACACTAGGATATGGCGGACATACCAGAAAGATGCTGGAGCAGCTGCAGGGAAAGGGCTGTGTTTATGGCCTTGACGTCGATCCCATAGAGTCAAAAAAGACTGTGGAAAGGTTAAGAAATGCAGGTTTTGGAGAGGAGAATTTCAAATTCAGACTCATCAATTTTGCCAATATAGATAAAGTGGCTAAAGAAGCCGGGAAGTTTGACTTTGTTCTGGCAGATCTTGGAGTTTCCTCTATGCAGATTGACGATCCCAAGAGAGGCTTTTCTTATAAGGTCGACGGACCGCTTGATCTAAGGCTTGATCCTGAGCATGGAGTATCTGCAGCAGAAAGGCTCCATAACATTACAAGGGATGAGTTTGTCGGAATGCTCATTGAGAACTCAGATGAGCCCTATGCTGAGGAAATTGCCGACAAAGTTTTTAACCTGATGAAAAAGGGGAATCCAATGGACACCACAACTGCCCTCAGAGAAGCAATTGAAGGTGCTCTGTGGAAAGTTCCCAAGGAAGAGAAAGAACAGGCTATTAAAAAGAGTTGTGCCAGAGTTTTTCAGGCGCTTCGAATAGATGTAAACAGTGAATTTGAAGTTCTTTATTCATTTTTGGAAAAGCTCCCCGGAATACTTAATCCAGGTGGAAGAGTTGCGATTTTGACTTTCCACTCAGGGGAAGACAGACTTGTAAAGAAGTCCTTTAAAGAACTGAAAAAGGGTGGAATTTACAGTGATATATCGGAGGATGTCACAAGACCGTCAGCAGAAGAGTGCAGGCTGAATCCTCGCAGTAAGTCTACCAAGATGAGATGGGCAATTAAGGCGTAACAATCAAATTTGTATTGAGGTGTATTGAGGAGTTTTTATGGAAAAGCGATATGTTACCGATATGACACAGGGCAATGAAATAGCGCTTCTTATTAAGTTCACTATTCCTATGCTTTTAGGTAATCTGTTCCAGCAATTTTATAATCTGGCGGACACAGTAATAGTCGGTCAGTTTGGTGGCGAATATGGTCTTGCTTCTATTGGGGCGGTAGGTAGTGTGAATTTTTTATTCTTTTCACTTTGTATGGGAATGGGTGCCGGTGTTGGTATTATGATTTCCCAGAATTTTGGTGCAGGAAAAGATGAATATGTAAAAAAGATTGTGGGAAACTCTATATACATAACCTTAGTGGCAGGTATCCTCATGAGTGTTGTAAGTGTGTTCTTTGCAAGACCAATTCTGACAATCATGGATACTCCGGAAGAATGTATGGCAGATGCTCTCTTATATATGAGGATAGTTTGCGGTGCCACATTTTTGGTTGCTGCTTATAACATGATTTCTTCAATATTAAGGGCACTTGGAGACAGCAAGACACCGCTCATTTTTCTGGTTGTGGCATGCTTTGTGAATGTAGTACTGGATCTTGTAACAGTAGTAGGACTTCATATGGGAGTTGCGGGAGCGGCGATAGCAACTGTTTTTTCCCAGACAATTGCCATGATAGGCTCCATAGCTGTAGGTGTTAAAAAGAATCCATATCTTCAACTTAATCCCAGCCATAAGGAACTTAACACAGATATCATAGATAAAGCGGTAAGACTTGGCATTCCGCTTGCACTTCAGAATGCCCTTATAGCATTTTCATGCGTTGCCCTCCAGAGAGTCGTTAACAGCTTTGGAAGTAATGTAATGGCAGCGTACACAGCAACAGGAAGGATTGAGCAGCTTGTTCAGCAGCCATTTGGATCTCTTGGAACTGCGGTTTCAACTTTTGCCGGACAGAATGCAGGAGCCAAAAAACTGGACAGGGTAAAAAGTGGATGTATCAAGAGCGTTTTTCTTGTTGCGGCATTTAGCATACTAATGATCATAGTTATGTTTGCGTTCGGAGAAAATATAATAAGATTCTTTACGCCTAACGCTGAGGCTATCAGAATTGGTGCAAGGGGGCTTAGGATAACAAGTTTATTCTATTTTACGCTGGGACTCATATATGTATTCAGAGGAATGCTGAACGGTGTTGGAGATGCGGCTTTTGCGCTTATAAATGGCCTTATTGAAGTAGTGGGAAGAATTGGCTTTGCAACAATACTCATGGCTATACCAGGCGTTGGACTTTGGGGATGCTGGTATACAAACGGACTTACCTGGGCAATCACAGGACTTGGCTGTGTCTTAAGATATCTTAAGGGCAAATGGCGTACTAAGGTGTTTGCGTGAGAAGTAATGAGTTTTTGGGGCTTTGGTTTGGAATATAAATACCGAATCAACTGCAAATGGAAAAGGGGAAGGTAACAAATGAGAAAAATATTGAACGGGGAAAGCATAACTCTTGGAACGTGTTATTATCCTGAGCACTGGGATAAGTCGCTGTGGCGAGAGGATTTGGAAAGGATGCTGTCTGTGGGGATAAAGACAGTTAGAATAGCAGAGTTTGCCTGGAGTAAGGTTGAGCTTACTGAAGGTAACTATAACTTTGATTTCTTTGATGAGTTCCTTGATCTGACGGATGAAATTGGTATGCAGGTGATCATGGGAACACCAACTGCTACGCCTCCGGCGTGGCTATCTGAGAAATATCCTGATGTATTAAATGCAAGGAAAGATGGAGTTCTTTTCAGGCATGGAATGCGTCGTCATTATAATTACAATTCTGAAAATTATCGCAGGTTGTCTTCAATAATTGTTGAGAAATTTGCAGAGCACTATGGTAAAAGAAAAAGCGTAATAGGCTGGCAGATTGATAATGAGATAAACTGTGAAATAGCCGAGTTTTACTCAGAAAGTGATGATAAAGCCTTCAACAGATTTTTGCAGAATAAATACAAGAATCTTGATGCATTAAACGAGGCATGGGGAACAGTTTTCTGGAATCAGACCTATACTGACTGGAACGAGGTTCACATTCCGAGAACTACTATTCAGGGAGTTGTTAACCCTCATCAGACTTTGGACTACTACAGATTTGTATCTGATAGCGCCTGCAGTTGGGCTAAGATACAGGCTGATATAATTCGCAAATACAAAAAAGAAGATGACTTCATTACAACTAACGGCATATTTGGACATGTGGATTATCAGAGGATGAGAGACGAAAGTCTTGATTTTATAACCTATGATTCATATCCAAATTTTGCTTATACTCTTGGTGGATATGATCCTTCAGAAGACGCGCTTAGAGACAGAAAGTGGAGCAGGCATCTTACAGAGACAAGATCAATATCACCTATATTTGGCATTATGGAGCAGCAATCCGGCGCCAATGGCTGGAATTCCGGGATGGGAGCACCTACTCCAAGACCGGGACAGATTACTTTATGGACAATGCAGTCAATTGCTCATGGAGCGGACTTTGTCAGCTACTTTAGATGGAGAACAGCTACATTTGGAACAGAGATGTATTGGCATGGAATCCTTGATTATTCTGGAAGAGATAACAGAAGGTTAAAAGAGATTTCTGATATTAATACTAAAGTGCAGAAATTATCTGATGTTGCAGGATGCCAATATGTTGCAAAAGTTGCGGTGCTAAAAGACTACGACAATGTATGGGATGCTGAGTATGATGTATGGCATAAAAGCGTTGAGGAACAAAGCCAGAAGGCAATCATAAATGCTTCTCAAAGAACTCATACTCCGATTGATTTTGTATATCTTAGTGGATATCTCAGAAGAGATGATGCCGGTGGACATGTGAACACAGAGCGGCTGCTTGAAAAGCTTTCCCAGTATGATCTTTTGATCTATCCACATATGACAATTGTTGATGATAGATTTTTACCTGCTCTTACAAAGTATGTTGAGAAGGGCGGAAAGCTTGTAATAGGCTGCAGAAGCGGATACAAGGAAATAACAGGAAAGTGTACAATGGAGAAGCTTCCTGGAAAACTCAAACCGCTTACCGGCTGTGATATACCGGAGTATACCTACATTGCACCTGATACAGGTGATGTCCATATTAAGTGGGACGATACATTATTCACAGCAAGTGTATTTGCTGACCAGCTCACTGTGGATAATCAGTCCGGATCAGAGGCGGATTGTGGACAAAATCGGACTGAAGAAGACAGTAGTTGTATGAATGATAAGTCTGAAGATGTTAGCAATACTGTACAGAACTGCAAAGTTCTGGCAACTTACGAAGATGATTATTACCGAGGATACGGAGCTCTAACAGTAAATAAATACGGCAATGGCGAAGTTTATTATTACGGTAGCGCCTTTAATGAAGAGTCAGTTGAAGTCTTTTTTGACAAGCTCGGAGTGAAGAACCCATATGGAGAATATCTGGAACTGCCTGAGGAACTTGAACTTGCTGTCAGAGGGGATGGAGATAATCAATTCGCATTTATACTTAACTATTCAAAGAACGAAGTAAAGTACACAATTAAGAGTAACGTCACTGATATGATTACTGGAGAGATGGTGTCAGGATTGTGTACCATTCCAGGATATGGAGTAAGTGTTTTGAAGCTAGGTAATAATCATATTGCATCAGCTTATGCCTGATGTTATCATGAATATAATTTGAAAATATAAAGAAAGAGCGCTTTTGCGTTTAGGTGAAGGAATGTTTATTAGATAATTTAGCTTGAGTGAACACATAATTTTTTTGAAGGCTGCTTATAGTGGCTGTTTTGTGTACGCTTAAACTGGATTATCATGCATTCTTAGCCTTACTGTATTAGTGGGTCTATTTGTGTGAGTCTATTTTGCGTATGCAAGGTAGGCTCATTTTGGTATTTTAGGCAGCAGAACAGGAGGCGATATATGCTTCAGATTAAAGACTTAACTATAACACATCGCAAAGATTTTAGGATTATTCTTGAGAAATTCAATCTAACATTAAATGACAAAGATAAGGCAGTTATCATAGGAGAAGAGGGCAATGGAAAGTCTACCCTTATGAAGTGGATATATGATCCGTCAATGGCCGAAGAATATACAGAATGCGAGGGAGAACTTATAACTTCAGGGGAAGTTCTGGGATACCTTCCTCAGGAACTGCCGGATGCAGATAAAGATAAGACACTATATGAGTATTTCTCAGAGGCCAATCTCTTTTTTGACAAGGATCCAAAAGAACTAGCGGAACTGGCTAAGGAATTCAGGATACCCGTAGACTTTTTTTACAGCGACCAGAATATGGGAAGTCTGTCTGGCGGCGAGAAAGTAAAGGCTCAGCTGTTAAGAATACTGATGGATAAGCCAACAGTTCTCCTTTTGGACGAGCCTTCAAACGATATAGACATCAGTACGCTGGAACTTCTGGAGAGGCTTATAAATGGGTGGGAGCACATAGCTTTGTTCATATCTCACGATGAGACTCTTATCGAGAATACTGCCAATGTGGTGATCCATATTGAGCAGATCATGAGGAAGACTAAGAGCAGGTACACGATCGTCAGGGACAGTTACAGGAATTATATAGAAAAAAGAGCTGAGGACTTCCAGAGGCAGGAACAGCAGGCGCTTAATGACAGGAAAGAGAAAAAGCGCCGAGATGAGAAGTATGCAAGAGTATATAACAGTGTAGAGCATGCTCTTTCGAATGTTTCAAGGCAATCGCCAGCTGAGGGTAAAAATCTAAAGGACAAGATGCACACTGTTAAGGCCATGGGAAAGCGCTTTGAAAAAGAAGATGAGAATATGACTAAGATGCCTGAGCAGGAGGAAGCAGTATTTTTTAAGCTGGGATCTGATGATGCCAGGATGCCTGCTGGCAAGACTGTTATAGAGTATAGCCTTGATGAACTGAGAACTCCGGATGATACGAAAATTTTGGCAAAAGATATATTTCTGAGAGTAAGAGGACCTGAGAAAATCTGCATTGTTGGAACTAACGGAGTTGGAAAGACGACTCTTCTAAAGAAGATGGTCAAAGAGCTTCTTGCAAGGAGTGATATAAAAGTTCAGTACATGCCACAAAACTATGAGGAGCTTCTTGATCTTAATGTGACGCCTGTGGAGTTTCTTGATGAAACAGGAGATAAGAAAGTACGGACCCGCATCAGGACTTATCTTGGATCACTCAAGTATACAGCGGATGAGATGGACCACCCTATAAGAGAGTTGTCGGGCGGGCAGAAAGCAAAGGTGCTTCTACTTAAAATGAGCTTATCTGATGCGAATGTTCTTATTTTGGATGAACCAACGCGAAACTTCTCACCCCTGTCAGGGCCAATAATCAGGAAGATGATATCTCTTTTCCCGGGAGCTGTTATCAGCATCTCGCACGACAGGAAATACATAGATGAGGTTTGTACGAAGGTCTACACATTGACAGAGAATGGGCTTGAATAGAGACCATTTCGAAAGGAGTTGTATATGAATTATTTTATTGAAGGGCTTCAGGGAAGTGGCAAGAGTACGCTTGTAAGAAAACTTTCCGAGAAATATACTGATTATAAGGCTATACGTGAAGGCGATTATTCACCGGTGGAGCTGGCTTGGTGCGCCTATGTTGATAAGAGAAAGTATAGTGAGATTCTTGATAAATACAGTGATATCCGCAGTGAGATAGAAGAAAAAAGCTTTGAGGAAAAGAGCTTTACAGACACAAGTCCCACGGCAGATGATCATATGATAATCTGTTATACCCAGATCATTACTGATATTCCGGGATTTCATAAGGATCTGGAGCAGTATGAAATTTATAACGGGCGTATTGACAAAGACAGCTTTAAAGATATTATTTTGAAGCGTTTTAGGAACTGGAACGCAGATAAGTACATCTTCGAATGCTCCATTTTTCAGAACATTGTTGAGGATATGATTCTGTTCCAGAAATGCACTGACGAAGAGGTCATCGATTTTTATAGGAAGGTAAAAGAGACTCTTACCGGCAGGAAATATCAGATATTGTATCTGAAAACAGATGATATAGCATCCAATATCGATATTATAAGAAAAGAGCGCTCAGATGATAATGGAAATGAAATGTGGTTTCCGCTTATGATGAGGTATTTTGACAGTTCACCTTATGCTATAGAAAAGAAAGTGGCAGGGACTTCGGCACTACTTGATCATTTCAAGCATAGGCAGGAACTGGAACTTAGGATCTGCAGCGAAGTATTTGAAGGAAAATATAAAGTGATAAGTTCAAAGAATTACAGCTTATAATACTATGACAAGCAGATTCGTAAAAATACCGAAACATCTGCGAAAATATAAATTGAATATTGAAAAAGAAAAATATTATATAGGAGGAAAATTACATGACATTACTTGAGAAATACAAAGCAAAACAGAAAGAACTTAACTACCTTGGACATGCAATGTCCCTTATGCATTGGGATCTTGAGACCACATGTCCTGATGGTGGAAAAGAGAAATTATCAGATGCCATTTCATTCTTTTCAACTGAGCATTTTAAGAAAGCAACAGACGATGAGTTCTATGGTCTTGTGTGCAAACTTTCTGAAAAAGAAGAATTCGATAAACTTGATGACGTAATGAAATTTGACATTACAAGAACCAAGGAGCAGCTTGATAAGATGAGACGTGTTCCTCAGGATTTCTACGAAGAGTATGTAAAAACCATTACTGCTTCTTCTATTGCATGGCCAAAGGCTAAACAGAACAATGACTGGAAGTCATACGAAGCACCGCTTGAGAAAACTATCAAAGCGGTTAAAGAGTATAAGAAATATGTTTCTCCTGATATGCAGCCCTATGATGCCCTTATCGATGATTATGAAAGAGGCATGACACAGGGTAAAATTGATGCAGTTTTCGAGGAGCTTAAAGAAGAACTAATCCCGCTTTTGGATAAGATTCTTGCCTGCCCACAGCCGGATCACAGCAAGTTTACCATGAAAGTACCTGCTCACGAGCAGGCTGAGCTCTGTAAGTTCCTTGTGGAGTATATGGGAATTGATATGGAAAGATTTGCTCAGGCTGAGACCGAGCATCCATTTACTACTAACATGTCTATTGATGATGTCAGGATTACAAATCATTACTATGAGAATGAGGTCATTTCCGCCATATTCTCAGCTATTCATGAGGGTGGACATGCCATCTTTGAGCAGAATGTTGACCATAAATACGAGGGAACTGAAGGCGCGTCCATCAGTTACATGGGACTTCACGAGAGCCAGTCAAGATTCTATGAGAATATCCTTGGAAGAAACATCAATTTTTGGAAACCAATCTGGCCAAAGGTTTGTGAGATTGTTCCGGAGCTTAAGACTGTAACACTTGAGGAATTCTATAAAGAAATCAACCACATTGAAAACAGTCTTGTCAGAACTGAAGCTGACGAGCTTACATACTGTCTCCACATTATCCTCAGATACGAGATGGAGAGAGCAATTTTCATTGATGGAGCAGATGTAAAAGACCTTCCTAAGATGTGGAATGACAAGATGGATGAGCTTCTTCATGTTGTTCCTGAGACTGATGCGCAGGGCGTTTTACAGGACATGCACTGGTCGGACGGAAGCTTTGGATATTTCCCATCATACCTTCTTGGCAGCATCTATGACGGAATGTTCCTTGAAGCAATTGAGAAAGACCTTGGAAGTATTGATGACATCCTTGCAGCCGGAGATATAAAGAAAATCACAAAGTGGCTCAATGAGAATATACATCAGTATGGTGCAACTAGAATATCAAGCGAAGTGCTGGAAGCTGTGTGCGGACAAGAACTTTCTGCAAAGCCGCTTATCAGACACTTCAAAGATAAGTATGCAAAGATTTATAACTTTTGATAATATGTTATTATTAAATAAAAAGGCGCCCATTGCTACCGAGTAGTGGGATTAACGTCATTTCTTTACCGTTAGGTCTTAGCAGGTAAGGGAATGGCGTTTTTTTGGAGGTAAAAAAATGAAGTGGATCTATCTATTTATTGCAGGAGCTCTTGAAATTACGTGGGCGGTAGCTATGAAGATGTCTAATGGCTTTACGTTGCTGATTCCGTCAATTGTAACCGGAGTGGGATACATAGCAAGTGCAGTGTTTCTATCGATAGCACTTAAACATCTGCCGCTTGGAACTGCTTACGCTATGTGGACCGGAATGGGAATTGTTGGAACTACATTGCTGGGAATATTTCTTTTCCAAGAAAAGCTTACTGTTCCTCAGGTAATATGTGTTATTCTGATTGTAGTTGGAATAGCAGGACTTAAAATTCTAGCAAAAGAGTGAGGTACGTCATGTTTAGAAAAATGAGAAGATTTGGTCAACAGATTTCAGATTCAGAGTGTATAGAGATATTGAAGAATACTAAGAGAGGGGTTCTTTCACTAATCGGTGATGATGGTTATCCTTATGGACTTCCCATAGATCATTGGTACTGCGAAGAGGATGGGAAAATCTATTTTCATGGAGCCAAAGAGGGACATAAGATTGACGCAATCAAAACATGCGATAAAGCAAGTTACTGCGTTTATGATGAAGGATATCGCAAGGAAGGTGATTGGGCTCTAAATATTAAGAGTGTTATCATTTTTGGCAGGATCAGTCTTGTTGAAGATGAAAAAAAGGCGAGAGAAATCTGTACTGCACTAACCAGGAAGTTTACCGATGACGAAGAATATCTGGAAAAAGAGCTTAAGAATGCATTCCTTCGTGTGCAGTGTCTGGAATTTACACCGGAGCATATGACAGGAAAGCTGGTTAACGAGTCATAAGTGGAAAAAGTAACCGGGAATCGGGAATTTATTTCGTGTTTGAGGCTCAAGCAAAATATTATAGAAATGCAAGTTGACTCTATTTACGCCTCATCTCATTTGAGTCAACCAATTACCAGTGGTGAAATGACTCGTATCGCAATTTGTCTTATTTGAGTCACTGTATTTGGGAATCAAGATTGACTGCAAATTGCAATGGTACAAAATGAGTCAATCATTTAGTTGAAAAGGATTGACCGCAAATGAAGGTTGAAGCTTATGAGTCATCTGAAAACATGATTAGATATGACTGCAAATTGTATAATTGGATATTGAGTCAATCGCAAGTGCTTATAATTATGACTGCAAACATAGAAAGCGGATTGAGAAATGAGTTGAAAAATTGAGAAAAAATTGTATACAAAATCTCTTGACATGTTTTTTATACAGGAGTAAACTTCATATTCATAAAGACAAAGGCGTCTTAGAGAGTACTCTCTAAGGCGCTTTTTGATTATGGGTGCATGATCCGCGGATTACACATTTTTGTGTATACATGTATTCTGTAAAAATCTTAAAAAATAATACAGCAGGTATATTAAGACTAAGCGATGCAATGGGGCATCATACTACAAAAAAGTAGTGTGCCGTTGCATCGCTTTTTTTACTGGGGAGATTTGTGAGGGTTTGAATTTTATGTTTTTCCCGGGAGAGAGGAGAAAAAGTATGAGTGAGGAAATCTTAAGCGCAATTGACAGTAGTGTTTTTGGTGTTTGGTTTCTTATAGGTGCAGCATTGGTATTTTGGATGCAGGCCGGATTTGCAATGTGTGAGGCGGGGTTTACCAGAGCCAAAAACACAGGAAATATCATAATGAAGAATCTTATGGATTTCTGTATTGGAACTGTAGTTTTTATTCTTATCGGTTTCGGATTATTTCTTGGGGAGGATTTAGCCGGAATAATCGGAAAACCGGGATTTGATATTTTTACAAATTATGCTGGTTTTGACTGGTCAAACTTCGTATTTAACCTTGTTTTCTGTGCTACTACAGCAACAATCGTTTCAGGATCAATGGCTGAGAGAACAAAATTCATTTCCTATTGTGTGTACTCGGCAGTTATCTCAGCAATCATTTATCCAATTGAAGCACATTGGACATGGGGCGGTGGATGGCTGTCACAGATAGGTTTCCATGATTTTGCAGGATCTAACTGCATCCATATGGTTGGTGGTATTTCAGCTTTTATCGGAGCCGCATTCCTTGGACCTCGTATTGGTAAGTTTGAAAAAGACAAAGCAGGAAAAGTAACAAAAGTAAATGCATTTCCGGGGCATAATCTTGTAGCAGCATCCCTTGGTGTATTCATTCTCTGGCTTGGCTGGTACGGATTTAACGGAGCAGCCTGTACATCAGTAGAGCAGCTTGGATCAGTATTTG
This sequence comes from Butyrivibrio proteoclasticus, assembly GCF_900115735.1. Taxonomy (GTDB): domain Bacteria; phylum Bacillota; class Clostridia; order Lachnospirales; family Lachnospiraceae; genus Butyrivibrio; species Butyrivibrio proteoclasticus_B. Next base: position 30,541 of record NZ_FOXO01000006.1, read on the forward strand.
TTACAACAACAATTGCTCCTGCACTTGCAACAGTAACATGCATGATCTTTACATGGCTTAAGTATGGAAAGCCTGATGTTTCAATGTGTCTCAATGCTTCTCTTGCAGGACTTGTAGCAATCACAGCTCCTTGTGATGTAACAGATGCTTTTGGTGCAATTGTGATTGGTATCGTAGCAGGACTTCTTGTTTGCTTTGGTGTATGGCTTCTTGATTACAAGCTTCACGTTGATGATCCTGTTGGTGCTGTCGCAGTTCACTGCCTAAATGGTATCTGGGGAACAATTGCAGTAGGTCTTTTTGCAACTAATTCAGCTCCCGGCTATTCAATTGTCGATGCTGCAGGAAGTGAAATGGTTGGATTGTTCTACGGTGGCGGATTTAAGCTTCTTGGAATTCAGCTTCTTGGAATGTTTTCTACAGCAGCATGGACTGCAGTTACAATCAGCATCACCTTTCTTTTAATCAAAGCAGTTTTAGGTCTTAGAGTTACAGAGGAAGAAGAAATTCTTGGTCTTGATTCTACAGAGCATGGACTTGCATCAGCATATTCAGGATTTGCGATCATGGATGTTTCAAACACATTGAACATGACAGTAAATGAAAACACAGATCTTGGTGTAAGCGACTACGAAGAGGCTTCAGAGTTCCAGAAGAAAGCTTCAGTTCCTGTCGTTACAGCACCTGTACATACAGAATCAGGAATTCACAAAGTTGTTATTATCGCAAAGTTATCCCGTTACGACAAGCTTAGACGCGCTATGAACGAACTTGGCGTAACCGGAATGACTGTTACTCAAGTCATGGGTTGTGGCGTCCAGAAGGGTTCCGGCGACATGTATCGTGGCGTCGAAATGGATGCCACACTCCTTCCTAAAATTAAACTGGAAGTTGTTGTGAGCAAGATTCCGGTTGAAGACGTTATAGAAGCAGCAAAGAAAACTCTTTATACAGGCCACATTGGAGATGGCAAGATCTTCGTATACAGCCTCGACAATGTAGTCAAGATCCGCACCGGAGAAGAAGGTGCTGCAGCGCTGGCAGATGTTGAGTAGAGCACTTGGCGAGGTATTGTCGAGCCTAGTGCGAACCATGGGTGAACACTTAGCGAGGTTCTGTCGAGCTTAGTGAGAATCCCAGAGTGATTAAGCATGAGGAAAAAAGCACGAAGTGCGATTTCCGAATGTATGTAGCATGACGAGAGCAAAGCGGAGTCATGCGTATATCACTCAAATATATATATAACTAACCACCCAGGAGGAAACAGTATGTGCGCAATTCTTACATACGCAAGAGAATCGGTAAGCGAAGAATTCTTTGAAGAAATGCTGGAAAAAACAGCATCTCGTGGACCTGACATGACAAGGATCAAAAAGGTAAAAGGCGGATGGATGGGCTTTAATCGCCTTTCAATCATGGGCCTTTCAGAGGAAGGTATGCAGCCATTCAATAATGGAAAAAATACCGTTATCTGTAATGGAGAGCTCTATGGCTTCAAAGATCTGAAAAAGTACCTGACATCTCTTGGCTACAACTTTAAGAGCGAAAGCGATTGCGAGATACTGCTTCCTTTATATGAAAAACTTGGAACAAAAATGTTTGGTCTTCTTGATGCCGAATTTGCCTGCGTTATCTACGACGGAGATAAAAAGAAATTTATCGCTGCCAGAGATCCAATCGGGATCAGACCGCTTTACTACGGCTATGACAGCGAAGGATACATCATTTTTGCATCAGAACCTAAGAACCTGGTGGGAGTCACAGATAAGATAATGCCTTTCCCACCGGGGCATTACTATGAAGACGGACAGTTTGTCTGCTATAGAGATATGACTGTGGTAAAAGAAGTATCTTCAGACAGTCTCGAAGTCGTAACCGAGAAGATCCACGACAAACTCCTTAATGGAATAAAAAAGCGCCTGGACGCTGATGCTCCTGTGGGATTTCTTTTGTCCGGAGGTCTTGATTCATCACTTGTATGCGGTGTGGCAGCAAGCCTTTCAGATACGCCACTTGAGACATTTGCAATCGGCATGGACATAGATGCCATTGATCTGAAATATGCAAGAGAAGTAGCTGATTACATCCATAGCAATCACCACGAAGTTATCATCACAAAGGAAGATGTCATTAAGGCCATAGAACCTGTTATACATGCTCTTGGAACCTACGACATCACAACCATAAGAGCTTCGATAGGAATGTATCTTCTGTGCAAGTGGATTCATGAAAACACTGATATCAAGGTGGTCCTTACCGGTGAGATATCGGATGAGCTCTTTGGCTACAAGTACACAGACTTTGCGCCAAGTGCAGAAGCTTTTCAGGAAGAAGCAGCCAAAAGAATCAGAGAAATACACATGTATGACGTCCTTCGAGCAGACAGATGCATAAGCGTAAATTCACTTGAAGCAAGAGTTCCTTTCGGAGATCTGGATTTTGTGGATTATGTTATGAGCATTGACCCTGAAAAGAAATTAAACACCTACGGAATAGGTAAATTTCTTTTGCGAAAGGCCTTTGAAAAGGACGAAGTTATACCACATTCAATCCTTATGAGAGAAAAAGCGGCTTTCTCAGATGCTGTTGGACATTCCCTTAGGGACGACCTCATGGAATATGCAGATGAGAAGTACACCTACGCGGAGTATGAGAGTCTCAGGAAAAAATATACTCACGCAAAACCTTTCACGAAGGAGTCACTTCTTTATAGAGAGATATTTGAAAAATACTATCCGGGACAGTCGGATATGGTTATAGATTTCTGGATGCCAAATAAGAACTGGGAAGGCTGTAATGTCAACGATCCATCAGCCAGAGTCCTTTCCAATTATGGCGCATCAGGTAAATAAATTTTAACGGAGGAGAAAAAGATGATAGAAGCAAGCAAATTAACAGAAGAATTTGGAAGTCTTGTATTTAATGACAAAGTAATGAGAGAACGTCTTCCAAAAGACATTTATAAGGCAGTTCATAAGACAATTGAAAAAGGAACTCACTTAGAGCTGGAGGTTGCTAACTGCGTAGCGGCAACTATGAAGGAATGGGCTGTTGAGAACGGAGCAACTCATTTTACACATTGGTTCCAGCCTATGACAGGTCTCACAGCAGAGAAGCATGACAGTTTTATTTCACCTACAGATGACGGAAGAGTCATTATGGAGTTTTCGGGAAAAGAGCTTGTAAAGGGCGAACCTGATGCATCAAGCTTCCCATCAGGAGGACTTCGTGCAACATTTGAGGCAAGAGGTTATACAGCATGGGATCCATCATCACCTGCATTTATCAAAGACGGATCACTTTACATTCCTACAGCATTCTGCTCCTACGGCGGTGAAGCTCTTGATAAAAAGACACCTCTTTTAAGATCAATGGAAGCTCTTTCCTATGAGGCTGTAAAACTCCTTCATCTCTTAGGTTATGAGGATGTAAACAGAGTGAATACAACAATCGGTTCAGAACAGGAATATTTCCTTATTGATAAAGATTATTACAAAAAGAGAAAAGACCTTCTTTTCACAGGAAGAACTCTTATCGGTGCTCCTGCTACAAAGGGGCAGGAGATGGAAGATCACTACTTTGGCGTTATCAAGCCAAAAGTATCAGCATACATGCACGACCTTGATGAAGAGCTTTGGAAACTTGGAATCCCTGCAAAGACCAAGCACAACGAAGTTGCTCCTTCACAGCATGAGCTCGCACCTGTATTTGAGACAGCAAACATCGCTGTTGATCACAACCAGCTCACAATGGAAGTTATGAAAAAAGTTGCTGACAAGCACAATTACGCTTGTCTTTTGCATGAGAAGCCATTTGAAGGAATCAATGGTTCAGGTAAGCACAACAACTGGTCTGTTTGCACAGATACAGGAATCAACCTTCTTGATCCGGGCAAAAATCCCGGAGAGAACACTCCTTTCCTTGTATTCCTTATGGCTGTAATTGCAGCTGTTGATGAGTATGCACCAATCCTCAGACTTTCTGTTGCATCTGCAGGAAACGATCACAGACTTGGTGGAAATGAGGCACCACCAGCAATCATCTCAATCTTCGTTGGTGATGAGCTGGCAGAAGTACTTAAGGCAGTAGAAGAAGGAAGTGCATACCAGAGCGCAGGCAAGGTTCAGATGGCAATGGGGGCAACAGTCCTTCCACACTTTACAAAAGATAACACAGACAGAAACAGAACATCACCATTCGCTTTCACAGGAAACAAGTTTGAGTTCCGTATGCCAGGTTCATCAGTTTCTGTAGCAAATGCCAACATCGTCCTCAACACAGCAGTTGCAGAAGAAGTTGCAAAGCTCTATGAGAAGCTTGCTCCTTTCAAGGGCGAAGAACTTAAAGCAAAGATTGCAGAAGTTCTTAAAGAGACACTTGCAGCTCACAAGAGAGTTCTTTTCAACGGAAACGGATATACAGATGAATGGGTAGAGGAAGCAGCAAAAAGAGGTCTTCCCAACCTTAAATCACTTCCTGATGCAATGCCATACTGGATTTCAGATGAGTCAGTTGAGCTTTTCACTAAGCACGGTATCTTCACAAAAGAAGAGATTCATTCAAGATACGAGATTCTTCTTGAAAATTACTCAAAGTCAGTTCACATCGAGTCTCTCACCATGCAGGAGATGGTAAGAAAAGACCTTACAGAAGGCATCGTTGCTTACGAGAAAGATCTTGGAAAAGAAGCAATGCAGAAAAAGAGCCTTCTTGGAGAAAACGCAGCATTACTTGAAATATCACTTCTTAAGAAACTTGATGATGCAAGCTTTGAAATGAGCAAGGCACTTGAGAAACTGGCAGAAGACACAACAATTGCTGAGGAAAAGACTGATGCACTTGAAACAGCGGCATATTATCAGAGTATAGTTCTTGCGGATATGAATGAACTAAGAAAATATGCAGATCAGGCCGAAGCCCTTATCCCTGACAAATATCTTAGTTACCCAACATACGGACAGATGCTGTTCTCTCTTAGGTAAGTATGGCCAAGATGATAACTTATCCACAGAATAGTACCTGACAAAATAAGATATATTATCATTTGTTTTTCGCTGTACAAAGACAGGCATTTTAATATTGCGCAAGCAATTTCAGGGTCTTTAAAAACGTCAGTACTTATTCCCAGTATTATCGGGCATTAGTACTGCTACGTTTTTGACGAAGCGGGAGCGTCCCTGAAATGATTGTGTAATTTAAAATGCCGTCATTATATCAAAAAAGGAAGGAAGCCCACATGGAACCATGGATGAATGAAAGAGACGCCTGTGGTATAGGCGCCGTAATAAATATAGATGGAAAACCGGATAATAAAGTTTTGGACGATGCCCTTTCTATCGTCGAAAAACTTGAGCACAGAGCGGGAAAAGACGCCACAGGTAAAGTAGGCGATGGCGTTGGAATACTTCTTCAGATTTCTCACAAGTTCTTTTCAAAAGAAGCAAAAGAGCATGGAATAACACTTAAAAATGCCGGAGACTATGGAGTTGGAATGTTCTTTCTTCCACAGGATTCAATGAAGCGCATGTTTGCAAAGCGCATGCTTGAAGTTATTGCACAGAAGGAAAATCTTAAGGTCATAGGATGGAGAGAAGTACCTGTCCACCCTGAAATCCTGGGAGAAGTTGCCAAAAACTGCATGCCACATATTGAGCAGTGTTTCATAGAAAGACCATCAGATGTTGAAGCGGGGATTCCCTTTGACAGAAGGCTCTATTGCCTTAGAAGAGAGTATGAAAAATCTTCTGAGGACACCTATATTTGTTCTTTTTCATCCAGAACCATTGTGTATAAAGGAATGTTTTTGGTAGGGCAGTTGCGCAATTTCTACGAAGACCTTTTATCACCTGAATACGTTACAGCAATTGCCATGGTTCACAGCCGCTTCTCGACCAATACAACTCCTTCCTGGCAGAGAGCCCATCCATACAGGATGATCGCCCATAATGGTGAGATCAATACTATCAGAGGTAACAGCGACAGAATGCTTGCCCGTGAGGAGACCATGTCATCTGACGTATTCGGCGAAGAACTTGGTAAAGTATACCCTGTTATAGCTTCTTCAGGGTCAGATTCTGCCATGCTCGATAACACGCTTGAATTTTTGTACATGAATGGGATGGACCTTCCCCTTGCGATGATGCTCACAATCCCTGAACCCTGGAAGCACAACGACTTCATGGCTCAGGACAGAAAAGATTTTTATCATTATTACGCAACTATGATGGAACCATGGGATGGCCCTGCAGCAGTTCTTTTCACCGATGGGGAGATGTTTGGTGCAACCCTCGACAGAAATGGACTGCGTCCATCCAGATACTATGTGACAAATGACAATAGGCTTATCCTCTCATCAGAAGTGGGAGTGCTCGACATCCCTGAAGAGAGCATTGTGAAAAAATCACGCCTGTCCCCCGGGCATATGCTTCTCGTTGATACCAGGGCCGGGCGCATCATCTCAGATGAAGAGTGTAAAGATAAATACTCAAAGGCAAAACCTTACGGTGAGTGGCTTGACCGCCACCTGCTTCATCTGGGTAAACTATCGATTCCCAACAGAAAGATCCCGACCCACTCCCAGGTGATGAGAGATAAGCTGTACAAGGTCTTTGGCTATTCCTATGAAGATGTAAAAAATCAGATCATGCCGATGGCCATGAATGGCATAGAGCCAACGGTTTCAATGGGAACAGATATCCCTCTCGCTATGCTTTCCCAGCACCACCAACCGCTTTTTTGCTATTTTAAGCAGCTCTTTGCCCAGGTAACCAATCCGCCTATCGACTCACTTAGGGAGAAGGTGGTCACAGATACTACTGTGTATATAGGTTCTGACGGAAATCTGTTAAAAGAAAAAAGTGATAACTGCAGAGTCCTTGAAGTCAATAATCCGATCCTGACAGGTGTTGACCTGATGAAGATCGAGGCCCTTGACCAGCCAGGATTTAAGGTAAAAAAGATATCTCTTTTGTACTATAAGAACACACCAATGGAAAGAGCTCTTGAGCAGCTTGATGTATCAGTGGACAGAGCAGTGGCAGATGGCGTTAACATCATCATTCTCTCAGACAGAGGCGTTGATGAAAACCATATGCCAATTCCATCACTTCTTGCTGTTTCATCAGTGGAGCAGCACCTTGTAAGGACCAAGCAGCGCACAGCGGTTTCTCTTATACTTGAGAGCGGTGAGCCGAGGGACGTTCATCAGATAGCAACTCTTCTCGGTTTTGGAGCAAGAGCCATTCACCCCTATCTTGCGCAGGAATGCATTGCGGAGCTTATCGACATAGGAATACTTGATAAAGATTACCACACTGCTATTGCAGATTATAATAAAGCCCTCCTTGGCGGCGTTGTGAAGATCGCTGCAAAGATGGGAATCTCAACACTCCAGTCATATCAGTCTGCAAGAATATTTGAGGCAATAGGACTGTCAAAAGAGTTTGTTGATAAGTATTTTACCGGAACAACGAGCCGTGTTGGCGGTATTGGAATCGCAGAAATTGGCGAGGACGTAGAATCAAGGCACAATAAAGCCTTCGATCCGCTGGGACTTCCAAGCGATACGACACTTGATTCTATAGGCTTCCACTCCCTTAGAAGCGGTGAAGACAAAGAAGACCACATGTATAGCCCAAAGACCATCGTAACACTCCAGAGGGCAGTAAGAGAGGGAGATTACGAGCGCTTTAAGGAATACACTCAGATGGTCGACGACGAGGACAGACCTCATACTTTAAGGGCTCTTCTTTCATTTGTTCCGGCAAAAGAGCCTGTGCCACTTGATGAAGTTGAGAGCGAAGAGCAGATAGTAAAAAGATTCCAGACAGGAGCTATGTCCTACGGCTCACTTTCAAAGGAAGCTCATGAGACTCTTGCTACAGCTATGAATCGACTTGGCGGTAAATCAAACACCGGTGAAGGCGGCGAAGATGTGGAGCGCTTTGGCACTGAGCGCAACAGCGCTGTTAAGCAGGTGGCTTCCGGAAGATTTGGCGTTACCAGCCAGTATCTTTTAAGTGCAAAAGAGATCCAGATAAAAATGGCCCAGGGCGCAAAGCCTGGAGAAGGCGGACATCTTCCAGGTAAGAAAGTGTACCCGTGGGTTGCAAGTACCAGATTTTCAACGCCGGGAGTGGCGCTTATTTCCCCTCCACCTCACCATGACATTTACTCAATTGAGGATCTGGCCCAGCTCATTTATGACCTTAAAAACGCCAATGACAACGCAAGAATTTCTGTAAAACTTGTATCCGAAGCAGGTGTTGGAACTATAGCTTCCGGCGTTGCCAAAGCAGGAGCACAGGTAATCCTGGTATCAGGCTATGACGGCGGAACAGGCGCAGCTCCTTCATCTTCTGTTCACCACGCAGGACTTCCGTGGGAGCTTGGAGTAAGCGAAGCACATCAGTCTCTTTTGGCCAATGGTTTAAGAAGCAGAGTTGTGCTTGAAACCGACGGAAAGCTTATGACAGGAAGAGATGTTGCAATCGCAGCACTTCTTGGTGCAGAGGAATTTGGTTTTGCCACAGCGCCACTTGTATGCATGGGCTGCATGATGATGAGAGTCTGCTCAAAAGACACATGTCCTGTGGGAATTGCTACCCAGAACGAAGAACTCAGAAAAAGATTTAAGGGAAAACCTGAACATGTCATGAACTTTATGCTCTTTGTTGCAAGACAGCTCCGTGAAATCATGAGCGTCCTTGGCTTTAGAACTATAGAAGAGATGGTAGGACGTACAGATTGCCTCAAGGTTAGAAGCTACGATGGCAAAGACCCTGATATCAAGAAGAGAAAAGAGGCAGCAGACCTTAGCAGGATTCTTGACAAGGCATTTACGGAGCGAAAAGACAATCATTTTGATCCAAAGGATGTCTATAACTTTGAACTTGAGAAAACTTTGGATTCAAGAGTCCTTATTCCTGAGTATGAGAAGAACAAGAAGAACCTTGAAAAGTCAAAGGCTTCATCACAGATAAAAATGAAAGTTGAAGTATCAAGTACAGACAGAAGCTTTGGAACACTTCTTGGCAGCAGGGTTACAAGAGACTTTGGCAATACCTTAAGTGATGATGCGGTTTATGTTGAAGCTTTTGGTGGTGGCGGACAGTCTTTTGGCGCATTTATTCCAAAGGGCGTGACCTTAAAACTCTACGGTGATGCCAATGACGGATTTGGTAAAGGCCTCTCTGGAGGAAAAGTCATCGTAAGACCTTCCGAGAGAGCAACCTATAAAGCTCATGATAATATCATCGTCGGAAACGTAGCTCTTTATGGAGCAACAGCAGGAAAGGCATATGTATGCGGTGTTGCAGGCGAGAGATTCTGCGTAAGGAACTCCGGTGCAGTAGCTGTAGCAGAGGGCTGCGGCGATCACGGACTTGAATATATGACAGGTGGCCGGGCAGTGATCCTTGGAATGACAGGTAAGAACTTTGCCGCAGGAATGAGCGGCGGAATAGCTTACGTACTGGACAAAGAACACACATTATATCTTCGCATGAACAAGGATATGGCCTCTCTTTATGAACTAACCGAGAAGTATGACATCGCAGAGCTTAAGAGTATTCTTGAGGATTACGAAAAAGAAACAAACTCTGAGTTTGCAAAAGAAATACTAGATAACTTTGAAGCATATATTCCTGATTTCAAAAAGATAGTTCCAAACGACTACCAAAAGATGATAACAGCAATCGGTAGATTTGAGGAACAGGGAATAGACCATGAACATGCTGTTCTTGAGGCATTTAAGGAACTTGCGTGACTAAGGAATAGTTTTAACAGGAGCGCAGACAAAATATTGCTTTCAGAGGTGAATATAGGAATATGGGAAAAGATACAGGATTTCTTGAATATAAAAGAACTAATAATGGTGATGTGCCACCGGAAAAAAGAATAAAGAATTTTGAGGAGTTTCATACTCCTCTTGATACACAGTCAAGAAGGGAGCAGGCTGCCAGATGTATGAATTGCGGAGTGCCTTTCTGTCAGTCAGCAATGAACCTTGGGGGAATGGTAACAGGGTGTCCCCTTCATAACCTGATTCCTGAATGGAATGATGAAATATATAAGGGACATGAAAAACACGCATTTGACAGGCTTTATAAGACAAGCAATTTTCCGGAATTTACAGGACGCGTTTGCCCGGCTCTTTGTGAAAAAGCCTGCATGTGCGGACAAAACGGTGATTCGGTTACAGTTCATGATAACGAGCTATACCTTATTGAAACAGCTTATTCAAAAGGGTATATAAAACCGGTTGTTCCTGCAATCAGAAGCGGTAAAAGGGTGGCAGTTGTAGGAGCCGGACCGTCAGGCCTTGCAGTAGCAGATGAGCTTAATCACAGAGGGCATGTGGTAGAAGTATTTGAGAGAGAAGATGAAGTGGGAGGTCTTCTCATGTACGGAATACCTAATATGAAGCTGGATAAAAGCGTAATAAAGCGCAGAAGAAAGCTTATGGAAGAGGAAGGCGTAATTTTCCACACAGGGGTAAATATCGGGGGTAGCGCTGTGGATAATTCGACTAAAACAGGTAAAAATGTGGATAATGAATTATTATCAAAAGATATTTTGGATAACTTTGATGCGGTTGTAATGTGCTGTGGTGCAAAAAAGCCAAGACCGCTTGCTGTTGCTGACCCCGACAGTATAAAGGGCGTATATTTTGCAGTGGATTTTTTGACAAGGACAACAAAAGCTCTTTTGAAGAGTGAAGACAGAACTGTAGAATCTCTCACAAAGCAAGGCGGTTATATTGATGCTCACGGAAAGAATGTAGTCATAGTCGGTGGAGGTGACACTGGCAATGATTGCATAGGAACAGTTGTCAGAATGGGAGCAAAATCCGTAACAGCACTGGAAATGATGCCCAAGCCTCCGGTTGAAAGGGCAGCAAATAATCCATGGCCTGAGTGGCCCAAAATCCTTAAAACAGACTATGGACATGAAGAAGCAGTCTATGTATATGGCAGTGATCCAAGAGTTTTTGAAACTACTGTAAAGAATGTAGTTACCGATAAAAAAGGTAATATCAAGCAGCTTGAAACTGTAAAAGTTTCTTTCAAAGACGGAAAACTAACAGACGTCCCCGGTTCAGAGAAAACACTAAAGTGCGATATCTTACTTATAGCGGCAGGTTTTATCGGCTGTGAAGACTATTCAGCAGATGTCTTCTCCCTAAAGAGAAGTCCCCGTGGCACCATAGTAACTGAACAAGACAGTTACCACATCCCAAACACCAAAATCTTTTCGGCAGGAGATATGCACCGCGGCCAATCCCTTGTAGTATGGGCAATTGCCGAAGGCAGAGCCTGTGCAAAAGAAGTAGATGGGTACCTCATGGGATATACAAATCTATAAAAGTCTTATAATAAGTATCCCCCAGGCAGAATTTGTTTTCAGCCCGGGGGATTATTATGTCTTTTATATAGCCAGATGAAGAGCTCTTGTTGCAATGTTGAAATAAACCAGCAGTGAAAGGGCATCAACAATTGTTGTGATAAACGGGCTTGCCATTACAGCCGGGTCAAATCCAAGTTTTGAGGCAAGCATAGGAAGGCAGCAGCCAACCATTTTTGCAATAAGAACTACTATCAAAAGAGTCAAGCAGATTACTGCGGCAACTGTGATAGATAGTCTGTCAAGGAAGATAAGCTTTACGAAGTTTGCGCCTGCCAGTGTCAGACCGCACAAAACAGCGACTCTGATCTCCTTCCAGATTATCTTGAAGATATCTTCAAATTCAATCTCTTTAAGAGAAAGCCCACGGATAATTGATACACTGGCCTGAGAACCTGCATTACCACCGGTATCCATAAGCATTGGGATATACGCAGTGAGGATTACATATGCTGAAAGAGCATCCTCGAATCCTGTGATGATGGCGCCTGTAAAAGTAGCACTTATCATCAAAAACAAAAGCCATGGTATTCTGCTTCTGTAGGTTTCAAAAATACCAACCTTTGGATAAGGCTTATCTGATGGCACGATAGCAGCCATCTTTTCGATATCCTCTGTAGCCTCTTCTTCGAGGATGTCTACTACATCATCGATGGTAATGATACCGACCATGCGGCTCTCATTATCAACTACCGGCATAGCAGTGAATCCGTATTTCTGGAAGACTCTTGCAGCTTCCTCCTGGTCAGTCATGGTGTTTATGCTGATGACATTGGTGTTCATGATGTCGCCGATAATCTCATCAGGCTTCATTATGAGCAGATATCTGAGAGCAACAGTACCAACCAGTACCTTTTGTCTTGTAACTACATAGCAAATATTGATGGTCTCTGAATCTACGCCTTTTTTCCTGATCCTTTCAATGGCGTCTGCTACAGTCATGTCTTCGCGGAGATCTACATACTCCACAGTCATGATACTACCGGCAGAATCCTCAGGATACTGAAGAAGGTGATTGATATCAGCTCTGGTCTCAGGGCTTGCATTGGCCAAAATACGCTTAACTACGTTTGCGGGCATTTCCTCAAGCAGGTCAGTAGCATCATCGGCCATCAGATTGTCAATAATGTTGGAAGCTTCACGATCAGATAGTGATCGGATAATATATTGCTGAGCATCCAATTCCAGATCAGCGAATACATCTGCAGCCATGTCTTTTGGGAGAATTCTGAACATTTTAAGAGAATCCTCGTTTTCCATCTCTCCCATAGCAGTAGCGATATCTACCGTGTTCATCTCAGAGATAGTCTGGCGAAGCTTAGTATACTGTCTGGATTCAAGAAGCTCCTGCAAGATTTCAGCGATTGTTTTTTCTTCTTGTAATTCCATGATAATAATCTCCTATGAATTTGTTAATGGTGGTTAAACTGGTACTTCGACCGGGAGCAGAATCACTACTGCATATATGTGAATCAGACTTCATAAAAACCACCACCTTTCATACGAGATTTAATACCGAGTTTACTGTAACACAATTTATATTAAAAATAAATAAAGTTTTTCAATGGAATTTTTATCGGTTTAGCGTTATATTAATAGTAACATTGGAGGTGTTGTATGGGGCTTTTTGATAAGTTGTTTAAAGGAAATGACATAGAAGTATCATCACCGGTAAATGGTGAATTGGTGCCGATAGAGACAGTTAGTGATCCTACCTTTGCACAGGAAATGATTGGAAAAGGAGTAGCCATTCAGCCTTCTGAAGGAAAATTTTATGCACCGGCAGATGGGAAACTTATGGCTCTTTTCCCAACGGGTCATGCATATGCTATGATTACCAAGGACGGTGCCGAGATACTTGTACATATAGGAATTGATACTGTTAAGTTAAATGGTGAACACTATACCATTCATGCCAAACAGGGCGATGATGTGAAAAAAGGCGATCTGATCGTCGAAGTAGATCTTGAGGGCGTTAAGAATGCGGGGTTCGAAACAGTTACGCCTGTCATCATTTCTAATTCAGGAAAGTTTTCAAAAATCGAAAAGAAGAGCGGAGCCGTATCCGCAGGGGACACAGTAATTCTTTTAACTCAGTGACCATTGTAATGAAAATTACAATAATATAAGGAGGAACAAAAGTATGATGAAGTATTTACAGAAGATCGGGAAATCCCTGATGCTTCCAGTAGCTGTTTTACCGGCAGCAGGTATTCTCTATGGTATTGGCTATTGGATCGATCCAACTGGTTGGGGCGCTAACAGCGTTGTTGCAGCATTTTTCATTAAAGCAGCTTCTGCTATTATCGACCAGATTCCTATTCTTTTTGCCATTGGTGTATCAGTAGGTATGGCTAAAGATCACGATGGAACAAGTGCTCTTGCAGGTCTTGTTTCATTCCTTATGATCACCACATTGCTTAGCACAGGCGCAGTTGCCATGTACAGAGGTGTTGATGCATCAGAAGTACCTGCAGCTTTTGGCAAGATCAGCAATGCCTTTATTGGTATTCTTGCAGGTGTTATAGGATCAAGTTGCTACAACAGATACAAAGACACCAAACTTCCTGACTGGCTTGCTTTCTTTAGCGGGAAAAGATGTGTTGCCATTGTAACTGCCGCAGCTTCGATTGTTTGCGCGGTCGTTCTTTACTTTATATGGCCAATTATTTTCGGTGCGCTTGTTGCTTTTGGAAAAGCAATCTTAGGACTTGGCCCTATAGGAGCAGGTATCTATGTAATGCTCAATCGTGCGCTTATTCCTTTGGGACTTCACCATGCGTTAAATGCTGTATTCTGGTTTGATACAGCTGGAATCAATGACCTTGGACTGTTCTGGTCAGGAGCTGAAGGCGCAGTTAAGGGTGTTACAGGTCAGTATATGACAGGCTTCTTCCCTGTTATGATGTTCGGTCTTCCAGCCGGAGCTCTTGCTATGTACCATACAGCAAAAGATAGCAAAAAGAAGACTGCGGCATCTCTTCTCCTTGCCGGAGCTCTTGCTTCATTCTTTACAGGAATTACAGAACCTCTCGAGTTTGCATTCATGTTTATGGCTCCTGGACTATACCTTGTACATGCAGTTCTTTCAGGAATTTCTGCCATCGTATGTGCAATGCTTCCTCTTAGGATTGGTTTCAATTTTTCAGCAGGTTTTGTTGACTGGTTCCTGAGCTTTAAAGCACCTATGGCAGTTAATCCTTGGCTCCTTATTCCGGTAGGACTTGTGTTCGCAGTAATTTACTACGTTGTATTCCGTATTGTCATCGTCAAATTTGATTTAAAGACACCGGGCCGTGAGGATGACGAGGAAGAAGAAAACAAAATTGAGCTTTCAAATGATGATTTCACTACAATGGCTAAGATTATTTTGGAAGGCCTTGGCGGAAAGGAAAACATCAAAGAACTGGATTATTGTGCAACAAGAGTGCGTGTAGAGGTTGTTGATTACACGCAGGTTGATGAAAAAACAATCAAAAAAGCCGGGGTGGCCGGAGTGGTTCGTCCATCCAAATTAACTGTTCAGGTTGTAGTAGGACCTAAGGTTCAGTTTGTACATGATGAGATAAAGAAGATGATGTGAAAAGCATCATCGACTAATTACTGTAATAGACTTAGAACCCCCTGATTTGTTTGATTTGCCTGAGCAAGTATTGCGTCTCCTGCATGGGCAAGAATCATACTATTGGAATACTTTACAAGTTCAGCAGACATGTCAGTATCGCGTATTAGGGATTCTGAACTTGTAGTATTTTCAACCGTATTTTTAAGATTTTTATAGGCATGTTCCATTTGGTTCTGATATGCACCAAAGACAGAGCGTTGTTCATCAACAATCTGCCCGGCTCTTTTTATCTGCTCTATACCATTCTTGGCATCAGAAGTATTTAAGGTGTTGAGGTTATCAATTCCGAGAGAATAGGTACTTAGCACGTCATAAATAAGAGGAATGACATCATCCGGGGTGCTTTCAGAACCTGCCTGTATTTTAAGCATCATTGCGCCACCATAGATGTTTCCATCAAAATAAGTAACAGGAACGTTTCCACGGCTTAAGCCATTATTGGTAGTTTGTGTCAGATCGATTCCTGTGATTCCCTTTATTCTTTTTATGATATCATCTGCAGTTTCTCCAACCTTAACACTCATGGATAGTGTCAAGGTTCCAATACCATTATTTCCATTCGAGATTTGTGAGCCATTTGTACCGTAAGTCAGTGTTTCAAGAGAGGATGTTCCCAGTGTAATAGAGATATTTCCTCCAAAAGCAGTTAAATCATATTTTTCATGTGTATATGGATTCTCATGTGGGCCAAATGCTCTTCTTACTGCGTTTTCAAGATTGTTACTATCTGTTGAAGATTGACTGATCAAATGAGTGAGAGAGCTATTGGTATTATAATTCCACCAGATTCCTCGTATGCGCTCATCTTTGGAATAACTGTTTGCAGATACTGAACCGGTAGATTTTACTTCGGCAGAAAAGCTGTCGGGAGGATTTGGCCTGGTATTGTCATTTTTTCCGAAGGTAAAAGAAAAAGATAATTTATCAGCGACATTGGTTTGTTGTCGGTTATTACCTCCGTTTTCGGGAATCATGTTATCTTCAGCACCTAGAGCATTATTGCGATACAGTAATCCGGATAAGTATTGCCATGTTCCGCTGACAGATGATGATCCGGTATCGCCTTTAACAGTACCTCTTACAGAGTAGCTTGATGAAACATATGCTGATTTTTTATTCAGGTTGTTGATCAGCATGTCCAGAGTGGCATCTCTGTCAAGCTTAAAAGTGTAACTGGGATTTATGTTGCTGGCATCCGGATACACAGAATAGTCCATACTGGTTTCATCTACTTTTACGGTAAAACCTTGACGTAATTCATTCTCAGAAGGCCATTTGATTTCCTTGCTTTCATATTCAGTTCCGTCAAAGCCTTTCCACTTTATTTTCACGCCATCGCTAGTTGCTTCGAAATGGAAATTATTATCATTGGGCCAGGCTGCCCTGTTTTTTTCAGTTATTTGGCCCACACCATTTACGCTTGATGTAAAAATAGGACGTCTTTCTGTGCCTATTACTATAGGACTCATATTATTTTCGTCCCAAATTGGTCTATCGTTAAAACTTGTAACATGGAAAATTCGGTTACATTCCATTTTTATCTGTTGGATTTCTTTATCAATTGCGTCTCTGTCATCAACAGTGAGAGTATCTGTTGCAGCCTGAACACATAGCTGCGTCATACGGGCAAGCATGAGATCTATTTCAGCAAGCGCACTATCAGCTACTTGGACGTAGGAAATCCCGTCCTGCACATTTTCAGAAGCCTGTGTAAGACCGCGTATCTGCCGCCTCATTTTTTCACTGATAGCAAGACCTGCTGCATCATCTGCCGCACGATTTATCTTGTATCCGGAAGTCAGTTTTTCTGAAGACTTGGCTTTAGTGTTGTGCATTATTCCGAGCTGCCTGTTGGAATTCAACGCAGTCATATTGTGCTGGATTACCATGTAAAAGTCTCTCCTTAATTTAGTGTTTGTGGTTAGCTTCCATGCAATATGATGCGTCCGTGCTTTCAATAATTGTATCGGCAATAAATATTCAAAAAATAAGCGAAATAACGATATTAATTTTCTGCTATATTTTGTGGGATGAATAAGTTTCAGGTGAATATATTGTGTTTTGATTTTTTTATGGGAAATAATGATGAAACATTATAAAAATCTGCTAAAAATCTGCATTTTAGCATTTGAATTTTTGTGAAAATGGCATATAATATAAATATGTATAGGAGGTACTGCTTTATGGGTAAGAAGAGTATTGTGGGTGTTTTATTAATCAGTTTTTTGATAATGGGCGTTGGCCTGTCTTATTGGAAAACAGAAGTCACCGGTCGTGATCTTAAACCGGTAATATATCTGTATCCGACAGAAGATAATACTGAAATCTCAGTAAATCTTGATTATGATGGAAATATAGTTGAGCTTATTCCTGAATTTAATGCGGAGAATACCTGGAATGTTACTGCAAATGCTGATGGAAAGATAACTTTTGAGGGCAAGCAGTATGACTACCTTTTCTGGGAAGGCGATCCTAATTTCTCCTATGATTTTTATTCAGGATTCTGTGTAGCGGGGGCTGATACAAGAGCGTTTCTTGATGAAAAGCTTCATGCTCTTGGACTTAACGATGCAGAAACAGAAGAGTTTATTGATTTCTGGCTTCCTATGATGGAAGGCAACCCATATAATATGGTCAGTTTCCAAACTGATACATACAAAAATGGCGCTAAACTTACAGTTTCTCCTGAACCTGATACAGTTATAAGAGTATTTATGGCGTGGTATCCGACAGACAGATTTGTGAAGATTAATCCACAGTATATCGAGGGAGCTGAGAGAAATGGATTTACAGTAGTTGAATGGGGTGGAAACAAGGTAAAATAAAAGACCTTGAAACTATTACGATGATAGTCTAAAATGTTGTGCGTAGTATTGGATTTTTTCAAAATTACGCACAACTATTTTTTTGTGTTACATTTTAAAAATATAGAAACGGAGTACATAAGTATGATGCAATCACGTACACATAACTGTGGTGAGCTGCGCATGGAAAATGTCGGCGAGAGCGTTACTCTTGTTGGCTGGCTCGAGAACATGCGTGAAGTTGGAAGCGGACTTGGTTTTGTAGTTTTAAGAGACTTCTATGGCACAACACAGATCGTCCTTGAGACAGAAGAGATGGTTAAGACAGCTAAGGCCATTAATAAGGAATCAACTATTTCAGTAAAGGGTGTTGTAAGAGAGAGAAGTTCCAAGAACCCTAAACAGGTAACAGGAGACATAGAAGTTGTTCCTGAAAGCATTACTGTTCTTGGACGTTGTCGTTACAACGAGCTTCCATTTGAGATAAATCATTCAAGAGAAGCAGATGAGACAGCAAGACTTAAATACAGATATCTGGATCTTAGAAACCCTGAAGTTAAAAAGAATATTATTCTCAGATGCAACGTTGTTGCAGCTCTTCGCCAGGCTATGACAGAGCATGGATTCTTGGAGATAACAACTCCTATCCTTACAGCATCATCTCCTGAGGGAGCAAGAGATTACCTTGTACCGGCAAGAAAGCATCCTGGTAAGTTCTATGCACTTCCACAGGCTCCACAGCAGTTTAAACAGCTCCTTATGACAGCAGGATTTGACCGCTACTTCCAGATTGCACCTTGCTTCAGAGATGAGGATGCAAGAGGGGACAGAAGCCCGGGAGAGTTCTATCAGCTTGATATGGAGATGGCTTTCGCTTCTCAGGAAGACGTATTTGCAGTATTAGAGGATGTTCTTCCTCCTATTTTTGCTAAGTATGGTACATACAACCGTGCGTCAGGCGCTCCATTTATGAGAATTCCATATCTTGAGGCTATGGAGAAATATGGTTCAGATAAGCCTGATCTTCGTATAGATCTTACAGTTGATGACGTTACAGAAAGTCTGGCTGATTGCGGCTTTGGACCTTTTGCAACAAAGGCAGAGGACGGCAGCGATACAAATGTAAGGATTAAAGCTGTAGTTATTTCTGATTTCAAGGAAAGCAGAAAGTTCATTGACAAGACAATCGCTGATGTAGAAGTTCAGTCAGGGAATAAGGCTTATTGGTTCAGAATGGATGAGAACGGAGAGCTTGTTGGTGGTATTTCCAAATTTGTTGCACCTATTAAGGATGCAGTTGTTTCAGCTCTTTCACTTAAGGCTGGAGACCTCGTAGTTCTTTCAAGCGGAAAACTTGGTGCAGTTCAGAAGACAGCAGGCGTTATCGTTAAGACATTCGGTGCTGCTGTTCCCGGACATATGGATAAAGAGCAGTATGCATTCTGTTGGATCGTAGACTTCCCTATGTATGAGATCGGTGAGGAGTCAGGAGAGCTTGAGTTCTGCCACAACCCATTCTCAATGCCTTCAGGTGGACTTGAGACACTTCTTAAGGCAGAGAGAGGTGAAATAGATCCTCTTTCAATCACTGCTGATCAGTATGATCTTGTATGTAATGGTGTAGAGCTTTCATCAGGTGCTGTTCGTAATCATGATCCTGAAATCATGATTAAGGCCTTCGAGATGGTAAGACTTGGAGAGGAAGATGTTAAGGCTAAGTTCCCTGCTATGTACAATGCATTCTGCTATGGTGCACCGCCACACGCAGGTATTGCTCCTGGTGTAGACCGTATGGTAATGCTTCTTGCAGGTGAGGATTCAATCCGCGAGATTATTCCTTTCCCTATGAACAAGAATGCACAGGATATTATGATGGGCGCTCCCGGATACGTTACAGACAAACAGCTTGAAGAGCTCCATATTGCTGTTACAAAGACAGAAGACGAAGCTTGATAATATGATGAACAAAAGCACTGTCACTGATATAATGGTGATGGTGCTTTTTTATAACATAGGAAATTGCTTCCTATGTTATAAAAAAATCGCTCCGCTAAGGATGCGCACTCGCGCGATTGGAAGATGTTGCATAAATGCAACCGCGCTCGGCGCGAGAATGTCGCAAGCGACATTCTTTTTTACATTATACTTTTTGGGGGAAAAATGATTTCAACTTTTAAGAAAATAAAAGACTCAAAATATTTCTATATAGTAGTTTCCGCGGCCATGCTGCTTTTGGCGCTTATCATCAGATTGTATAAACTTAGCGATATTCCAAGGGGACTACATGTGGATGAGATAGGCATGGGGTATGATTCCTGGTGCATAGCTCATTTTGGTGTAGACAGATATCTTAACCGTTTTCCGATGTATCTAAGTAATTATGGAGGTGGACAGAGCGCATTATATTGTTATCTGACAGTTCCATTTATTCTTGTAGGTGGCTTTACTCCGCTTATGTTAAGACTGCCTTCAATGATTTTTTCAATGCTTGCAGGAATCTTTGGATGGCGCCTTGTCCGCATAGTATCAGGTAAAAGAGCCAGTCTCATTTATCTGTTTATCTTCCTTGCAATACCATATTTTACCCAGGCAGGGCGAATAGCTCTTGACTGTAATCTGATGCTTGGGCTCAGCGTCATCATGCTAAACGTTTTGGAATATTGTCTTAGAGACGAGAACTATGGGAAAAAAATCTGCTTTGTTGTTCTTGGAACAGTGACAGGAATAACCTTTTATTCATATGCTCTCAGCGATGTTGTACTTCCGCTGTTCTACCTCTTTTTGGTGATTTATCTCATTGCAGCAAGGAAAAAAGTCGCGATTAGTTCCATAATTTCTTTTGCGGTTCCGGTTATTATTTTTGCCATTCCGCAGGTACTTTTGCAGATTGTGAATATATACGGACTTCCGGCAATACATATCGGGCCTATGACAATTCCTATTGTCTTAAATTACAGACTTGATGACATTGTCTTTGATCAGATTAAGCCAAATCTGCGCTGGACTTTTGACAGCCTTTTCAGGGCTGATAATACTGATTTTGATTCATTTCCTCAGTTCGGAGCGCTTTATATGTTCTCCCTTCCTGTTATAGCGTTTGGTGGGCTTCTTACGCTGACAAGACTTGTAAAAAGTGTTCGCGAAAAGAAGATAAGATTTGAAAGTGTTATCCTTATCTATACTTTTTCAGTACTCCTTTTTGGATTGTTCATACAGGGTGTTACAACATACAGGATAAACAGTGCATTCTTTGGCCTGGCATTCTTTATTGTAGCGACTATAGAATTTCTTTTTGCAAGAAACAGGCAGAAATTTGCGTCAACTGCCCTTGCTGTTTGTCTTATGGCGCTCTACCTGATAAAGGGTGTTCAGTTTGTTGATTTCTATTTTAATAAATATGCAGATACTGTTTATCCACAGAGACTTTTTGCAGAAGACCCTACTGATGTGTATAACTTCCTTGATAGCCAACCGGAAAGTGTGAAATCAAGGCTTACTTACGTGGGTGGTGCTAATGAAGCGTATATTTATTATCTTTGGGCAAAAGAAATTTCGCCATACGAGTACGATCACAACAAATATGGCAACAATGGAGATGGATTAAAATACAGTTTCTGGGCTCCTGAGCCATATGATACAGCTTGTAATTATGTGATGTACCTTCCTGAGGATAGTGAGAGAGAGTCACTAATTGAACTTGATTTTAAAGAGTATGATTTTGGACCATATAAAGTTTATTTGCATGAATAAAGATTCAATTCTAAATGCGGCGTAAAGCCGCATTTTTTCTAGGCTTTTATTTAATAATAAAAATAGATTCAATTTATATTTCGTTAATTATTGCTTTGTATACTATTATTGTGACATTTTCAGATAAGGAGGCAGATATGTCAGGTAATAGTAAGAAAGCAAAAAGACAAGGAAAAAGTATTAGTGCTCAGCTTTTGCTTGTGATGTTACCTATGGTGATGGCAGCCATTGCATTTGTTACAGTATTTATTGCAATACAGGCAAAAGGGGTAATTGAGCAGCAGGCTACAAATGGACTTGCTCAGGAAGCAAGAGCTAATGCTGCTGAGATTAGCGGGACAATTGAGAGCATCAAAGTTTATTTTGATGGAATTGCAGACAGCGTGCAGAATAACACTTTTGAAAATGATCAGGAGCTAATTGATGCCTATCAGTACACGAAGTCACAGTTTTCTGAGACATACACAGGTTTCTATATTGGACTTTCCAATAAAGATTATATTGATATATCCGGATGGGTTCCCGATGCAGGATACGACCCTACAACAAGACCATGGTATACATATGGTAGTGCTAACAGCACAATGACATTGAATCCACCTTCAGTTGACCTTAGTACAGGTGAGATGGTAGCGGCCATATCAAGAAAGATTACTCTGAAAGATGGAAGATCCGGCGTAATTTCATCTGATGTGTTCCTTAACGATGTTTCAAGTGAGACAAGTGCGTTTAAGCCTCTTGGAACAGGTTCAACAATGATGTTTTCAGGAACTACAATGATCGCATCTCCTGCAGAAGACCAGATAGGAAAAGATGTATCTGAGTATCCAAATGATTCTTTTATACAGGAAGTTGCGCAGATTGTATCTGCAGGTGGAACTAGTGAAATAAAGACAATTCATGGAACAGACGGCACAGATTACTACGTTGCATTCAATAACGTAACAGGAACAACCTGGTATCTTGTATCCTTTACTAAAGTATCTGATGTTTTGGCATCTCTTTATAGATTTATAGCAATAACAGTTTTTATAGCCCTGATAATGATAATAGCTATTGGTGTTGTAATGTACATTATCATCAATAAGATGATAACAAAGCCGGTAAGCAGCCTTACAGACAACATTACAAGAATCGCAAATGGAGACTTTACTGTTGATATCCAAAAAGGCGGAGAAAACGAAAATGAAATTGGCGTAATGAACAACAACATGTTCAACTATGTCAACCAAATGCGAGATACTTTGTCGGAACTTAAAAATGTTACGGATAAGTTGGCTTCAGAAGCAACTAACTCCAAGAATGCATCCAGCGACTTAAATGAGCAGGCAGATGAACAGAGTAAGGCAATGCAGCAGATTCAGGGTGCTATGGACGATATGGCGGACGCTGTTACAGAGCTTGCTAATCAGGCAACAACACTTGCGCAGGAAGTAAGTAACCTTACTGACAAGAGCCATCAGACTCAGGATACAATGGATAGCTTGGTAACAAAGGCAAAAGAAGGACAGCGAGATATGGAAGCTGTCCAGACAGGAATGACAAATATCTCATCTTCTATGGAAGATATGAACAGAGTTGTTGGAGATGTAGGAGAATCTGCTAATAAGATCAACTCTATCATAGAAATGATAACTTCAATCGCTGAGCAGACTAACCTCCTTTCACTTAATGCTTCTATCGAGGCAGCCAGAGCCGGTGAAGCAGGAAAAGGCTTCGCAGTTGTTGCAACAGAGATTGGACAGCTTGCCAATAACAGTGCTGAGTCAACTACTCAGATTGCAGAGATCATTAAAGATATCACATCACAGATTCAGGATCTGTCAGATAAGTCCAAGACAAATATGGAAGAAATCAGCTCCAACATGGAGGCTGTTACAACAGCAGGGTCTACATTTGAAGAAATCTTCAGAAGTCTTGACGAAGCAAGCGACATTGTTGGCGATATGATTGCCAAAGTTGGTAATGTTGATGAGATTGCAACTTCTATGGCAGCAATTTCAGAAGAGCAGTCAGCAAGTACTCAGGAAGTCAGCGCTACAGCTACTACACTTGCTACAAGTGCTGAGCAGGTAGCTGTTAACTCAAAGGGTGTTGATAGTAGTGCTGCTGCGGTATCTGACTCATCAGATGCAATTGAAGGGCTCATCAACCAGTTTAAAATTTAAAGAACAATAACCGAAATTTTGATAAAATATTTATAAATATTGTAGCCGGAGCCGCTAAATTCATAGAATTTACGCGGTATCCGGCTTATTTTTGATAATAATATAATATATAGTTAAATTGCCTAACAAGGTTGAGAAAAAAAGGCAAAAAGTGTATTATTAACTTGTTATACCATTTGTTTCACTAACAATATACGGTTTTACGATAAAAGCGGGAAGGGGTATCAGCCGGATATGCAGGCAAAGCGAATGTCAGAAATATTAAGTCAATTTGCTATGGTTGGGCAACTAGGTCTATCGCTCCTTATGCCACTTCTTATGTGCCTTTTTGTCTGTTATCTTTTATGCACCAGACTTTCAGTCGGTGCCTGGGTTTATATACCGGGGTTCATTTTGGGCCTGGGGGGGTCTATGACAACTGCTTATAAGGTTTATCTGGCAGTAATTCACAGAGAAGAGAAAAAGAAAAAAGAAAAAAACAGCACAGAAGTCTTTTTTAATAAGCACTTCTGAGGCTTTTATTGACAGGAGATTTAGGAAAGTATGAAATTACAGGATGCTGTTAAGAAAGAAACGGGGATAATTGCAGCAGGAACAGCAGTTGGGGTTCTTGTGGTATATGTTGTGTTTTATGTTTTGCACATGGTTGTTCCAAGTTGGGCACCATTTGATATAAAGGTCATTTTAGGAGGAATAGGAGGCTATATTGTAGCTGTCGGAAATTTTTTCTGGATGGCAGTATCTGTGCAAAAAGTTGCATCTATAGAGGATGAAGAGAGAGCAAGAAGGACTATGAGCGTAAGCTATAGATATAGGACTATGCTCCAGTTCCTGTGGGTGATACTTGCTATTGTCTTGCCGGTATTTAACCTGGCTTCAGGAATTGCACCGCTTTTCGTCCCGAGCATTATAATCAAATTACGCGGGATCTTGTCTGCGGGGAAAGGAGGTTGAAGGCGAAGATATGAGTAATGATTTCTCAGTCGTTGGACCGAAGATATACTATACAATCCACACAGGAATTCCGATTCTTGGTGACTTCAATATTACAGAGACGCTAATCGTCAGCTGGCTTGTAATGATAATTATCACAGGGTTGTGTATCTTCCTCACAAGAGACCTACGCATTGAGAATATTTCCAAACGACAGGCATTTGCAGAAATGCTTGTGGAAATGGGCAATAATTTTGTCCGTAACAATACTGGAGGCAATAAGTTTGATAAATTGATACCATTTGTGTCAGCTCTTTTTGCCACAAGTGTGATATCAAATCTTATCAGCCTTGTGGGACTTCGTAGTCCTACAGCAGACTTATCGACAGAAGCCGGTTGGGCAGTAGTTGTCTTCATCATGATAACAGCTACTAAGATCAAGACCAATGGAGTTGGCGGATACTTAAAGGGATTCACAACGCCTATAGCAGTAATGACACCATTCAATATTCTGTCAGAGCTTGCTACACCGGTTAGTATGGCTTGCCGTCATTTTGGAAATATTCTTTCGGGCGTAGTAATCGACGGACTTATCTATTGGGCTTTGGGACTTGCGTCCGCAGCACTTTTCGGACTCATTCCCGGAGTGGTTGGAAAATTCTTATCCAATATTCCAATTCTTAGCGTAGGTATTCCGGCAATTACAGGCGTATATTTTGACTGGTTCTCAGGATGTATGCAGGCATTCATTTTCTGTATGCTGACCGTAATGTATATCGCCAATGCGGCAGAAGAAGGCTAAGCATAAATTAAAAACTAAATATTGAAAAATTATTTAAATCAAAAAACCATATTTTAGGAGGCAAAAAACATGGGTGATTTTCAGATTTTAGCAAAAGGTATTGCACTTGCAGGATGCGGTATTGGTGCTGGATGCGCACTGATAGCTGGTATCGGACCTGGTATTGGTGAAGGAACTGCTGTTTCTAAGGCTCTTGAGGCCATTGGACGTCAGCCTGAGTGTAAGGGCGATGTAACAAGTACTATGCTTCTTGGTTGTGCCGTTGCTGAGACAACCGGTATTTATGGTTTCGTTACAGGTCTTCTTCTTATCTTCGTAGCACCTGGAATGTTCATGGGATACTTAAACTAATCTCTAATTTTTTAAAAGGAGAATATATATATGCAATTACAGGCTCTAATGATGCTTTCTGCGGAGAACACGCAGGAGCTGGTTACATTGGTTCCCTGGACATTTATCGCAACGATAATCAACTTGTTCATTCAGATGTTCCTGATAAAGAAGTTTCTTTTCAAGCCTATCAATGAGATTCTTGAAAAGAGAAAAAATCTTGCTGATAAGACAATCAGGGAAGCTAGAGAGGCCAAGGAAGAAGCCGATTCTCTTAAAGATCAATACGAAGATAGCCTGACCAGTGCTCATGCTGAGGCTGCGAAGATTGTATCTGACGCGCAGAAAGAGGCGCAGAACAAAGCTGATGCCCTTGTAAAAGAGGCACAGGAAGAGGCAGCAGGCATCAAAGCCAGGGCGGCTGCTGATATTGAGCAGGAAAGGAAAAAGGCGGTCAACGAGGCCAAAGACGAGATTGGCTCACTTGCAATGGATATTGCAGGCAAAGTTGTTGAAAAAGAAATCAATGAAGCCGATCATAAGAAACTTATTGATGAGTTCATCAATCAAGTTGGAGCATAAATTAAGAGACAAAAAACAGTCCGAAAGCATTTACTGCTGAGGACGTAAGAAAGTGAGTCGAGTGTGAGCATGCCCTTGCCGAAGGCAAATTTGTTGGCATGCGAATCAGAGTTTCGACGAAGGAAAAAATAGAAACAGTCCGAAGCATTTACTGCTGAGGACGTAAGAAAGTGAAACAAGGGTGAGCATGCCCTTGCCGAAGGCAACTTAAATGGCATGCGAATCAGAGTTTCGACGAAGGAGAAACTATGAGTAAAGCTGGAGATCTTTATGGGCAGAGCCTATATGATCTGGCAGCGGAATCAAACCTATCGGATGAAATATTGGGCGAAATGGAGGTAATTAACGGAATCTTCAAAGAGAATCCGGATTATGTAACACTCCTCTCGGAACCCTCAGTCCCAAAGAAGGAAAGACTTCAGTTGGTTGACCAGGCACTTGGTGATGGTTGCCAGGAGTACCTTTTAAACTTCATCAAGATTCTCATTGAGAAGGGAATTTTAAGAGAGTTTTCTGCATGTCAAAAGAGATACAGAAGATGCTACAACGAGGAACACGGCATTGCTGATGCCCTTGTTACTACGGCAGTAGCCTTAGATGATTCTCAGCTTTCACTTCTCAGGGCAAAACTTGAGAATATAAGCGGCAAGAAAGTATTGCTACGACAGAAGGTTGATGGCAGCGTTCTTGGTGGCGTGAGAGTAGATCTTGAGGGACAGCTCTTTGACGGAACAGTAAAGGGCAGGTTATCCGAGCTTCGCAGAAGAGTCGACGAGACAGTAATTTGATAACACAAATGTCGCAGTAATAAATGCGAGTGTGCTTGCACAATGAGCATTGAGTACTTGCGACATGCAAATACATGAGGAAGTAGTGCAATAGCACGGATTCCGAATGTATGAAGAATTGCGAAAGTTGCATGCAACGGAGCAATTCGGGGTGTTATCAAAAAATAAAAATGGTCGGAGGAAAATATGGAACTAAAACCAGAAAAAATATCCGAGGTCATTCGAAGCCAGATAAAGAATTATCAGAATGCAATTATTCAGAACGAGACTGGTACAGTTCTTACAGTTGGTGATGGTATCGCACGTGTAAGCGGACTTTTGAACTGTATGTCAGGTGAGCTTTTGGAGTTTGAGAATGGTACATTCGGAATGGCTCAGAACCTCGAGGAAACAGTAGTATCTGCGGTTTTGTTCGGCGAGGATGTAGGAATCAGCGAAGGACAGACCGTTAAGCGTACAGGAAGAGTCGTATCTGTTCCTGTAGGAGAAAAAATGATTGGACGTGTTGTTAACGCCATTGGTCAGCCAATCGACGGAGCAGGCCCAATCGAAACAACAGAATTCAGACCAGTTGAATCACCAGCTCCTGGTATCATTGCCAGACAGCCGGTTAAGGAGCCTCTTCAGACTGGTATTAAGGCTATCGATTCAATGATCCCTATCGGTAGAGGTCAGCGTGAGCTTATCATTGGCGATAGACAGACAGGTAAGACAACAATTGCCATCGATACAATCCTTAACCAGAAGGGCAAGGATGTTATCTGTATTT
Source organism: Butyrivibrio proteoclasticus (assembly GCF_900115735.1). GTDB lineage: Bacteria > Bacillota > Clostridia > Lachnospirales > Lachnospiraceae > Butyrivibrio > Butyrivibrio proteoclasticus_B. The sequence continues at coordinate 58,495 of NZ_FOXO01000006.1, forward strand.
ATGTTGCTATCGGACAGAAACGTTCAACAGTAACAGCTCTTGTTGAAGACCTTAAAAAGGGCGGAGCTATGGACTACACAATCGTTGTAGCAGCTACAGCTTCAGAACCAAGCCCACTGCAGTACATTTCACCATACACAGGCTGTGCTATGGGTGAGTACTTCATGTATAAAGGAAAACACGTGCTTTGTATCTACGACGACTTGTCCAAGCATGCCGTAGCTTACCGTGCACTCTCCTTGCTGATCAGAAGACCACCGGGACGTGAAGCTTATCCTGGAGACGTTTTCTATCTGCATTCAAGACTTCTTGAAAGAGCTGCCAAACTCTCAGAAGAAAATGGAGGAGGCTCACTTACAGCCCTTCCTATCATCGAGACACAGGCAGGTGATGTATCAGCGTACATTCCTACAAATGTTATCTCCATCACAGATGGACAGATATTCCTTGAGACAGAGCTTTTCCACTCAGGAATCATGCCAGCGGTTAACCCTGGTATTTCAGTATCCCGAGTTGGTGGTAATGCTCAGATCAAGGCTATGAAGAAGGTTGCCGGTACACTTAAACTTGTATATTCACAGTACCGTGAACTTCAGAGTTTCGCTCAGTTCGGTTCAGATCTGGATGAGGATACCAAGGCACGTCTTGCTCAAGGTGAACGTATTGTTGAAGTTCTTAAGCAGGACAAGAATCAGCCTGTTCCTGTAGAAAAGCAGGTAGCTATTCTTTATGCTGTTGTCAACAATATCCTTATCAAGGTTGCTGCTTCTGATGTTGCAGAGTATGAAGCCGGACTTTATGAATTCCTTGATAGCAATCCTACCGGAATCGCAGCTATGCGTGAGATCCGTGAGACTGGAAAGCTTGAGGCTGAAACAGAAGCTAAGCTTAAAGAGACACTGAACGCTTATACTGAAAACTTTTTAAAGAGAAAATAATCAGGAGGAAAACTAAATGGCTGGATCAATGAAAGCTGTTAAACTCCGAATAAAAAGCGTCCAGAGCACAATGCAGATAACGAAGGCTATGCAGCTGGTAGCAGCTTCAAAACTTCGTAAAGCTAAAGAGAAAGCTGATAATTCAAAGCCTTATCTTGAGACAATGCTTGCAACACTTACAGATATAGCCAACGGAAACAATGATTTCCGTTCAATCTACACCAAGAGTGGAAATGATAGATGGCTGTATGTTGTAATTGCCGGAGACAGAGGTCTTGCAGGCGGCTACAACTCCAACCTGTTTAAATTTGTTGAAGCTGAGATCAAGGATAAGAACAATGTAACAGTTCTCCCTATCGGTAAAAAATCTGTGGAGTTCTTTAAGCATAGAAATGTGCCTATCCTCACAGAGGAATACGCCGAAGTTGCCAAGGTAAACATTTCAGACTGTTTCCAGGTAGCCAAGCTTATCTGCGGATCGTATGGCGGTGACGGTTTCGGACATGTCTTCCTGTGCTACACGAATTTCGTGTCCATGCTTTCTCAGGTGCCTACCTCATCATCACTTCTTCCGCTTTCAGATCTTAAATCTGAAAATGTGGAAAGCGATGGTAAAGCCAAAGACCTGATATTGTATGAGCCTGACAGTGAGACAGTGTTTAATGAGATTGTTCCAGAGTATCTTGCTGGAATTCTGTATTCAAGTATTAACATTTCTTATGCATCAGAGCTTGCCGCTCGTAGAACAGCTATGGAGGCAGCTACAGACAATGCAGAAGAGATGATCGATAGCTTGAGCCTCTACTATAACAGAGCCCGTCAGGCAAGCATTACTCAGGAAATTACTGAGATTGTTGCTGGAGCGGAAAGCTGAACACTTAGCGAGATGATAATCGAGCTTAGTGTGAAGCTTGTTCTGGCGAGTGCGAAGCACGAGAGCAGAACATCCGATTTATATCTAGCGAGGTATTTTCGAGCTTGGTGTACTAGCTTGTTCTGTCGAAGCTGCTCTGCAGCTGAGAGCAGAACTTCCTCTGACTAGTAACAGTACCGCGAGAGCAGAACTTCCGCAGATTCTGGAATTAACAAAACAATACTTTAAGGAGTTTAACAATGAGTGAAAATCATGTTGGAAAGGTAATTCAGGTTACAGGTCCTGTACTTGACATCCGCTTCAAAGAGGGTGAGCTTCCAGATCTTCACAATGCCATAGAGATTATGATCGAGGATCGCAAACTTGTTGCAGAAGTTGCGCAGCAGGTTGGCGATGACGTAGTTCGTTGCGTAGCCATGAGCTCAACAGACGGACTTGTTCGTGGCGTTGATGCCGTAGACACAGGAAGCCCAATCACTGTACCGGTTGGTGACAAGTGCTTAGGAAGAATTTTCAACCTTCTTGGAGAACCTGTAGATAATCAGCCTGCACCTGAAGGAGTAGAGAGATGGGCAATCCATCGTCCTGCCCCTGCTTATGAGGATCAGGTTCCTGCTACAGAAATCTTTGAGACAGGTATTAAGGTAGTTGACCTTATCTGCCCTTATGCTAAGGGTGGTAAGATTGGTTTGTTCGGTGGTGCCGGAGTAGGTAAGACCGTACTTATCATGGAGCTTATCAATAACGTTGCTAAGGCACACGGTGGTATTTCAGTATTTACCGGTGTTGGTGAGCGTACTCGTGAAGGTAATGACCTTTACGGAGAAATGAAGGAAAGTGGAGTTATTGACAAAACTGCCCTGGTTTATGGACAGATGAATGAGCCACCGGGAGCCAGAATGAGAGTAGGTCTTTCCGGACTTACAATGGCTGAGTATTTCCGTGATGTTAAAAATCAGGATGTGCTTTTATTCATTGATAATATCTTCCGTTTCACACAGGCTGGTTCAGAAGTTTCAGCGCTTCTTGGACGTATGCCTTCAGCCGTAGGTTATCAGCCTACACTGGCTACAGAAATGGGTGCTCTTCAGGAGCGTATTACATCTACCAAGAAGGGTTCAATCACATCAGTTCAGGCCGTATACGTGCCTGCCGATGACCTTACAGACCCTGCTCCTGCTACAACATTCACACACCTTGATGCAACAACCGTTCTTTCAAGAGATATCGCTTCTAAGGGTATTTACCCTGCTGTTGATCCTCTTGATTCAACAAGCCGTATCCTTTCTCCTGATATTGTAGGAAAGGAACACTATGAAGTAGCTAAAGGAGTTCAGCAGGTTCTTCAGAGATACCGTGAACTTCAGGATATCATTGCTATCATGGGTATGGATGAGCTTTCAGAAGAGGATAAGCTTACTGTTTACAGAGCACGTAAGGTTCAGAACTTCCTGTCACAGAGCTTCTCAGTTGCTGAGCAGTTCACAGGTCTTCCCGGAAAATACGTTCCTCTTAAAGAGACAATCAGAGGCTTTAAGATGATCCTTGATGGTGAGTGCGATGATCTTCCTGAGAGTGCATTCCTTCTTGTAGGAACTATTGATGAAGTCTTCGAGAAAGCAAAAGCTAACAAGTAATAGCAAAGGAGTAACCTATGTCCACTTCTTATCATTTACAGGTTGTGTCCCTGGATGGTCTGGAATTTGAAGGCGAAGTTCAGAAAATACTGCTCCGTACAATAGATGGTGATGTGGAGATTCTTGCCCGCCACACCAACTACTGTACTGCTATTGGTATGGGAACCGCCAAAGTGACCATGGACGACGGCCAGGAAAGAAAGGCTGCCTGTATCGGTGGAATGCTTTCGGTTATGAACGGAGAAGTCAGAGTTCTTCCTACTACGTGGGAGTGGAGCGAAGACATCGATGTTGATCGTGCTAAAGCTGCCAAGGCAAAAGCTGAAGAAACTCTTAAGAATCAGCAGCTTGATAAAGAAACACGTATCCGTGCAGAAGCCAAGCTCTACAGAGCTCTCGTAAGAATCGGTTCCTCCGGACAGGAAAGTAAATATAACTAATAACTAAAGCCGTCAGAGCTTAGCCTCTGGCGGCTTTTAAGTTTTATGCTAATACCAAAATACTTGCGTTTTGTATATGCGTAAGTATTGCTCTGAATAACTTGTAAGAAATTGGTAGGTAATCGGCTCCGTACGCCACCATTGACTGAACCTAAGGAAAACGCCTTGGTCTGCGAGCCGACGGTGAGGATGATGGGAACAGTAGATATTATCTCACCGTCGGATTCAGCATTGTAGCGTTTCCCTCAGAACCCGTCAATGGCGAGCACCTTCGGTGTGGCTGGGTGTTATTGCCTCGGGCTCTGACTCCAGGAACAGTAGGGGCGGCTATTTTCAAGGATGTATGGCCGAAGCTTTCCAATGCAAGCGTGCTCACATTGGAAAGTTTTTTGGCATATATTGTTTTTTGAAGTCCACTCACTGCTTATAGATTTTCTCCTTTTCATCCTGTCATACGGATAATTCCAGCACCATTCTTTATTTTTATCCGTACAATATGGTTATTTTTTGCTCAATGATCTTTCATTTTACGGATAAGATTGCACGATGTATGCTGTCTTATCCGTATGCCACGCGGGAAATGAAGCTTATATTGACCGATTTTACGGATAAGATGACACTCTATCAGCATTCTTATCCGTACCTCTGCCAGAAGTATCGGAATTTTCATAGACAAAAATGTCGTTCCGGGCATATAGCTATTTTTTCAAGTTAACACATCCATCGGCAAATTTTCAGGAAGTGAAAATGGGCATATACGTGAAAAAATGGATTTACACATCCATTAGATGAGTGAAATGAAACAAAGTATTATCAATTATTGGATGTTGTAACTTCATAAAAAGCCGTATATGCCCAAACTAACGAATCAAAAATCCTGGCAATGGATGTTGTAAGTTTGAAATCAGGCTTATGTGCCCAAAATAGAATTTTCGTTTTCTTCGCACTCTTGTATTGGAAACTGCGGCCATAAAGCCCTTCACATGCTTGAAAATAGCCACCACTACTGTTCCTGCCTAATATCCAACAACTTACGCATATACAAAGAGAGAGCATTATGCTTTAGGTAAAACTCATTCAATGATAATCTTCAATATTTAAAGGTGTCATCCTATGCAGCTTATGCTATTTAAGATAGAATTGCTATTGTAGAGTTTTCAGAATTTTTGATAAAATGAACACTATATTAGCAAATGCTGAATGGGGAATGACTATGAAAAGACTATATATTGTGTTGATGATTATGATTCTTATATGCGGATGTTCAGCGCATAATGACAAAAACTTAAATGTGTCTGAGAGCACTGACACTATCACTGAAGAGAGGGGCTCTGACGATGTCACTATAACACTTCTGTCAGATGATGTAAGTGAGGAGTCGGTAAATAAAGTTAAGGATGCATGGAGGCAATTGTCAGTAATAGTTCCCATTTTTGATATTGAGATTGCAATTGGTCCCTCTACAAGGCATGAACAGAGAGATGGACTGGTCAATTTTACTGAGTTAGAGATCGGTTCTGACGATTTCTATGAAATATTTGTTAATAAGTGTACAGGTTTACCTTATTGGAAGGTAGTTGGACTCTCAGAATACGCATTTGGATATACACCTGTCAATACAGAGAATGAGGTAATAGAGTACCTGGAAAAAAGAGAAGAAAAAACATTCCCTTTATTTGCATTATTTTTTTCGGAGAAGTATTCAAAAGAAAGTGATATTCAGATGTCCAGGGATTGCGCATATTACCTTACAAAATATGCATTGGACAATTATTCCTATAAAGACTTTGCTGAAAAGGAATACCGAGGTGAATGGCTTACGGTGCTTGATGCAGGCGTTGATTTTAGATTTGACGAGATTGATGAAATCGTGGAATCAGCCACAGCTGAAAAGCAGGGGACAGCAATCTATGTGGTGTGCGGAGGAAATACATGGGAGATACATGAAGTTGAATGGCTGAAATCTGCTAATGATGTATATTCCATGTTATATGATGCAGAGGATGGAATACAGAAGCTATGCAAAAGAATCGCTATAGAATCAGATATTTATGACGAAGAGAGCTTTAGGAAAAATGTTAAAGTCATTCCGACAGATAAGTCTGATATTTCCACGGCTAAAGATGGAGTAATAGTTCTTAAGCATCCGCTTTCGTTCATCCACGAGTATGTCCATATTACTTTGGGATATTCTAAGACAGAGCAATGGCTTAATGAAGGACTTGCAGAGTATTATTGCGCAGACTACGAGGACGAATATGTAAGCAGGCATAATCAATGGGATGAATATTATCAGAGTTGGCTTGATGAGGGTGTTATAGATGATGAATTAAAAGCTATTTATGAACAGGACGGAACTTTGCAATATGAAGAAAACATTATAGAAAACTATCAGAAATTAAGAGAAAAAGTTGGAGATGAGCAAAATCAATATTCATGTTTAACATATGCTTTGGGCATTACAGATTTGATGTATTTTGGAACTGAAATGCGTGAAGAAGCAAGTCGTAGAACAGTTAATGATATATACGGAGGTAAGGTAGCTACTGATAAGGTAGGAAACCGTCTTACTTACGAATCAGCTATGGTTGTAGTGGCGGATCTTGTAGCAAAATATGGTGTGGACAGTATTATTGCTTCTAAGGGGTCATTTGAAGAAGATTTTGGAATGACATCGAATGAATATATACAAAACTATATAGATAATAAAGCTTTTATGCATTTTCTGGGAGAATGATATGAAAATACTTGTTGTTGGTGGAACGAGATATTTTGGGATACCTATGGTTAATTCCCTGCTCAAAAACGGCCATGAAATTACAATTGCGACAAGAGGTAATTCAAAGCCTGTATTTGATGGCTCCGTAGACTATGTTGTAATGGATAGGACGGATGGGGCAAGCGTCAAAGCTGCTTTGGATGGACAACATTTTGATTTGATAATAGATAAGATTGCCTACAGTTCCAATGATGTTAGGGCGCTTTTGGAAAACGTAAGATGTGACAGATATATACAGATGTCTACATGCTCTGTTTATTTTGAAGATCACGCTGAGATTGTGGAAGATGAATTTAAAGCTGAAGAATATGAACTTAATTGGATTGATAGGATACAGAACTATGGAGAGTCAAAGAGGCAGGCAGAAAGAGCAGTATTTGAGTATATGGACCCTGCCAATATTTCTTTTGTCAGATATCCGATTGTTATGGGTGAGAATGATTACACCGGAAGATTGGATTTCTATATAGAGCATATAAGAGATCAAAAGCCGATGAATGTTGATGACCTTGATAAGGAGATGGCATTTATATATGAAAAAGATGCCGGTGATTTCATTGCATATCTGGCAGATCATTTTGTATCAGGCCCGATAAACGGCTGTTCAAAAGAAACCGTTAAGATTTCAGATATCATTGAGCATATAGAGAAACGTCTCGGCAAAAGCGCTGTGATAAGTAGTCAGGGGGATGAAGCCCCATATAATGGTCTTGAAGATACACTAAGTTTTAATACCAAAAAGGCTGAATCAACCGGTTATAGATTCCGTGAGCTTAATGACTGGTTGTATCCATTGATTGACGGTAAGACGATAACATCAAAATAATTTCGTAACAACAAAACGGTTGACATTAAGTTTTCTGTCAATTATACTAACAACTAATAATTTTTCAGAAAGAGAGACAATATGATAAGACTTAATCTCGTCACAATGAATATAGTCAATTTGACATCCGTGAATTTGATTCAGGGGTCTGTTTTTGATATGTGTGATGAGGATAAGATTATTTGTAAGGCATAGATAGTGCCTTACAAACTGATATAGTATACAGGGCCTCATCAAGCGATAGTTTGATGGGGCTTATTTTATTTCAAAAAATATAAAAACTTATGGAGGTGGCTATGAGAATAAAAGAGCAGAAATTTCTTTTACCTGATGGACGAGAGGTAACTATAAAGAGTGCAGGTCCTGAGGATGCAATGAAGGTAAAACTTCACAGGGAGGCAGTTTCAGTTGAGACGCATTTTATGGCGAGGGAACCTGAAGATGGTCCATTCAATCTTGAGAGAATCAAAGAGATACTTGGAAATATTGCAGAAAGTGACAGAGACTTCATGGTAAGTGCTTATATCGGCGATGAGTTGATTGGAGATCTTGGAGTAACACTCATGAGGCCACATGTAAAATATCTTCATCGTGCATATCTTGGCATGTCTATCCGCCTGATGTACACAGGAATAGGACTTGGGAGCTTTATGATGAAGACTGCGCTTGAGCAGGCGAAAGCAAATGGCTTTGAGCAGGTAGAGCTGGGAGTTTTCTCTGACAATGACAGAGCCAGGCACATGTACAAGAAGATGGGATTCAAGGAATACGGGATGAATCCAAGAGCTTTCAAGCTAAAGGACGGAACCTACAGAGACGAGATCATCATGGCGAACATATTTGAGACAGGAGGAAACGCATGATTATAAAAAACGAGATACCAATACTGGAATATGACGATATTTCACCGGAGGTCATCGCCCCAGATCATGACTTGGAAGAAGTAGCATTACCTGAAAAGTGTCTGTTTGCTTTCCTTGGAGATGTGGTTCATAGATATGCCAGGGAGAATAAGGCTGAAGTGGTAAAAGAGCTGATTACAGTATCTCACAACATTCAGATATATGTGCTTCACGAAGAAAATGAAGATATCTGCCTTGTGCAATCCCCGATAGGTGCAGCATCATCAACACAGGTCCTGGATACTCTGGTGAGCTGTGGCTGCAAGAAAGTAATAGCAGTAGGGTCCTGCGGAGTACTGGCTAAGATACCGGAAAATGCTTTTCTTGTTCCAACCAAGGCGCTTAGGGCAGAGGGAACATCTTATCATTATCTTCCACCCTCAAGGTATATTGAGCTTGACGAAGAACCAAAGGCTGTTATCGAGAAAGCTTTTGCGAAGCACGGACTTCCTTTTGAGACATGCACAACCTGGACTACGGATGGCTTTTTCAGAGAGACAAAAGACATGGTGAAGTACCGATTGGATGAGGGCTGTTCCGTAGTAGAGATGGAGTGCTCTGCTCTTGCAGCATGCTGCAGAAAGCGAGGCGCAAGTTTCGGACAATTCCTGTTTACAGCCGATTCACTTGCAAATGTCCACGAGTACGATGCAAGAGATTTTGGAACGGATTCACATGAAAAAGCACTGCTATTGGGACTGGATATCCTGAGAGAATATAAGGAATGGACCATGGACCGCTAACCCCGTCCCATGGTCCATTCCTATGGTCCATTTATTTTTCTTCGTTGTATACAGCCATTATAGCGTCTGCAACGTCTTCTCTGTACCAGGAGCAGTCATTTCTGTTAAAGATTGCGAAGTGCTCATTGCCTGATTCGAAGAGACCGTTGTCCCACCAAAAGCATGGGATGCCAGCCTTTTTGGCTCTTGTAAGATATTCTGTAACCCAGTTGCATACTTCCTTAGAGTTTCCGTTTTTATCCTCGGCGCCATACTCTGTGAGAAGTACAGGTATTCCCTTAGCTCCAAAGATTCTCTGAAGATCCTGCATTACACCGGCAATATCTCCCTTGTGGGAACCATCCCATGTATCATAAGAATTGCCAGATGCAGAGTAAGTAAAGTCATAAGGTGTATATGCGTGGATTGAAACAGCAAGGTGATCATCCTCAGGAATCTTCATGCTTCCAATAGTAGGAATAACATGGGATGATGCAAAACTTGTAATGAGAACAAGTCTCTTTTCGTTGTTGCCACCTGTTGAACGAACAGCATCTACAAAAGTCTGATTAAGTCTGTCTAGGCACTTTCTGCCTTCACCTGTTCCGCCGCTCCATTCATTTGTACCACCCTTAACTCGGGGCTCGTTTAAACCTTCAAAAATGAGGTGGTCGCCGTATTTTTCAAATCTGTTTGCAATCTGAACCCAGATAGCTTTTACCTCTTCATCTACTGCATCGATGTGGGCATCATCAGGAATTCTCCACTCTTCTTCGTGGTGAGAGTTGATGATAACATACATATTGTCATCCAGGGCGTAGTTTACGACTTCTTCAACTCTGTCAAACCAAGCTTCGTCGATAGTATAGTCAGGTGCTGCGCCCAAGTGATCAGCCCATGTCACAGGGATTCTTATGCAGTCAAAGCCCTTTTCGTTGACAGCATCGATCATCTCTTTTGTTGTCTTGGGATTGCCCCAGTAGGTCTCAGCCTCAACTCCTGATGTTCCGAAGGAATCGAATGTGTTTCCCAGATTCCATCCGGTTTTCATCTCTGCAACAAGATCTGTAGGTGTGATATCTCGCATATCGTATTTGTCCTTTGCCGGTTCTGGTTTTGAAGTTACATCGTCGGCTGTTGATTCACTGCTTGCCTCTGCAGAAGTGTCGTTTGCCGCATTCGCACTTGCTTCAGTAGTAGATGCCGCTGCATCTGAGGATTCTTCTGATGCCTGCTCAGTAGCAGTTTCCGCACCATTGCTGGCAACTTCACTATCTGCATTTTCAGAAGCAGGCTGTGCAGCAGGAGCCCCGCATCCTGTCAAAAGAGCCAGGATAAGAGGCAGGGTCAATAATTTCTTTCTTTTCATAACAAACTCCTTGTAAATCAGTATGACATCTTGAACTAAATTCCAGAAATCCGCATATACTGCGGATTTCGTGAGTATATGAGTGAAGAGTCAACCAAGCCTTATCGACGAAGTCGATTTAAATTGGCTTGGTTGATGCATTCTTGAATTGTTGATTCAAGAATGCAAAATTTCTATTGAAGCAAGTGAGCAATTTCCTGTGCCCTTGTAAGTAAGGTAAATAGGGTATGTTCCGCTTACCTTGGCAAAAGAGCTTTCGAAAGCTGTCCAGATATTTGAACCATGAGCGCTGATACTGCATATAGGCTCACTATCCAGAGATGTTCTTACTTCAAATGTACCGCTAAAATATGCTCGGGTCTTAATGCGAAGACCTGTTGCATCATTTAACTCAAAATACTTAAATCCAATGGTTGTGCCATCGACGATATCCTTGATGTAGCCATTGTTTGGTGTGTTGTCGCCGCCTTCCTGTACAACTCTTGGGGCGTTTGCTTCAACATATATTTTATGGTCATTAGTGAATATGTTACAAGCAATATATGATGGATATTCACCAATATCAGAGAGCGGTCCGCCGTTAAGTCCGCAGGAAGTGATCTCAACCTGCTTGATGGACCCGTCGCTTTCAAAATGGATCTTTTCAGCGCAGCCCTGTCTGCTGAACCAGGTTCCGTTTGTATGTCTGTGGTAAAAGATATACCAATCGCCGTCAATCTCCACAATGCTGCCGTGGTTGTTGGCGCCATAAGCTGTAGCTTCGTCAGCCTTTTTGTAACTGTCGATATGAAGATCACAGTTACTTACGATAACACCGCCATAGGTGTATGGTCCGTAAATGCTCTTTGAAGTAGCATAGCAGAGCTCATGCATAACTTCTGAAGAGTAAACAAAATAGTAGGTGTCATCATGCTTTCTGATAGAAGGTGCCTCGAAGAAAGCGTGCTTTTCAAAGCCTGTACCTTCGCTGTAGCAATTGCCGGGAGCAATAAACTCGGGAGCTTTTTTAATTGTGAGCATGTCCTTATCAAGAACAGTGAGCATAGCGCCATGTCTTGACTTATCGCCTTGTCCGCAGAAGCCTGTGAAAAGATATGTCTCATCCCCTTCAGTTAATACACCCGGATCAAACTGCGGCTCATCGCCCTTTTTGTCGCCAAGCTTTGTGCCGTCTTCATAGTGCACATATCCGTAGAACTCAAAAGGTCCAACAGGAGTGTCACTTACAGCAACAGATACAACGCAAACCTTATCAAGAACATAGTAAAGATAATATCTGCCATCAGGACCTACTGTGACGTCAGGTGCATAGAGGCACATATGTCCGTCAGGGTTAAGTGGATCAGCTGTCTTTGGATAGATCACGCCCTCGTATTTCCAGTTTCCAAGGTCTTTTACAGGTGCTGACCAGCATACGTAATCGCCAAGGCAGAAGGTTTCACCCTGATACAGATCGTGTGATCCATATACGTAAACTCTGTCGCCAAATACGTAAGGCTCTCCGTCCGGGATATATTCCCATGATGGAAGATAAGGATTGACTGCCTGATTGCGGCTGTTCTGTCTTATACCGCCCTCAAATTTTGGTGTGGCGCCTCTTCCGAGAAACTCCATCTCGTGACGGGATGAGCTCTTATAAGGCTCCCAAACAGGAAGACCTTCTGCATTGGGGTTACCTGTTTTTACGAAGTTTGCAAAATAGCTGCTCATCTGGTCTGCCAGATCAAAGTGTCTGCCCTTGTAAGGTCTGTGGCACATTCCAAGCGTGTCAAAGAAGAACCACAGATCGCATGAATGGAAGGTTCCGGGATAAGCATCACCTTTGTGGCCATCACCTGGGATATCAGGATTGAATCTGTAGTAGTAGAACTTCTGATCCTCGTCATTTTTATTAGCATCAGTAAATGCGCCCTTTACGGAGGACTCAACCATACTGATTCCATTTATTGTAAATTCATCTGCAGTATTTCCTGAGATAACAGGAACGTTTGCGCAATCTCTTTTAACAAATCTTTCAACAGGATCTCCTGTGCAGAACTTGCCATCTACAATAGGGTACATTCTGGGATGATCTTTGATAAATCTATTGTATCCGTCAAGAAGCTCCTTGGAAGAGAGTCTCCTTGCTTCTTCAAGGTCTTTTACTCCGAGAGATTCAAAGAACTTCTCACCAAGAGCCTCGGCCTGTTCAAGATTAAGGGGCCTGAATATATCATCTTCTGCATTCACATGTCTGATAATACCGCTAAAAATAGCAGCTCCTTTAATAATGTCGCGGTTACCATCGTGAGTAAGCTGGTGCATTACACTTGATCCGCCGGCAGACTGACCTGCTATTGTGATTTTTGAAGGATCTCCGCCAAAAGCAGCAATATTTCTGCTAACCCAGTGAAGGCCTGCTTTCTGGTCAAGAAGACCAAAGTTTGCAGGAGCGTCAGGATTTTCTTTTGTTATCTCTTTATGTGCCAAAAAGCCAAAGCATCCAAGTCTGTAGGCTATGCTGACAACAACGATTCCTTTTTTTGCAAGAGCTTCTCCGTTAAATTCCATTTCAGCGGTGTATCCCCACTGAAAACCGCCGCCGTAGTACCATACTAAAACCGGAAGTTTCTCATCATCTTTTTTTGCCGGTGTCCAGATATTTAAGTAAAGGCAGTCCTCTGACTTTGCAATATCAGGATCTATGTGCCATTCTCTGTCATAGAGTCCATCTCCCGTACCAGGAGTATCCTGATAAGATATAGGACCAAATTCAAAGGCATCAAGAGGTTCTTCCCAGTCTTTGCAAGGTTGTGGAGCCCTGAAACGATTTTCACCAATTGGTGCTTCAGCAAAAGGAATGCCTCGGTAAACAGTTACCCTCGGGTCATTGCCCGGAAGGCCATTAACAAGCCCGTTTTCAACGCGTGTTTTTCTAAGCATTTTATTATCTCCCCAATACATATTATTAATGTTTATACCCTAATCGTAATTTATATTTTTTCCACCATACCTTCCAATCAAATATTGCTACACACTACGTAAAGCTTGCTAAATTGAGGCTTTCCGCAATTACTGAAACAAAATCAGCAACTTTTTGGTGGTTTTGAACATGTTAAATTCGCTATATTTTCTTTTGACAAACTCTAAAGAAGCAATGGGGCAGGGCTATGCATTGGTTTAAATCGATAAAAACCGGGAATCCTCTTATACACCTAATTATCATGGCTTTAGCCCTGTTACTACTTGGAGGTTGCGGATATTATGAGGGAGAGAGGCCATCTTATGCGAATGCTGAGATGGCGGGGAAAATTTCAATGGAAGTTTTAGATAGAGTGGAGATTATGAAGAGTTACAAGAAGATTACAGAACACAATCCTATTATGGTTCAGAGATTTGGTGCCGATCCTTATGCACTTGTATATAAAGACCGTGTCTATATCTACATGACAGGTGATAAATTCTCTTACAATGCTGATGGAACAGTAAAAGAGAATACTTATGGCAACATAAACACTATAAATGTAGTGTCTTCAGACGACCTTGTAAACTGGACAGATCACGGAACAGTTTATGCAGCAGGAACAAACGGAGCAGCATCCTGGGGAGCTAATTCATGGGCACCGGCAGCAGCTTACAAAACAATAGATGGCAAGGATAAGTTCTTTTTATACTTCGCAAATAATGGAAACGGAATCGCTGTACTTACAGCAGACAGCCCGGTTGGACCATTTACAGATCCTTTAAATGGCCCACTGATTTCAAGAGATACGCCTACATGTGCGGAAGTAACATGGCTCTTTGATCCTGCTGTACTTATGGACGATGACGGAGAAGCCTATATCTATTTTGGCGGCGGAGTACCCTGTAAGGAAAAAGCTTCAAATCCGGGAACAGCAAGAGTTGTAAAACTAGGGAAAGACATGATAAGCATCGATGGTGATCCAAAGCCTATCGAGAATGTTCCATATCTGTTTGAAGATTCAGGAATAAACAAAATTGGCGGAGTTTACTACTATTCATATTGTTCTAATTTTGATGTTCCTGCAGGGGCAGAGTCAGAACTTGGCTTTTCTCAGGGCGAGATAGTTACTATGAAATCTGATTCTCCTATGGGACCTTTTGAACCGGCCCACGCCGTTCTTAAGAATCCTCAGGTGTTCTTTGGCCAGGGTGGAAACAACCATCACTGCATGTTTGAATTTGACGGTAAATGGTATATCACATATCATTCAAGAATTCTTGAAAAAGAAATGGGAATCCTTCAGGGATACAGAAGCACAAATATCGACAGCCTGATGCTGGGCGGAGACCTTGAGCCAACAGCCAGCATAGGCACAAGACATGGTGTTGACCAGACAAAAGCCTTTGATCCATATAAAGAAATTCCTGCAGTAACCATGAGCAACTGTGCTGATATCAAGACTACACAGTATGGCGATGTTGCTAAAAAATATGGCTCAGGAGAGATGATCCTTACAGGAATCCAGGACGGATCATGGACAAGCCTTTCTGGAGTTGAGTTTGGAAATTCCGGTGCTGCTGCGCTTGATATTAAAGCTCTAGGCAACGGAACTGGTAAGATTTATGTCAAATTAGACACTCCTGCATCTTATGCTATTGGAACAATATGTGTAGATCTTAATACAAAAGAGCCTGAGACAATGCATATGACATTTGACGATACAATAAAGGGTAAGCATGACGTTTTCTTCGTTTTCGAAGGCGAAGGATATCAGGTTTACTCATGGGAATTTACGAGATAAGGATGCGAATCTGATAATGCAGAGATAGATAGTATGGATTGTGTATTTTTACGAATCATACGCAGGCGTCGATGATTTACAAAATGAAAAAACAGATAAATGTCGACTGTTTTGAATAAGCATGAAAGGAGACATTTATCTGTTTTTGAATTTTAGTAAATCACGACAACGAGTAGTGAGTAAAAATACACAATCCACAAGGCTTATTTAGCTCGCACATCTCCGCGATCTCTGCCAAGACCACCGGAATAGAGGGCGCGGTATTCGCCAGGAGTACAGCCCTTCTTTTGTTTGAAGGTCCTGTTAAAGGTAGAAATACTTGAAAAGCCTGCCTGTAGCGCAATGTCTGTAATTGAGAGACGGTCATCAGTCAAAAGAACTTCTGTGGCCTTGATTCTCTGATTTATCAGGTAGTCATAGAAAGTGCAATTCATGTATTCCTTGAAGAGCCTTGAAAAATGGAACTTTGAAAAACCGCTGAGGGCAGCAGCATCTTCAAGGGTAATATCATATACATAATTGTTATCAATATAGTCGATGACAGAGTTGAGCTTTTCAAAATACTCATTCCTCTTAACCGGAGTGCTCTCAGTAAAGAGATTGATCTTGCTGAGATGATATCTTGAAAGCATTGTCATGATCTGGAAAAGGTGTGAGTAAATTGAGAATTCATAGAACTCTGTTTTCTGGAAGTATTCCTGCCAGATCATTGAAAAGCTGTCATAGATTTCGTTGTATATAGGAGCATAGTTTTCAGGTGTGATGTGAATGCATTCCTGAAGTAGCTGCATAAGGCTTGTGTAGCCTCGAAGTGATGAAAAAAAGTCAATGTCAAAAAGGCATACATATCTGCATCCTGTCTTGGGTGCATGAAGAGCGTGAGATTTCCTTGGGGGAACGATAATGATCTCGCCGGGCATTACATGGTGTGAAACGCCATCAATCTCAACATCATAATAATTCTCAATAGGAGAAATGATTTCCAGAGCATTGTGCCAATGTGATGAATAGTCACATGAAAGTTCGTTGTACCAGATACGAAGCGCACTATCTTTTGGGAAAATCTGTTTTTCAACATTGTTGACCATTACTCGTGTTTTGTAATCGGTATTCTGTTGATAATATTCAAGCTTAACTGATGGGTCTTTCTTGGGCGGCATAGCTGTAACCTCTCTTATTTCAGATACTATTTTACGAATAATTCATAAATTATGATAACATTTTGTGATATTCAAAACTTCTCAAAAATTGCTATTCTCTATTCTTTTCTGCTCATATTAGATAATACATTCTAGCACATCCCTATGCCAATTGTGAATAATGCACAAAAAAATAAGGGCAATTTTTGCAATCAATTCGCAATATCTGAATGTCGTCTGGCAAAAACTGGTAAGCAAGTCAGGGCTGTAGCCTATATGCTATACATTGTCAACTTTAATATGATTTAGCAAAAATTGATTACTAGAAAGCGGGGAGGAAAGTTGATGGTAAAGGGGAAATGTCTTGCAGTGATGGCTCTGGCGGCTGTAATGATGTCAACATCAGCCTGCGGCAGCGTGAGTAGCTTAACTGTATCTTCAGCAGAATCCGGCGTAGAATCCAGCACAGAATCAAGCAAAGAGGCAAGTGCGCGGTCAAGCGCAGAATCAAATACAGAATCAAACACAGAAGGTAGTACAGCGATGAGCACAGCAGAGCAACAAGGTGTGGCAAAAGAAATTCCGGCGCTTCGTGATGTGGTAGAAAAAAAGATGGGATGCCGAATCGGATGCGCGATAACCGGAAAAGAGCCCTGGGACTCAAAACTTTGGGATCTGGTAACAACTCACTTTAATGCAGTTACCCTTGGAAATGAATTAAAACCCGATTCGCTTTTTGGATATAGCGTAAGTAAATGTCCGGGGACAAAAGAGGCAGAACTAAACGGCGAAACAATTACAGTTCCTGTTCTTAATTACACTAATCCAGAAAAGATCCTTAATAAGATACTTAAATGGAATGAGGCAAATCCTGACAGACAGATAAAGGTAAGAGGACATGTTCTTTTGTGGCATTCGCAGACACCGGAGTGGTTCTTCCATGTTGACTACGACAAGACAAAAGATTATGTGACAGCCGAAGAAATGGACAAGAGACTTGAGTGGTACATAAGAGAAGTTCTTACACATTTCACAGGTGAAGGCAGTCCTTACAAAGATCTTTTTTATGGATGGGATGTTGTAAATGAAGCAGTGTCAGATTCGACAGGAACTTACAGAACTGACACAGAAAGACCTGAAGAAGACCTGTTAGAAGATAGACACGGCGGTAATTCAAGCTGGTGGCATGTATATCAGAATGAAGACTTCATAATAAATGCTTTTAAATATGCCAACAAATATGCACCTGCAGACCTTGAGCTTTACTACAACGACTATAACGAATGCGATGCCAAAAAGAGAGAAGGAATCATCAAACTCCTTGAGAAAATAAAGGAAAATGAAGGAGCTCCCGGCGAAGGAACAAGGATCTCGGCCATGGGAATGCAGGGACATTACAGTATGGAAGGCCCTTCAGCAGCTGAGATGGAAACATCAATAAAGGCTTACGGAAAAGTCGTAGGAGCAGTTCAGGTAACAGAGTGGGATTTAAGAGCTACAGATGGTTATGATGGAAGCCCTGAAGCGATGGAAGAAGAGTATGAGAAGCAGAGAAAGATTTACAACCTGATGTACTATTCTCTTCAATCCGCCAAGAAATCAGGCGTAAACATAACAGGCATGACTTTCTGGGGAACAATAGATACGCTTTCATGGCTTCAGTTCAGATCAAATGTAGGCGGTGGAAGCAATAAAGAGCAAAAACAATGCCCATTGCTTTTTGATGGAAATTACGAGCCTAAGCCGGCTTTCTGGGTATTTGCTCAAGAATAATAACTGTAAAAATAGGGACTAAAAACATGAACAAAACACTTAAAAAAGTTTTAATAGTTGTGGGAATCCTGGCAGTTATAGTATGCATATGCATTGGCCTTTCAAGCAGAAAGATCGAAGACTTCAGTGCCAAATATGCAGATGCCGATCTTACCGAAGAAATTGAAGGCATGGAAAGAGTTGGTGCCTACACCGGATATATAAATGAACATGCAAAAGATGCTTATCCACAGGAAAACGTGGAAGTCAGCCTTTTTGATTATCAGTCAACAGGTGAGGTGCACAAAGAATCAGTTGCATCAAGAGATGGCGTTTTCACAGGAACCGGTTCAGAGATCACCTGGAACGTAAATGTTAAAGCAGCCGGAATGTATCAGATAGATATCGACTACTACATTCCGGAGTCCAGAGGCGTTCCTGCAGAGAGAACTGTTTTGGTAAACGGCGAGATTCCATTTGAAGATGCAAGAAACATTTCTTTTACCAGAATGTGGATGGACGGTGGAGAGAAAAAGATAGATAACCAGGGAAATGAGATCCGTCCAAGGCAGGTTGAGTACTTCGATTGGCAGAGTGCATTCTTTAGAGATGACATGGGATTCGTAGCTGAGCCTTATGTGTTCTACTTCGAAAAGGGCGATAACACTCTTACATTCGTTGCAGACAATGAGCCTATGATCCTTTCAAGGGTTGAGCTTTGCGGAGTAAAAGAAACACCGAGCTACGAGCAGTATATCGCAAACAATCAGGGCAGCGAAGGAACAGAAGCTGCAAAAACTTATCTTGAAGTAGTTCAGGGCGAGGATTCAACATTAAGATCAGAATCTTCACTTTATGCAAAATATGACAGATCATCACCTACAACAGTTCCAAACAGTGTTACAACAACAGTTCTTAACTACGTTGGCGGTGAGGCCTGGAGAGCTTCCGGACAGTGGATCGAATGGAATTTTGAAGTTCCCGAAGATGGATATTACAACATCACAGTCAAGGCAAGACAGAACTACGCAAGAGGTTCTGTATCAAATAGAAGCGTACTCATAGATGGACAGATTCCATTTAAGGAAATGGAAGAAATCTCTTTTGGCTACAGCAACGATTGGGATTGTATTACTCTCTCGGATGGAGATGGAAATCCTTATAAGTTTTATCTTACAAAAGGAACACACAACATAAGACTAGAGGCAACTCTTGGTGGAATGGGTGCAATCCTTGAGGAAATGGAAGATTCAACTTACAGACTGAATCAGATATACAGAAGAATTCTGGTATACACAGGTGCAAGACCTGATGTGTACAGAGATTATCACATTGATACAACTTATCCGGAAATTATGAAGGCCATGGATCTTGAAGCAAAAAGACTTTACAAGATCGTCGATGATATGGTTGCTTACTCCGGACAGAAAGCAGATAACATCGCAACAGCGCAGACTATCGCGCAGCAGCTTGAAAGATTTATAGAAAAGCCTCAGAAGATCACAACAGAGTTTGTTACATTCAAGGACAATATAACATCTCTTGGTACCGCGTCTCTTAAGATGAGTGAGACAAAGCTTGATGTGGATTACCTGGTGATTTCAGGAACTGATGCAAAGGTAAAAAAAGATAAGGCTAACTTCTTTACTAAAGCAGGTCATGAGATAAAGTCCTTTATTGCATCATTTTTTGTAGACTACAACTCAGTTGGTGATGTTTATGATGAGAACTCAAGTGACAAAGTAGTTAAGGTTTGGGTGCTAACAGGTAGAGATCAGGGAACAATCCTTAAGTCCATGGTTGATGATGATTTTACTCCAAATTCTGGGGTAAAGGTAAACGTAGAGATTGTAGATCCGGGAGCACTTCTTAATGCAGTACTTGCAGGACGAGGACCAAACGTAGTTTTATCAGTTGGTGCCGATCAGCCTGTAAACTACGCCCTCAGAGGTGCAGCAGAGGATATAACACAGTTTGATGGATGGGAAGAAGTTTTATCTCACTATTCAGAGAGTTCATATGAACAGTACAGACTTGACGGACATATTTACGGTATTCCGGAGACACAGGGCTTCAACGTAATGTTCTATAGAAAAGATGTACTTGAAGAGCTTGGTCTTGAGACTCCGCAGACATGGAAAGAACTGATCGAGATGCTTCCGACCATTCAGGGAAATAACCTTTCAATTGGTATCCCGACAGCAGCAGGAAGTAGCGGAGCTGCAGCAGCGTCAACATCGATCATGTCAAATGTGCCTGACCTTTCAATGTACTTCTCACTACTTTACCAGTATGGCGGAGATATGTACAACGAGGCGGGAACAAAGACAACGGTTAATACCGAAGCCGGAGTAAAGGCATTCGATGACTACGTAAGATACTTTAACGACTACGGAATCCCAACTATCTACGACTTTGTAAGCAGATTCCGTGCAGGAGAAATGCCAATAGGTGTAGCACCATATTCAACCTACAACACACTTATGGTTTCTGCTCCTGAAATAAGAGGTCTCTGGGACTTCACACTTATCCCGGGAACCGAGAGAGTAGATGCAAACGGTAAAAAATATATCGACAGATCAGACTTCATCACAGGAAGCGCAACAATGATGATCGCAACAGAGGATGAAGAGCTCAGACAAAATTCATGGGAGTTCATGAAGTGGTGGGCAAATGCTGATACGCAGGTAAGATTCGGTAGAGAGATCGAGGCACTCCTTGGTTCATCTGCAAGATATGCAACAGCAAACAGAGATGCATTCGAGAATCTTTCCTGGAGCGCAGATGATATCAAAGTATTAAGTGAGCAGTGGGACAACACAGTTGGTATCAGAGAAGTTCCCGGTGGATATTTCACAGGAAGACACATCTCAAATGCCATAAGAAAAGTAATCAACGAGAAAGTTGATTCCAGAGAGACAATCATCGATTACTCAATTCTCATTGACGAAGAGATCAAGAAGAAACGTATTGAGTTTGGTATGCCGGTTGAATAAAAAACAAGGACCGATGGAGAACTGACAATGAAGGAATATCTGCAGAAGTATATAAAGCTTCGAAAGCATAATTTTACAGTGGCACTTAAAAAGGCCAAAAACCGCAAGATGTGTTATCTCTTTCTTGCTCCATATGCAATATTGTTCACTATGTTCTATGTGTTCCCTGTAGTTGCATCAATCTACTACAGCTTCACATATTACAACATCCTTGAACCGCCGAGATTTATCGGACTTCAGAACTACATAAGCCTTGTGCTTCAGGATGACATCTTCCTGATAGGTGTAAAAAACACACTGATGATAGCACTGATAACAGGGCCTTTGGGGTACATCCTTTCTTTCCTGTTTGCATGGCTTATAAATGAGCTTCCAAGATGGATCAGAAGTATAGCGGTAATCGTGTTCTATGCGCCATCAATTGCAGGTAACTGTTATGTTATCTTCTCAGTGTTCTTTAGAGGAGATGCTTACGGATACGTAAACGCTTTCCTGATGAGTGTGGGAATCATTGATGGTCCTAAGCTTTGGCTTATTGATCCACATTACATGCTTCCAATATGTATGCTGGTTATCCTCTGGATGAGTTTGGGAACAGGATTCCTTTCATTCGTAGCCGGACTTCAGGGCGTAGACAGAGCTCAGTTCGAAGCCGGATACATGGATGGAATAAAGAACAGATGGCAGGAGCTTTGGTATATCACACTTCCAAACATGAAACCAATGCTTATGTTCGGTGCAGTTATGTCAATCACATCATCCTTTGGTGTCGCAGATGTGACTATGGCCCTTTGTGGATATCCAAGTACAGATTATGCTGCACGTACAATTGTTACTCATTTGTTTGACTATGGTTTTTCAAGATTTGAAATGGGTTATGCCTGCGCAATAGCAACAATATTGTTCCTTATGATGATACTTTGCAACAAGGCAATCCAGAGTCTTTTAAGGAGAGTTGGAACTTGATATGAGCAAGAAGCTAATTAAGAAAAGAAAACCGAACAGATCAATTGCAGGGGATATAGCGCTTTACGTTTTCCTTGTACTTGTTGCCATAGTCATGGCTTTTCCGATCATATACGCAGTCAGCAGTGCACTTAAGCCTCTGGATGAACTTTTTAAATTCCCACCGAGAATTTTCCCACAGCATCCAACACTTGATAACTTCTCAGATTTGTTTGTAACAATGGGAAAATCCTGGGTCACATTTACAAGATACCTGTTCAACACAGTTTTCATCACATTTGTTGGAACAGCAGGACACCTTATCATTGCCTCAATGGGAGCTTTCGTTCTTGCGAAATATGATTTCCCGGGAAACAAGGCATTTTTCAAACTTGTAACAGTAGCCATGATGTTCACAGGTTGGGTAACACAGATTCCTAACTACCTGATACTTAATAAACTCGGATGGATCGATACTTACTGGTCAATTATCATCCCGGCCTTCGCTTCACCAATGGGTCTTTTCCTTATGAAGCAGTTCATGGAAGGACTTCCTACATCACTTATAGAAGCAGCCAAGATTGACGGTGCCAATGAGTGGAAAGTATTTTCAGGAATAGTAATGCCAAACGTTAAGCCTGCGTGGATGACACTTATTATCTTCTCGGTTCAGGCTCTTTGGAACAACAAGGCATCAACATATATCTATTCAGAAGAAAGAAAAACTCTTGTATATGCCCTTCAGCAGATCCAGAGCGGAGGAATTGCAAGAACAGGACAGGGAGCAGCCGTTCTTGTTGTTGTTATGATCGTTCCAATCATTATCTTTGTATTCTCTGAGAGCCAGATCCTTGAGACAATGGCTAGCTCAGGTCTTAAAGATTAAAGCGAAAGGTCAAGGCGATATGCGTAAAAAGAATTTATTCATAAGAACTTTAGCAGCATTCATTGGTGTATCAGTTGTGCTTTTCCAGCCTGTTACGGCCTGCGCAGAAGAGAAACACTACACATATAACTATGATTATTGGGGAGATGTTCAGGAGAGCCCGGATCTGTATTCTGTCAGCAAAGTACTCACATCTTCTGAGCTTGGACTTGATGTCAAACTAAAAAATCCTCAGGGACTGTTTGCTGTCGGCAATTCTCTTTATCTGTGTGATACAGGTAACAACAGGATCATAGAACTGAACAGAGTATCACCTGAGAAGCTTGAAGTTGTAAGAGTTGTAGATTCAATAAAAGGCGGATCAGGACCTGCGACCTTTAACAATCCAACTGATATCTCAGTTTCGGAGGACGGCAACATCTTTATAGCAGATCAGGGAAATGCAAGGATACTCAAGGTTGATAAGGATTTCAATTATCTGATGGAATTTATCAAACCTACAGATAATACCCTTGATCCTGCCCTTGTTTTCCAGCCCAATAAACTGGTAGTTGATACAGCTGAAAGAGTTTACTGCATCGCATCCGGAATAAACAAAGGTCTTGTAAAGTACGAAAATGATGGTACTTTTTCGGGATTTGTAGGAGCCACACCTGTTAGCTTTGACTGGACAGATTATATATGGAAGAAACTTGCTTCTCAGGAACAGAGAGCAAAACTTGAGTCATTCGTTCCTACAGAGTATGAAAACATCTACATGGACTATGAAGGTTTCATATACGCAACAAAAGCCCGTACGGAAGATCAGGCAAGATCAGATGAGAATGCTGTAAGAAAATTGAACCTCATGGGTGACGATATTCTGGTTTCCAACGGCAACTGGTCAGTGGGTGGAGATCTTTACCTTGGATCCGGCGGTGGATATGAAGGACCTTCAATCCTCACAGATGTAACAGTTATGGACAATGACATCTATGTGTGCCTGGACAGAAACAGAGGAAGACTTTTTGCATATGATGACCAGGGCAGAATGGTATTTGCTTTCGGTGGAAACGGTAACATGGATGGATACTTTAGAAGACCATCAGCAATTGAGCACATCGGCCATGAGCTTTATGTTGTAGACAGCCTTGACTGCTCGATAACATCCTTTGTTCCTACTGAATTTGGAAATCTGGTATACAGCGCAATAGAGGAATTCGACAAGGGAAATTACGAAGCTTCCGGTAATTACTGGCAGCAGGTAATGGACCAAAACGGCAACTACGACCTTGCTTATATCGGAATCGGAAGAGCACTTCTTCGTCAGGAACAGTACAAAGATGCCATGAAGTACTTCGAACTTAAGTATGACAGAGAGAATTACTCAAAGGCATACAAACAGTACAGAAAAGAGTGGGTTGAGGCTCATATCGGATGGATAGTAGCAATTATCCTCATACTTTTCCTTGTGCCTCTTACCATAGGAAAGATAAAGAGTATCAAGTGGCAGATTGATAATGCTGACATATTCAAAGTAGAAGAAAACAGGTGAAGCTATGATAGCAAATGTTAGAGAAAACCTTACTCCAAAGGAAAAATATATAGATTCCCTTAAGTTTGCACTTTACTGCACGACTCATCCTCTGGATGGATTCTGGGATCTTACTCATGAAAAAAGAGGTACATACGCAGCAGCGAATACAATACTTGCCCTTGCGCTTCTTATAAGAATACTGAAGCTTCGCTATACGAGCTTTCTGTTTATGGAAGTTTACTGGGAAGACTTAAATATTTTCATGTATCTGGCAAGTATAGTTTTCCCGCTTACGCTCTGGGTACTTGGAAACTGGGGACTTACAACACTGTTCGACGGAAAAGGAAGACTTGGACAGGTCTACATGGCAACATGTTACGCATTTACTCCATATGTCCTGATACAGTTTCCGCTCATGATATTCAGTAATTTTGTAACGGTTCAGGAAGCAGAATTCTATTCGGTTGTAAGCTTATTATCATTAGTTTATTCAGCTCTTTTGATAATAGCGGCAATGGGGCAGATCCACGAATACTCAGCAGGAAAGAACTTATTGTTCGTTGTAGCAACCCTTTTTGCGATGCTGGTAATGATATTCATCCTGATGATCTTCTTTAGTATGGTCGCTCAGGGAATTGCATATTTCATTTCCCTGGGAAAAGAATTGATGTTCCGAATGTAGTAATAACAAGAGGTGACGGATTTGAAGACAGAAAATAAGAAACCAAAAAATATATATGCAGGCGCGATCCTGACAACTATAGTAAAGCATTTGCCCTCGATTATTCTGGCTTTGATCATAGTTATTGCAGCCATATTTGTTATTAACTACAAGCCTGTAGCAGAGGAAAAAGAGCTGGTTCAGCCTTATACATTTGAGGGAAATGACACACCTGTTGTAGTAGACAACGGTGAACTGAAACTCACCATGGATCCTTTGACAACAGCCTTCGAGCTTGAGGTTAAGGATTCCGGAAAAGTATGGCGCTCAAATCCTGCTGACGTTTTAGAGGATACGGCAGCTCTTGATGATCAGAAGTCATTCCTTCAGTCTCCACTTGTTATGTCATATTCCATAACACAGGGACTTGAGACAACCTACAGCACTTTTGGCTATAGCACAAACAACGGAATATACGAGATCGTTCCGGGCGACAATGAGATCAGAGTCAACTACTCACTTGGTAATGTAGAAAAAGAATATGTGGTACCGCCGGTTATCACTGAAACAGAGATGAATGACTGGCTTTCAAAGATGGACAAGAAAGAAGCTGATCTTGTTAAGCAGTACTACAAGAAATACGACATCAACAAGCTCACAGCAAAGGACAACAAGGATGAGCTCTTAGCAAATTATCCAAGCATGGAAAATGAAGTTATCTACGTTCTCAGAAGTGGAACAAAAGAGAATGTGAAAAAGACCATTGAAGAGAAGTTTGCAGCAGTTGGTTACACATATGAGAATTTCCTTGCGGACAAAGAGCTTGATCTTTCAGTTAAGACTTCAGAAAACCCAGTGTTCAATGTCAGCGTAGTTTACAAGCTCGAGGGAAAAGATCTGGTGGTAGAGATTCCACTTAAAGACCTTGAGTACGACAAAGAAACACCTATCTATACAATAACTCCTCTTCCATATTTTGGAGCAGGCGGTCCAAACGATAAAGGATTTATGTTTGTTCCTGAAGGTGGCGGAGCAACAATTAACTTCAACAATGGTAAGACTTCACAGAGCAGCTATTACACAAACGTTTATGGCTGGGATATGTGCCTTTCAAGAGATGCTGTAGTACACAACACAAGAGCATATTACGGTGTGTACGGTGTATCTGAAGGAAATGATTCTTTTATCTGCATCTTGGAGGAAGGAAGCCCATACGCATCTATTCAGGCAGACATTGCAGGAAAGAACCACAGTTACAACTACGTAAATGCAAAATACAGTATCTGTCAGAGAGAAAAATATGATGTAGGCGATATCGCCAACTCAGATATTTATGAATACATAAAAGAGTTACCTGATGAGACTCTGACTCAGAGGTACACCTTCGTAAATTCAGGAGATTATGTGGACATGGCCAAGTGCTATGGCAAATATCTCCAGGACAAGTACGCAGGATATATGGACCTTGTTAGCGATGAAAGCACTCCTGTTGCTATTGAAATGGTGGGAGCCATCGATAAGGTTAAGCAGGTTGTGGGTGTTCCTGTATCAAGACCACTTAAGCTCACAAGTTATAAAGATGCAGCAAATATAGTTGAAGACCTTAGTGCAAACGGCGTTTCAAACATGAAAGTAAAAATGCTTGGCTGGTGTAACGGCGGTGTTCAGCAAAAGATACTTAGGAAAACAAAAACAATTTCTGATCTTGGAAGCAAAAAAGACTTAAAGAACATGATAGCTTCTGCTGATGAAAAAGGAGCTGAAGTCTACCTCAACGGTGTAACAGAGTATGCATATGACAGCAACCTTCTTGATGGATTCTTCTCTTTTAGAGATGCAGCAAAATTCATAAGTAAGGAAAGAGCTGAGCTTTACAATTACAGCCATGTAACTTATGCACAGAGGGAAAACACAGATAACAACTACTTCCTTCTTCACACAGATCTTTCAAAGAAATTGTCAGATGTACTTGTAAAGAGCAGTAACAGTCTTGGCGCAGGTGCCTGCTTTGAAAACTTGGGAATGGATCTTTCTTCTGACTTCTCCAGAAAGAAGACCTACAGCAGAGAAGCTGTAAAGAATCTCCAGGTTGAGCAGCTTAAAGGATACGCAGATGGCGGATCAAAGCTCATGATAAACATGGGTAACGATTATGCAATTCCTTTCTGTTCCATGGTTACAGAGATGGATTTAAGAGGAAGTGAATACACAATCCTTGATGAATGTGTTCCATTCTTCCAGATAGCAGTTCACGGAAGAGTTGATTATACAGGCAATCCAATAAACATTTGCGGTAATGCTGAAAACGAAGTTCTATATAGCGCTGAGTATGGAGCAGGCCTTTGCTTCTCATTTATGGAAGAGAGCTCTTTTGCCACTCAGAAAACTCTGTACACAGATTACTATGGTTCAACATATGATTCCTGGAAAGACAAGATGCTTGGTATCTACAACAGATACAATGCAGAACTTGGACACACATTCAATCAGGAAATGGTTGGACATAAGAACTTAAATTCAGATGTTTCATGTACAGAATATGCAGATGGAACACAAGTATATGTCAATTACGGTTACAGCGACTTTACTACCGATGAAGGCGTAAAAGTACCGGCAAGAGACTATATCGTTAAGAGATAAGGAAGGCATCCTTTATGAGTAAGCAGAAAAATAAACTGGCAGGATTACAAAAGCGAAAAGCCATATCGGGATATTGTTTCATATCACCATTTATTCTTGGTTTTTTGCTGTTCATGATAAAACCTCTTTTTGAATCCTGTTACATGAGTTTTTGTAACGTTGATCTGTCAGCAGGAAAGGTTACAAAGACATTTTCAGGAATTACCAATTACATATTTGCGTTCAGGGTTGACCCGGAATACAACAGGCTTTTGTGGGAGGAACTTTCAAGAATGATGGTTTACTCACTGGCGATCATAGTATTCAGCTTCTTTGTGGCACTTGTACTGAATCAGAAATTTAAAGGAAGAGCCCTGGTAAGAGCAATATTCTTTTTACCTGTTATCCTTTCATCCGGCGTGATCGTAGGACTTGAATCAAACAACCAGCTTATGGCAAATCTGGCACAGAGTATTGAACAGACAACAGAGGGTGTGAGTATTACAGGAGCTCTTGAATCAATACTTAGAACAACAGGCGTGGGCGTGAGAGCTTTTGAACAGGTATTTGAAGTCATAGATAACATTTACGATGTGGCACTTGCTTCCGGAATTCAGATCATCATCTTTTTGTCAGGTCTTCAGACAATCTCATCAAGTATGTATGAAGCCGCTGATATAGAAGGATGTACAAAATGGGAGAGTTTGTGGAAGATAACATTCCCAATGATAAGCTCGTTGTTCCTTGTTAACTGGATCTACACAGTTGTTGATTTCTGTATGAGATCAGATAATGGAGTAATCGAAAAGATCCAGAAAGTAATGATCGAGCAGCAGCAATATGGAAATGCTTCAGCAATGTCATGGATCTATTTCATCCTGGTACTTGCATTTGTGGGAATAACATCATTCTTTATTTCTAAGAGGGTTTACTACTATGACTAATGTAAAAACAAATAGTGCCTACGCAAAGCAGAGCTTTTGGGAGAGGAACAAACAGTCCGGAGGATATCTGCTTAGAAAAGTAATAGGAGAAAGAGCTGTAAGCATTATAAGATTCATTCTTCTTTTTGGAATGTGCTTCATGATCATTCAGCCGATCCTGAATAAAATATCTGTCAGCTTCATGACAGAGCAGGATCTTTATAATCCGGTTGTTATCTCTATTCCTGAGCACTTTACAACAGCTAACTACAGACTGGCAGCAGAGCTTATAAGTTTTAAAGAAGCGCTTTTTAATTCAACTCTTATATCACTTACGATAGCAGCGCTTCAGATTGCAATGTGCACACTGGTTGGATACGGGTTCGCAAGATTTGAATTTCCATTAAAGAAATTCTGGTTTGCATGTGTGATACTTGTTATCCTCATTCCGCCACAGACCATTGCCAGCTCACTCCATCTGCACTTCAGATTTTTTGATGTACTTGGTCTTTCACAGCTCATAACAGGTCAGACTATTAACCTGAGGGGTTCAAAACTCCCATATTATCTTATGAGCGCCGGATGCATGGGACTTAAGAATGGTCTTTATATCTACATGATAAGGCAGTATTTCAGAAATATCCCCGGGGATCTGGAAGAAGCCGCTTATGTAGATGGCTGCGGAACATTTAAGACTTTTATCAGGATCATGCTTCCACAGGCAAAGCCAATTCTTACATCATGTTTCCTCTTCGCCTTTGTTTGGCAGTGGACAGATGGATTTTATTCAAGAATGTTCCTTGGAAACACAAAGCTTATAAGCACAGGTCTTTCAAGAATTGTGGATAGTCTCGGAGCATATATTCAGAGAATAAACGGTGTAAAAACAACAATTTCAATAGCTTATTCAAACTGTATTCTCGCAACAGGAACACTTATGATCATCGTTCCGCTCATTGTTCTTTATCTTTTTGCACAGAGAGCATTTGTTGAGAGTATCAGTAGCACAGGTATCAAAATGTAAGGTTCCACCCGGACAATAAGTCTGGATAACAATAATATTACCTTAGGGGGTAAAGGAGGATTTTTAGAGTATGAGAAAGTCTCTAACAAACAAAGCAACAGCCGTTATTACAATGGCAGCTATGCTTTTTAGCATGGCAGCTTGTGGCTCACAGGAAGCAGCACCTGCAACAACTGATTCTGCTCAGCCAGAAGCAAACACAGAAACAGCTACAGCAGAAGCTACTACAGAGGCAGCTGCCGAAGCTACAGAAGCACCATCTGATGAATATGATCCATATCAGGTAATCACAGATGCAAGCGGCAACCCAATCGACCTTGGCGGAATGGAGATCATCATCCGTGACTGGTGGTCATCAGATGAGCCTGCAGCTCCAGCTAACGATTATGAAGAAGCACTTCAGGAGTACAGAGATTGGATTCAGGAGACATACAACTTCACTATCAAATCTCAGGCATTTGGTGACTGGGGTTCAACACCTACAGATTTCGTAGATTATGCTACAACAGGTGGCGACGAGAACTATCTCTTCACACTTCGTGATGACCCGGCTATCACATCAGCTATGGCTAATGGTCTTATGTATGACCTTTCGACACTTGACTGTCTTGATTTCAATGATATTAAGTTCCAGAGAAACAAGCTCCATGAGCAGTATTCTAAAGGAGACAGCATCTATGCTATGTTCGCTGGATATTCAGAAGCACGTACAGGTGTATATTTCAACAAGAGACTTCTTAAGGATGCCGGAATCGATCCTGAGTCACTTTACGATATGCAGGCTGACGGAACATGGACATGGGATAAGTTCGAAGAACTTATGCAGAAGGTTCAGCAGGATAAGGACAATGATGGTACTGTAGATGTTTGGGGCCTTACACTTAACGAAGGTAACATGACAACAGCAGCTGTATTCTCAAATGGTGGATCATACATCGACAAGGATGCAAGCGGCAAGTATGTATATAACCTTGAGTCTCCTGAGACACTTGAAGCTCTTGAATGGACAGTAAAGATGTTTACAAACTATGACATGCCAGATCCGGAGGGCGCTGAGTGGGATTACTACAAGGAAGCATTCATCAATGGTATGGCAGCATTCATGGTTGATGATGAGTATTGCGCAACACCTGGTAACTTCCTTGAGGATATGCAGGATGAAGTTGGATTCGTTATGTTCCCTAAGGGACCTAAGATGGACGACTACATCAACGTTTGGACAAACAACCCAATTGCAATTCCAGCATGCTACGATGCAGACAAGGCTTGGAAGATCGCATTTGCATGGAACCTTTATACAAACGCTCCTTCAGCTGAGTACCTTGATTACAACGGATATCTTTCAACAGCCAGAAATGGTGTCTTTGATGAGAGAGCAGTTGATGAGACAATCGCTATGATGACAGAAAAGGGAACAATTGCTTACCACGGAATGATTCCTAACCTCAGTCTTGGCTCAGACTTTGTATGGAACATTGGACCAGGCGTAGTTGTTTCAGAGCAGGTAGAAGCAATCCGTGACACATGGAAAGCTTATGTTGACGAAGCAAACGCTCAGTAAATCTGTTGGGGGCCCTAAGGCCCCCAAAGATCCTACAAAGAAAAGACCTTTCTTTTTCATAATGCAGGGTAAAGAAATATTTGGAGCGCCTCAGCCTGATGGCCGGGGCGTTCAGTTTCTTTATATGGACTGTGGAAGACTTATAGATGCTGCAAAATTATCAGGCAACATCGAAGATGAATACATGTTAGAGCTGCTTAAGTCAGCTCAGGGCTTTAAGACGGTTGTCCACAGCATAGGCGTCAGTGTTTCAGGACGCGATGCAAAAGAGCCGGTGAAATTCGTGCTTGAGATGTATCCTGAACATCCGGGAGAAAAAGCTACGCAGATAACACAGGAGCTTTTCATGGATGGCATGGAGACAGTGATAAATCTTGAAGAGATTGATTGGGAAGTTGCAGACAAAGAAGTGGGGCAGATAAGATTTGAGTTTGAAACTTCCGGAATTCAGGCAGCAGCTGATGTAAGATTCTATCTCAATCAGGGGTTCATTGCTCCGGTTCAGCCAATGGAGCAGCTTGTTGATTTTAAGTCTTCAAGATATAAAAAGATGATTTCACAGAGTCTGTTGCATGCCGGAAACACAGCAAGACTTGAAAAAGTGTTAAGTAAGGCCGGAAGCGGTGAGAACGTTACACTTTCTTTTATTGGAGGATCTATTACACAAGGAGCCGGAGCTATACCAATAAATGAGAAATGCTATGCAAAAGTTTTTGCAGATGAGTTTCAGAAGAGATATATCAAAGGCGGGAAAGTAAATTTTATCAAGGCAGGTGTTGGAGGAACGCCTTCAGAGCTTGGAATGATAAGATTTGAGCGAGATGTCCTCAGGGACTATGCTGAAAAGCCTGATCTTATAGTCATAGAATTTGCTGTAAACGATGAAGGCGACGAGACCAAGGGAGTCTGCTATGAAAGCCTTGTAAGAAAGGCACTGGCACTTCCATGGAAACCAGCTGTAGTCTTGCTTTTTGCAGTATTTTCTTTTGACTGGAATCTGCAGGACAGATTAGGACCTGTAGGTATGAGGTATGACATACCGATGGTCAGTGTTATGGATGCGGTAACAGAGCAGTTTAAACTTCTTCCGGAAGATGGAAGAGTTATATCCAAGAATCAGTTCTTTTATGATGTATACCATCCAAGCAATCTTGGTCATCAGATAATGAGCGACTGTCTCATAAATCTGATTGATAATGTCAATGAATCAAGAGACACTTCATATGAAGAAGATGATAAACTTCCACATCCGGTAATAGGTGGGGACTTTGAGAAAGTTGAACTGCTGGATAAAAAAGAGTTAGGGGCTTTAAAAAAGAAATACAAGATAACAAAACTTGACGCCGGTTCTTTTGACGATGTCGATAAGGATATTCAGCTTGTGGAAATGGATGAAGAGATTATTCCAAAGCCTGAATTTCCGAATAACTGGGCATATAATGGGAAAAGCCCGGACCCTGAACCTTTTGTAATGAGCATTAACTGCAGTAAGCTGCTGTTGGTGTTCAAGGATTCAGGAAGCGCATCATTTGGAACAGCACAGGTTTTTGTGGATGAAAAAAAGATAAAGGATGTCAATCCGTTAGAGGTTGGATGGACACATTGTAATGCCGTGATTCTCTTCAATGAAGAGAAAAACAGACAGCACAAAGTCGAGATTAAAATGGCGGACGGCATGAACGATAAGAAGTTTACAATCCTGGGGTTCGGAGTTGTAAGATAATAGAAAGTGCTTGTAGAGAAAACTATCTCTGCAGGCACTTCTTTTATTGTAAGCAATAACTGGGGAGTTATTCGCACTTATAATGAGGTAAAAAATTGCGTGCACAAAGTATAATCATAATAAATATAAATGGGAAAGGTTATGATCATGTCTACGCTTAGATTACCGCGTTTACTCTCCGACGGAGCAATTATTCAGAGAAGAAAAAGTATTCATATATGGGGCTGGGATGAACCCGGCACAAAGGTTACAGCTACACTTGAAAAGGATCAGGTTAGTGGAGAAACGAATGAAAATGGAAGATTCGATCTGTATCTGCCTGCCCGCGAGAGCGGCGGCCCATACGAGCTTATAGTAAGTGATGATAAGGGCGAGAAAAAGGTTGTTAAGGATGTAATGCTTGGCCTTGTCTGGCTGTGCTCGGGTCAGTCTAATATGGAACTTCCACTTACAAGATGTAAGGATCAGTACCCTGAAGTCGTAAAGAACGATGTGAATAGCAGAATACGTACATTCAAGATTGTTGAGGAGACTTCTTACAGCGGACCTTTAGAGGAACATCACACCGGTAGCTGGACAGAAGTAAAGCACGAGACAATTATGGATTTTTCTGCTGTAGGGTATTTTTTTGCCAAGCATCTTCAAAAACTTACAGGCCAGACCATAGGAATAATCAATGCAAGCCTAGGTGGCTCAAGGATTTTTGGCTGGATGGGCAGAGAAATGCTTGAGGGTTATGATGAGCTTTTGGAAGAGGCTGACAGATACGCAGACAAAGAGTTCTATGACGGACAGATCGCCAGAAATATTGCAAATGGCGATGCATGGAGGAACTCTCTTTATCAGAAAGATGAGGGAATAAAGAACAACTGGCAGCTGGAAAATACAGATGACAGCGACTGGAAAACCTTTGAAGTTCCTGGATTTTTCAAGGAAACTGAGCTTGACGGATTTATAGGCTCTGTGTGGTTTAGAAAGAAATTTGATCTGCCAAAAGAACTTGCGGGGAAGGCTGCAAGACTCTTTATGGGAACTATGGTAGACAGCGACACTATTTTTGTAAACGGACAAAAAGTCGGTGAGACAGCTTATCAGTATCCGCCTCGTAAATACGATATTCCTGAAGGACTTACAAGAGAAAAGGATAACGAAGTAGTTATAAGACTTTGTGTGGAGAACGGCCTTGGAAGATTTACTCCGGAAAAAGAGCTAAAGATCTTTAATCAGGATGCAACCGTTTATCTGAATGGTACTTATAAATATAGGATTGCTGCAGAGTGCGAGCAGATACAGCCTACAGATTTTGTAAACTGGAAAGCAACAGGGCTTTTTAATGGCATGACAGCTCCCTGTAAAAACTATCCTATAGATGGTGTGGTTTGGTATCAGGGTGAGTCAAATGTTGAAAGAGATGAGGACTATGCTGATCTTACCAGGAGAATGGTCCTTGGCTACAGAAAGCTTTGGAATGATGAGAATCTTCCTTTTATAGCAGTTCAGCTTCCAAACTTTGTAATAGACCAACTTCCATGTAAAGATGATTGGGGAAGATTCAGGCTTGTTCAGAATAAGATACTTGAAATTCCAATGACAGGACTCATTGTTACATTGGGACTTGGAGAGGACAATGACCTTCATCCTACCGTAAAAGAGCCTATCGGTGAGAGAATGGCTCTTTGGGCAGCTCATATGAAATATGGCTGCGGCGCAGAATACAAGGGACCGGAAGCCATAAGCGCAAAGATTGTCACAGAGGATGATGAAGCTTATGCTGAGATAAAACTTTCTCACACTGCAGGCCTTAAAGTTGCTGATGAAGGAAAGGGATATGAGCTTCTTGATTTTTATATCGAAAATGAAGAAGGCACTGCACAAATGGCAGAGGCAGCTCTTTTGGGAGATAAGGTATTAGTTAAGATAGATAAAGGAAGTAAAAAAATAAAACTCAAATGGTGCTGTGAAAATACTTACCACGGCGGCCTTATTGAAAACGAAACAGGCACACCGCTTACACCATTTGAGATTACGATAGAATAATTATTTATAGGTTCCTGGTTTTTTGAGGAAAAACAAAAACCTATGATTTTAAGTCCGCGCCTGCTCTGTAGAGCTTGCGGTATTCTGTAGGTGAGCAGCCGTTGGTGTCTTTGAACACTCTGTTAAAGGTTGAAAGACTAAAGAATCCTGACTGCATGGCAATGTCCATAACGGAGAGATCTGTGTCACCTAAAAGTTCCTGGGCCATGAGCACGCGGCGCTTTGTAATGTACTGATAACATGAGATTCCCATGTAAGACTTAAAGAGTCTTTCAAAGTGGAACTTGGAAAAGCCTGCAATCTCAGCAAGCTGTTCAACGCTAAGGTCATCTGATCTGTGGGAATCAATGTAGTTGGTAACAGAAACAAGCTTGTCGATGTTCTTGCGTTGTGGGTCATCGTTCACGACACCAGATGTTACATCATTGGGATGCATGCTTCCTATCTGGGCGAGAATAAGAGTTACCAGTGAATAAACAGATATATGCAGGAACTCATCGCTTTCGCCATAAAGCCTGTCTATTTCCCAGAAAT
Organism: Butyrivibrio proteoclasticus; assembly: GCF_900115735.1. Lineage (GTDB taxonomy): Bacteria > Bacillota > Clostridia > Lachnospirales > Lachnospiraceae > Butyrivibrio > Butyrivibrio proteoclasticus_B. Next base: position 94,043 of record NZ_FOXO01000006.1, read on the forward strand.
AGTTCTGAAGGCGGGCGTCCTCAAGAGGATACTCATTCTGCTTGATGTGAACATAAGGCGGAAGAGTTTTAAGAAGAGGAACAAGTGATGAAACCTGAGAATATCCACCGATATCAAACAGGAGAATCAGCTTTTCGCCGCCGGGAGTATCTGAGAGATATTCGTGCAAGGTTCCGGGTGCTATAAGCACAATGTCACCGGGGTTACAGCAGATCATGGACTGTGTATCATTGTGGAACTTGATATTCAGAGTTCCGGAAACTATGAGAATCAGCTCAACTTCGTTGTGCCAGTGCAGAGGATATTCCGAAAGTGTGTTGTGATATAAAAGAACACCCTTTAGTGTGTCATAAAAGATGTCTTCACGAGCCTGTTCATTGATGTCACTTATCATGTTAATTACGCTCCTAGGAAACTGCAAGATTACGTGGAATATTTTATCATAAAAGAAGATTTTTTGGAGAAAGGATTTGAACTAAAATGGGGAATAAAGAATGGACACAGCTTTGGCTTGGGTATAAGAACGTAAGTAATGATAACAAAACTGTTAGCTGTGAAGTGGTAGGGTTTAACAAGGATTCACAGGTGATAAAGAGTGCACTTTGTGAGCTCAAAAGTGGATTAAAGGGAATACTTTCAGATGAGGTTGTGGATAACGCAGGCTCTTATGACATTGCTCTTACAATTAAAAAAGTTGATGCCATCGCAAAGGAAGGCTTTAAGCTTGAGAGCGATACTTCATCAGTAAGCATCTTGGCCTCAGATGATAACGGCGCATTATATGGAGCCTTTGAACTTTTAAGACAGCTCTCCTGTGGAAAAAAGCTCTCTGAGGTCAATGTGGAAAAAACTCCATCCAACCCGCTTCGTATGATGAACCACTGGGACAACATGGATGGCAGTATCGAAAGAGGTTACTCAGGCCAGTCCTTCTTTTTCGAAAATAAAGAGATTGTGGTTGACGAGAGAACACGTGACTATGCAAGATTTATGGCCAGTGTTGGTATTAACGGAGTTGTAATAAATAACGTTAATGTAAAAGATGCAGCAACTTACCTTATTACAGACAGATATTTTGATAAGGTAAAAGAGCTGTCAGAAGTATTTGCAGATTATGGCATAAAGACATATCTGTCCCTTAACTTTGCTGCACCAATAGAGCTGGGCGGACTTGAAGTCTGTGATCCTCTTGATGAAAAGGTTATAGGCTGGTGGAAAGAGAAAGCAAAAGAAGTATTCGGAAAGCTTCCACATCTTGGAGGATTTCTTGTAAAGGCTGACTCAGAGGGAAGACCCGGACCATTTACATACGGAAGAACACAGGCAGATGGCGCAAATATGCTGGGAGATGTAGTTGCTCCTTATGGCGGAATCATCATTTGGAGATGCTTTGTCTACAACTGCACTCAGGACTGGAGAGACTACAAGACAGACAGAGCAAGAGCCGGATATGATTACTTCAAAGACTTTGACGGCGCATATCATGACAACGTAATCCTTCAGATAAAGAACGGTCCTATGGACTTCCAGATCAGAGAGCCTATTTCTCCACTTATCGGCGGACTGACAAAGACCAATCAGATGCTGGAAGTTCAGATTGCACAGGAATACACAGGACATCAGATAGACCTTTGCTATCTCATGCCGATGTTCAAAGAGGTTCTTGGATTTAAGACCTATTGTCAAAAAGAAAATGATACTGTTGCAGATGTAGTGAGCGGAAGAGCATTTGGCAATAAACTTGCAGGAATGGCAGCAGTTATCAATACCGGTAATGACAAGAACTGGACAGGAAATTACCTGGCAGCAGCTAACCTTTATGGATTTGGAAGACTTAGTTTTGACACAGAGCTTTCCTCTGAAGAAATAGCAAGAGAGTGGATAAGACTTACATTTGCCCTTGAAAAAGTGGATGAAGACAAGCTCACAGATATGCTTCTAAGATCCCGCGAAATATATGAAAAGTACACAAGTCCTCTTGGAATCGGCTGGATGGTTACACCACATGATCACTACGGCCCAAGCGTTGATGGATATGAGTACTCAAGATGGGGCACATATCACAGGGCAGACCACCTTGGAATAGGTGTTGACAGATCAGATAAGGGAACAGGATACGCTCAGCAGTATTACAAAGAGAATGCTGAAAAGTACAATGATCCTGAAAAGTGCCCTGAGGAATTGCTTCTTTTCTTCCATCACATTCCATATACATGGAAGCTTAAAACAGGAAAGACACTGATCCAGCACATTTACGACAGCCACTTTGAAGGTGAGGCTGAGGCTGAACAGCTCTTTGAAACCTGGAAGAGTCTTGAAGGAAAGGTTCCTTCAGAAGTATTTGAGAATGTCTCCCACAGGTTTGAACTTCAGATCTACAATGCAAAAGAGTGGAGAGATCAGGTGAACTCTTACTTCTATAGAAAGAGTGGTATTTCTGACCAAAAGGGCAGAAAGATATATTAAATAGAATAGAAGCTGATAACTGTATGGACAAAACCTACAGTTATCAGCTTTTTATGTTTGTGCATAGTGCACAAAGTGCGCATTTATTAGTAAGTGATAGTCAATATTTGATAGGAATATCTGACGTCGATAACTTACAATAAGAGAGTAGAAATTGTGCAATATTTCTATAAAAGAATATAGGGGTTTTAGGAGGAGTTTATGAGCAGAACCAAAACACAGAGGAAGGGGAGTAATCAGTCCTTTGGTGTCTACATCAAGCGCTACTGGCAGTTATACGTTCTTCTTGCTCTGCCAATCATCTATCTGATTGTTTTCAAGTACATTCCAATGCTTTATATCATGATCGCGTTCAAGAAATACAGCATTGTCCAGTCTATCTGGGAAATGCCTTGGGCCAAGAATCATGGTATGGAATACTTCATCAAAGCATTTAGTACAAAAGACTTTATCAATTCTTTGAGAAACACAATTGTTCTTAACCTTTTTGATCTGATTATCGGATTCCCAATACCGATCATATTTGCTCTTATATTAAATGAGCTCAGATTTAAAATGTTCAAAAAGACAGTTCAGACTATTGCATATATGCCTCATTTCCTTTCATGGGTTATTATCTATGGTCTTGCACTTCAGCTCTTTACACCTACAGATGGTCTTGTGAATATGGCTATCAAGGCATTTGGAGGAGAGCCAATCCCATTTCTTAATGATCCTGCGCACTGGGTTGGAACATATATCGGCCTTGGTGTATGGCAGAGTTTTGGATGGAACTCAATCATATATCTTGCTGCTATTGCAGGTATTTCACCTGAGCTTTATGAGGCAGCCAGCGTAGATGGTGCCGGACGTTTCCAGAAGATGTGGCATATTACACTTCCGGGAATCAAGCCTACTATCGTAGTTCTTTTGATCATGGCTCTTGGTAATATCATTGGATCAAACTTTGACAGACCATTCGCACTTCAGAACAACCTTGTTATGAAGTATGCGGAAGTTATCTCTACATATGTATATAAAGCTGGTATTAAGGGACTGCAGTTCAGCTTGACAACTGCGATAGGTCTTTTCCAGTCAGTAATAAATGTATTCTTCCTGCTTGCTGCCAACTGGCTTTCACGTAAGCTGGGTGAGAGAGGAATCTGGTGATATATTGCTGGCAAGCGCATAATTTTAAAGGAGAATATATAAAATGGATGAAAGTAGAACTATAAGATCCACCAAAACACAAATTGGGGATTGGGTTTTCGTTTTTATATGTGTACTTATAAGTCTTATCTGTGTTATTCCTATGATCAACCTTTTGGCCAGATCACTTTCAGGTACAGACTTCCTTGTAAGACATGAAGTATATCTTTTACCTAAGGGACTCAACTTCGATGCTTACAAGACCGTTCTTGGTGATGTTAAATACATTCACGCATTTGTTTGGACAGTAATCCTAACAGTAATATGCACAGTCGTTTCACTTTTTATGACAACAATATGTGCATATCCATTGATCTTTGAAAACTTAAAAGGCAGAGGTGTTATCAACATCTTTATCACAATTACAATGTTCTTCTCTGCAGGTACTATTCCAAACTACCTGCTTATGCAGAAAATTGGTTTTCTTGATAACCCACTGGTACTCATTGTTCCATATTGCATGAGCGTTTATAACATGATCATCATGAGAAGCTTCTTTTATGGAATACCTGAGTCACTTAGAGAATCAGCAGAAATTGACGGAGCATCATACTTCAGGATCCTTTGGTCAATCTACATTCCACTGTCAAAGCCTGTACTTGCGACACTTGCTCTTTTCTATGCAGTAGGACGTTGGAATGGTTACTCAGATGCTCTTATGTTTATGAAAAACAAGGATTTCTATCCTTTGCAGCTTCTTCTTTACAACATTTTGAACAACATCAATTCAGTAGAAGTTGCTACACAGGAAGGATTCTCAGCACCTGGTCTTAAGGATTCACTTAAGTCCGCAATAGTTATGTTTTCAACTATTCCTATTTTGTGTATTTATCCGTTCCTTCAGAAGTACTTCATTCACGGAGTTACTCTTGGAGCGGTAAAAGAATGAGCTGAGAGAACCTGATGAGGTTTTTTCGAATCTGGTTCGAACGTGTTCTGGCTCACACGTAGTGTGAGCCAGAACCTCCTTATTAAAATTAAAGGTTTATGAAAAAATAGTTAACTCCCCCTTCGGGGGTAAAAGATAAATGGAGGTATGTTATGAGGAAAAAGGTATTATCTATGTTACTTGCATCTGCAATGACTCTTTCACTTGCAGCATGCGGTAGCCAGGGCGGTGAGCAGGCCGCTGAAAGTGCTCCGGCAAACGCTGATGCATCAGCAGCTCAGACTGAAACAGCTCAGGCTGACACATCAACAGAAGCAGTTGCTTCAGAACTTACAGATGGTAAGTTCGCAGACACAAGACACATCACAGTTGAGGTTTATGACCGTGGTAATGATGGCGGTTCAGACCCAACAAACAACGTGTACACAGACTACATCAAGAAGGGAATGCTCGAGAAGCACAACGTAGAAGTTGAGTTCGTAGCAGTTCCTCGTTGGACAGAGGTTGATGAGATCAACAACCTTCTTGCAGGCGGTACAGCACCTGATGTATGTGTAACTTATTCTTATCCAACAATCAAGACATATGCTGACATGGGCGGTGTTCTTGATCTTAGACCTTACATTGATGATTACAAGGATGAACTTCCTAACCTTTGGACATGGCTTGGCGAGTCAAACCTTTACTGGGATGCTGATCCTGAGAATGGTCAGACATGGGCAGTTGAAGCAAAACTTGCTAACATGAACAGAATTCTTACATTCGTTCGTAAGGACTGGCTTGATAAGCTCGGTCTTGCTGAACCTACAACAAAGCAGGAGTTCCATGACATGCTCGTAGCATTCAAGGACAATGCTAGCGAACTTCTTGGAGCAGACGCTGACAAGATGGTTCCTTACTCAGTTTCTTACGATGTAGGTTGGAGAGCTGGTACTCTTATTGAATCTTTCATTGATCCAGATATCTCTGATAAAGAGTTCTATGTAAACGGCTTCGATGACAGAAAGCTTACACAGAACGGAACAAAGGAAGCAGTTAAGCTTCTTAACCAGTGGTACAACGAAGGCCTTATGTGGAATGACTTTGCTATCTACGGATCAGGCGACACAACAGAAGATGACATGATGAAGGCTGGTTATGTTGGCGCATTCACACACAACTGGGATTATCCTTTCAGAAACGGTGAGGATTCAATACAGGCTAACCTTAAGAGACTTGTAGGCGACGACGCTAAGTACGTTGCAATCGATCCATTCGAAGACAAGAACGGAACACACAACAAGTTCCTTGCAGGCCCTATCGATCGTAAGATCTTCTTCCCTGCAACAAACGATGAGCCTCTTGCATCAATGCTTTACCTTGATTTCATCTCAGAACCTGAGACAATCCAGTTCTTACAGCTTGGTGAAGAAGGTGTTACATGCAACAAGCTTGATGACGGTGGATATGAGATCGTTGCTGCAACAGGCGATGCAATCCAGAACTCCGGTATGAACATCGACTACACAATCACATGTAATGGTCTTCACCTTACATCTGATGACCTCACAGAGAAGACTCTTGCTCACTCATATGCAGGAATCGACGTTGAGGATGTAATCAAAGCTAACGAACTTGCAAAGACTGACACAAGAATTGGTATCAACGTTAAGACTGGTGACATCGAAGCAGAAGGTGGTGTAGGCGATACACTTTCAGCTAAGAGAGATCAGATCTATGATCAGGCTATGAGCGCAAGTGTAGATACATTCGATTCTGTTTGGGATGAGGGTATTGCTGATTACCTTGGTTCAGGCGGACAGGCTATCATTGATGAGAGAACTCAGAAATGGGAAGCTACATATGGCGATGCCGAAAACATCAGATAATTAGTATCGGCAAAAGAAATTTTGAGCAGCTGTCACTTAATTGTGGCAGCTGTTTTTGTGTGAGTTGTTCTTGAGTCATAATACTCCCACTTACGCTTATACAAAGGAAAAGTTATTACCTTGTCGAATTGCCCGAACGTAACAACAATAATTAAGCTAATAAAGGCAAAATATGGTAAGAAAATTAGATGCTCCACCTATACAATAAATATGGTAAACAAAAGAAACTTAAGGGGTATAGATATGAATAGACAAGAAGCAAGAAAGCGTGCAAAAGAGCTTGTTGCTAAGATGACAGTTGAAGAGAAGGCATCTCAGCTTCGCTATGACGCACCTGCTATTGACAGACTTGGAATCCCTGCTTACAACTGGTGGAACGAAGCTCTGCATGGGGTGGCAAGAGCCGGTACAGCTACCATGTTTCCGCAGGCAATCGGTCTTGCTGCAGCTTTTGATGAGGAACTGATGAAAGAAGTCGGCGAGATCATTGCTACAGAGGGAAGAGCCAAGTATAACGAGCAGTCTAAGAGAGAAGACAGAGATATCTACAAGGGACTTACTTTCTGGGCACCAAACGTTAATATTTTCAGAGATCCCAGGTGGGGCAGAGGCCATGAGACCTATGGTGAGGATCCATTCCTTACAAGCAGACTGGCAGTTCCTTTTGTTAAGGGAATTCAGGGCGATGGAGAGTATATGAAGGCGGTCGCATGTGCCAAGCACTTCGCTGTTCACTCAGGTCCTGAGGGCGAAAGACATTTCTTTAACGCCAAGGCTTCTAAGAAAGATCTTGAAGAAACATATCTTCCAGCATTTGAAGCATGCGTAAAAGAGGCCGGTGTAGAGGCAGTCATGGGTGCTTACAACAGAACCAACGACGAGCCATGTTGCGCTAACAAGCCACTTATGGTTGACACACTCAGAGGCAAGTGGGGATTTGAAGGCCACTTCGTATCTGATTGCTGGGCAGTAAAAGATTTCCATGAGAATCACAAGGTTACAAAGAGTCCTGAAGAGTCTGCAAAGCTTGCGCTTGAAATGGGCTGTGATCTTAACTGCGGATGCACATATCAGAAAATAATGAATGCCTACAGAGCAGGTATTTTAAGCGAGGAGACTATCACTACTTCCTGTGAAAGACTCTTTACAGCAAGATTCCTTTTGGGCATGTTTGATAAGACAGAGTATGATGAGATTCCTTTCGATGTTGTTGAGTGCAAAGAACACCTTGAAGTTGCACATAGAGCAGCAAGAGAGTCAGTAGTTCTTTTGAAAAACAACGGAATCCTTCCTCTTGATAAGAGCAAGATAAAGACTATCGGTGTAGTTGGACCAAACGCTAACTCACGTCTTTCACTTATTGGAAATTATCATGGAACAGCTTCAAGATATGTCACTGTTCTTGAGGGAATCCAGGACAAAGTTGGAGGAGATGTCCGCGTTCTTTATTCAGAAGGCTGCGATATCTTCAAAGACAATATAAGTAATCTTTCTGATCCAAACCTTCCGGACAGACTTTCAGAGGCTAAGACAGTTGCAGATTACTCAGATGTAGTAGTTGTTGTACTGGGCCTTGATGAGAACCTTGAGGGTGAAGAAGGCGATGCAGGAAACCAGTTTGCATCAGGTGATAAGATAAACCTGAGCCTTCCTCTTCCACAGAGACAGCTCCTTTACTCAGTACTTGAGTGCGGAAAGCCTACAATCGTCATCGATATGGCTGGAAGTGCGATAGACCTTTCGAAGGCTCAGGATGATGCGGATGCAGTTCTCCAGGCGTTTTATCCCGGAGCAAGAGGCGGAAAAGATGTAGCTGATATCCTCTTTGGTGATGTATCACCTTCAGGAAAGCTTCCTGTTACTTTCTACAAGTCAGCAGATGATCTTCCTGACTTCAAAGACTACTCAATGAAGAACAGGACTTACAGATACTTTACCGGAACACCTCTTTATCCTTTTGGATATGGTCTTACATACGGTGACTGCTATGTTAAGCCTGACAACCATTTACATATGGATAATGGTAGTGAACCTGATACATTTGATGCAGAGCTTACTGTTACAGTAGTAAATGCAGGCAAAGTAGACACAGACGAAGTTGTACAGGTTTACATCAAGGATCTTGATTCTGAGTTTGCCACAACTTATCCACGTCTCTGCGGATTTAAGAGAGTACATGTTAAGGCAGGCGCAGAAACAGAGGTAACAATAAAGCTTGATAAGAAAGCCTTCACATCTGTCAATGAAGATGGTGAGAGAAAGATATTTGGCAAGAACTTCAAGATTTATTTCGGAACACAGCAGCCTGATGCCCGTTCTGAGGAGCTCACAGGACATAAGTGTGCAAGCTTTGATGTTAAGTTGTGACATTGATTGCGTACAATATGAATAAAAAAGTGAAGTGTTTTTCTACATTTTGCAAGATTGTATTTTAGTCAGCAATGACAGATAATATTTTAGATGCAAATAAAATAATTAGGGGAAAACAATATAAGTTTTAAGCGTTCTACGCGAGAAAGGGGATTTTTATGATTAACATTCCAGAAGTAAAAATTGGACTTGTTGCAGTAAGCCGTGACTGCTTCCCGGCATCACTTGCTGTAAACAGAAGAAAGGCTTTGGCTGAGGCCTACAAGAAAGCATTTGGGGATAAGGACGTTTATGAGTGTCCTGTATGCATCATCGAGAGCGAAGTTCAGACACTTGAGGCTCTTGAAGATGTTAAGAAAGCAGGATGTAACGCTCTTTGCGTATATCTTGGAAACTTCGGACCTGAAATTTCAGAGACACTTCTTGCTGAGAAGTTTGATGGACCTGTAATGTTCTGTGCAGCTGCAGAAGAGTCACAGGGAGATCTTATTGATGGCAGAGGAGATGCATACTGCGGTATGCTCAACGCAAGCTACAACCTTCACCTTCGTGGAGTAAAGGCATACATTCCAGAGTATCCTGTTGGAACAGCTGATGAGTGTGCAAAGATGATCAACGAGTTCGTTCCGATCGCAAGAGCAATCGTTGGACTTAGAGACCTCAAGGTTATCAGCTTTGGACCTCGTCCTATGAACTTCCTTGCTTGTAACGCTCCTATTCAGCAGATCTACAACATGGGTGCAGAGATTGAAGAAAACTCAGAGCTTGACCTCTTCGAGAGCTTCAACAAGCATGCCGGAGATTCTAGGATCGCAGAAGTTAAGGCTGATATGGAAAAAGACCTTGGTGCAGGCAACAAGAAGCCTGAAATTCTTGAGAAGCTTGCTCAGTATGAGATTACACTTCTTGACTGGATCGAAGAGCACAGAGGCGGCAAGAAATATGTATGTATCGCTGGTAAGTGCTGGCCTGCATTCCAGACACAGTTTGGATTCGTTCCTTGCTATGTAAACTCAAGACTTACAGGTCGCGGAATTCCTGTATCTTGTGAAGTAGATATCTACGGCGCAATCAGTGAGTTCATCGGAACATGCATCAGTAACGACGCTGTTACACTTCTTGATATCAACAACTCTGTTCCTGCTGACATGTATGAGCAGTCTATCAAGGGCAAGTTTGATTACAAGCACACAGATACATTCATGGGCTTCCACTGCGGAAACACATGCACAAGCAAGCTTTCAAGCTGTGAGATGAAGTTCCAGAGAATCATGGCTAGAAACCTTCCTGAAGAAGTTACACAGGGAACACTTGAAGGAGATATCATTCCTGGTGATATCACATTCTACAGACTGCAGAGCACATCAGACAACCACCTTCGCGCATATGTTGCTCAGGGTGAAGTTCTTCCTGTTGCTACACAGTCATTCGGTGGAATCGGTGTATTCGCTATTCCTGAGATGGGCAGATTCTACAGACATGTACTCATTCAGCAGAACTTCCCTCACCATGGTGCTGTTGCATTTGGTCACTTTGGAAAGGCTCTTTACGAAGTATTCAAGTATGTTGGTGCTGAGACAATCGGTTACAACCAGCCAGCATCACTTCCTTACCCAACAGAGAACCCGTTTGTGTAAAGTACTTGACGAGGTATTATCGAGTCTAGTACGCACCACTTCTGTGCACTTAACGAGGTTACTTCGAGTTTAGTGCAGCAGAAGATCTATATGTATAGGGTATAGCAGATTGACAATAGAAGCCACTTTGGAGGTTGCTCCAAGGTGGCTTTTCCTTTATAATTAAAATGTTAAGAGTTTTGTAAAATATTGTTGAAGGGGAGTTTAATTTAAATGAAAAGAGCTAGAAAAATCTTTTTTTCTATGGGATTGCTAGTAGCGGTAATAGCTTTCCTATCTTTTGTTCCTGCTTTTGGAATCACAGCTGCAGCAGGAGCATCCGGCCCGGAAGTGGCAGTTGGTATTGATGTTTCTAAATATCAGGGAGGAATCAACTGGCAGCAGGTCAGGGCAGCGGGTATCAGATTTGCCATGATCAGAGTGGGCACAACCAAAAAAGGACTAGATGAGCAGTTTGCTAACAATATAAATGGAGCTAATGCAGCAGGTGTACGAACAGGCGTCTATATTTATTCTTATGCAACAACACCTGAGGCAGCAGCCGCAGAAGCAAACCAGGTTTTGGCATGGATTGCACCATATACAGTAACATTCCCGGTAGCAATCGATATTGAAGATGCCTGTCAGAAAAACTTGAATTCAGCGCAGCTTCAGGCTATCGCCGATACATTCTGTGGTATCCTGAATGCCAACGGATATGAGACAATGGTTTATTCAAGCAGAAACTGGTTTCTCAACAGGATGCCAAATGTAGCTTCTGCAAAATGGATTGCACAGTACAATTCTACCTGCGATTATGCAGGTGAATATGCAATGTGGCAATCAAGCAGTCATGGTTCATATTCAGGAATTCCTACAAGAGTAGACGTTAACCACCTTTATGTTGACTACTTCTCAAGAATAATCGGAGAAGGCTTTAACAGCTGGGGCGGACATGTATATTACTACAGCAACTACCGCAAGCAGTACGGATGGCTTAATCTTGCAAATGGAAGATATCACACAGATGAAAACGGATTTGTTCAGACCGGGTGGTTCCAGGACGAAAGCGGTATCTACTATTTTAAACCAACTGAGGGCGGCCTTGCGGCTGTAGGATTTAATGATATCGACGGATCACGTTTTTACTTTGACGCAAATGGCGTAAGATGCACAGGTCTCCTTAACCTTGGAGAAGCCGGTGTGTACTATGCAAATGCAGATGGAATTTGTCAGAAGGGATTTGTTCAGCTGGAAGACGGAATCCATTTCTTTGATGATAATTATGCAATGCACGTCGGACTTACACAGGTTGGAAAGAATCTTTATCTCTTTGACGGAAATGGTGTGATGCTGACAGGAATGCATGCACTTGAAACAGGTAAGTACATGTTTGGAGCAGACGGTATTGCTATAAGCGGTTGGTACTCCAACGAGCAGGGACAGAGATTCTATTTCAATCCTGAGACACATACCGCACTTGCCGGACTTCAGACAGTAGAGGGAGCCAATTACCTGTTTGGTGATGACGGAGTAATGCAGACCGGTTGGTCAGGAGATGTAGCAAGCAGATACTACTTCGGAGCCGATGGCAAGATGGTTACAGGATGGAATGTTATAGATGGACAGTCCTATTACTTTGGAGCTGACGGTAAGATGGTAACAGGACTTGCAAAGATTTCAGACGGAACATACTATCTTGAGCCAACAGATGGACATATGACACTTGGTTGGGTACAGACAGCAGAAGGCTGGAGATTCTTCGATGGCAACACAGGTAAGATGCTCACATCTGTTACAGTACCACTTGATAACGTAAACTGTACATTTGATAAGAACGGAATCTTAGTTGATCCTGCAGGCTGGACACCGGGAACACCGGCTCCTGCACCGGCAGCAGATGCTGCAGCTGCTTCAACTACAGCAGGCTGATAATTATCGAATATTTAAGCGTTAATATTTTAGGCATACATATCACATTTAATACGTGGTATGTATGCCTTTTTTGTCACCTTGTAAAAAGTCTGCTAATCACTTAAAATGTTCCTTGGAGTTTTTATAATTTGAAAGATGAGGGAAACGTTAATGAATTTCGAAGAAGCTAAAAAGAAACTTGAACAGTTCGGTCAGGAACATGTTCTTAAATACTACGATGAACTCAGCGAGACTGAGAAGCAGGAGCTTTTACAGCAGATTGATGAGACTGATTTTGCTGTGCTTGAGAATTGCAAGAACCTTGGTAAGAGCGAGGGACGAGGAGAATTTGCTCCTCTGGCAGCAATGCAGATCTCTGAGATTGAAAAGAGAAAAGAAGAGTTCACAAAGATTGGTGTTGAGACTATCAAAGCCGGAAAAGTAGCAGCTTGTCTCCTTGCAGGCGGAATGGGAACAAGACTTGGCTCTGACAATCCAAAGGGTATGTATGATATCGGACTTACCAAGCATGTTTACATTTTCCAGAGAATTATCGAGAACCTTCTTGATACAGTTAAGCAGGCCGGTGGAACATACTTAAGACTCTTTATCATGACAAGTGAAAAGAACAATGACGCAACAATAAACTTCCTTAAGGAACACAACTATTTCGGATATCCTGAGGAAAAGGTTACATTCTTTAAACAGGACATGGCACCTGCTTCTGACTATGAGGGAAAGGTTTATATGGAGGGCAAGAACAGAATCTCCACATCACCTAACGGAAATGCAGGCTGGTATTCATCAATGCTCAAGGCTGGTCTTCGTGACCTTATTTTAGAAGAGGGCATCGAATGGATCGATATCTTTGCAGTAGACAACGTTCTTCAGAGAATAGCAGATCCTTGCTTCGTAGGTGCTACAGTTAATGCAGCAGTTGACTGTGGTGCAAAGGTTGTTAGAAAGAATGCTCCTGATGAGAAGGTTGGAGTTATGTGCCTTGAAGATGGCAAGCCATCAATTGTTGAGTACTATGAGCTTTCACAGGAAATGATGGACGCCAAGGATGAGAATGGTGATCCTGCATACAACTACGGAGTAATCCTTAACTATCTCTTTAACGAGAAGGCACTTAATGAGATTGCTAAAAAGACACTTCCTCTTCACGTAGTTGAGAAGAAGATTCCATACATCGATGAGAATGCTAATCTTGTAAAGCCTGAGAAGCCAAACGGATGCAAGTTCGAGCAGCTCGTTCTTGATATGATCCACGAACTCGACAGCTGTCTTCCATACGAAGTAGTAAGAGAGTACGAGTTTGCACCTATCAAAAACAAAGAAGGAATTGACTCAGTAGAGTCCGCAAGAGAGCTCTGCAAGAAGTGTGGCATAGAACTATAAATAAGAATAGTTAACAAAATGACAGCTTGATTTAACAATAGAAAGTTGAAAAGAAACAAGGCTGACCATAATATATAGAGAGAACAAAGCAGTTTTAATAAATTAAGATGGATTTTTTGTGGGAGCAATTTTGAGAGCCTTTGTGCTCGTCAGTACTTATGTCCTGTTCTTTAGGACATTAGTACTGCTACGAAGCACATGGAGCGCAAGCGTCCTCAAAATGATCGCACAAAAATATCCATCACTTTATAGAAAGAGGTGGATTATGGCAATTCTTGTAACAGGTGGAGCAGGTTATATTGGATCACATACAGTAGTAGAACTTCAGAACGCAGGCTACGATGTAGTAGTTATGGATAACCTTGCTAACTCCAGTAAAAAAGTAATTGGAAGAATAGAAGCACTAACAGGTAAGAAAGTACCATTTTACGAGGCAGATATACGAGACAGAGAAGGACTTGAGAAAATCTTTTCAAGTGAGAAGATCGACAGCGTAATTCATTTCGCAGGTCTTAAGGCTGTTGGAGAATCTGTTCAGAAGCCATGGGAGTACTATGACAACAACATAACAGGAACTCTTACACTTGTAGATGTTATGAGAAAGCATGGCTGCAAGAACATCATCTTCTCTTCATCGGCAACAGTATATGGCAATCCTGCATTTATTCCGATCACTGAAGAGTGTCCTAAGGGAACATGCACAAACCCTTATGGTTGGACAAAGTCAATGCTTGAGCAGGTTCTTACAGATATTCAGAAGGCAGATCCAGAGTGGAACGTTGTTCTTCTTAGATACTTCAATCCTATCGGAGCACATAAGAGCGGAACAATCGGAGAGAATCCTAACGGAATTCCTAACAACCTGATGCCATATATCACACAGGTTGCCGTTGGAAAGCTTCCACAGCTCAACGTATTTGGTGATGACTATGATACTCCGGACGGAACAGGCGTCCGCGACTATATCCATGTTGTAGACCTTGCTCTCGGACATGTTAAGGCCCTTAAGAAGCTTGAACCGGGCAGCGGACTTAACATCTACAACCTTGGAACAGGTGTGGGCTACAGCGTTCTTGACATTGTAAAGAACTTTGAAGCTGCTACAGGAGTTAAGATTCCTTATGTTATCAAGGAGAGACGTGCAGGCGACATAGCTACATGCTACTCCAATGCTGACAAGGCAGAAAAAGAACTTGGATGGAAGGCTCAGAACGGAATCAAGGAAATGTGCGCTGATTCCTGGAGATGGCAGAGTCAGAATCCAAATGGATACGACGACTAAAGATTTAAATGAGGTTTTATAATGTACAAAATTGAGTGTGACACACATACTCATACATTTTATTCAAGACATGCTTATTCAACTATTGAAGAAAATGTACGAGCAGCGAAGGAAGCGGGTATGACGCTCTTGGGCAGCACAGATCACTTCAGTGATATGCTGTTTGGGGATTACAAAGAGGTTAAGAATTATCAGTATCTCTTTTGTACCAATATGTGGCCAAGAAATTGGCAGGGGGTTACACTTTTAAGGGGTTGTGAAGCAGATATCGTTGACATGGATGGTCATTTATTTGGTCACGATATTGAGGTATTGAAATCAACTATAGGTGATACATACGATCCACCTCAGAATTTACAGAAGATGGTATTTGACAGATGCGATTATGTCATTGCAAGTGTTCATGCCAAGAGACACACGATTGGTGAGTCTATCGCAAGGAACACACAGATGTACATAAATGCTCTTGAGAATCCTAAGGTGTTCTTTATTGGACATATTGGAAGAGCGGGAGTTCCGTTTGAACTGGATGAAGTTCTTTTAAGGGCCAAAGAACTCCATAAGCCAATAGAGATCAATGAACACAGTTTTTCTTTTGAGGGACATCACAAAGAGCTTTGCAGAAATATTGCTGAGAGATGCGCAGAGCTTGGTGTCAGCATCTGTATAAACACTGATGCACATATTTCTATCGAGATAGGTCGTATGGATAAAGCTGTAAATATGCTCGAGAGCATAGATTTTCCGCAGGAACTGATAATTAATCGTTCCAGGGAGGCTTTTCTGAAAGGGCTTAAGGACAGCGGGGTATTCACTGATGTTTCGATTGTGGGTTAAACTTATAGATGATAATCATCTGATCAAAGACATTGTTGTATGCGATGATACTGCGGACAGCAGAACACATAAAGTTATGAATTCAATAGAGAAGGCATGTTATGAAATGGACCTTTCAAAGCCAATCTGGCTTAAGCCGATAGTTAGAGATTTTCAGATTCATGCCAAGTGCAGATTTACTAAAGATGCTTTTATTGAAGAAGTACCATTTGACTATATGGAAATTCAAGTACTAGAAGAAGACTATTGAGAATAATTCTCACATGCAATGCTGTAAATGCAATGAATGTGAGAATTTTCTTATTATAAAGTGAAATTTCTTTTCATAAGTATTGCTTAATTATAAAAAAATATTATTTTTATATTATAAATTGAACACAATTTCGTCACAGAATAAAACTATACTGAATTTCATAAAAAGAAAGGAAGAAGGTAGTAGAGATGTTTGAAGATGAGAAAAACGGACAGAACAATTCTTATGGATCTTACAGTTATGGATCTGGATACGGGCAACAAAGTACTTCTTCAAATGGATATGTAAATAATAATTATGTAAATAATCAAAATTCATATGGCGGTCAGAATTCATACGGATATGGAAATGGTCAGCAGACATATGGTACATATCAGTATAGTGGTAATAATTTTGGAAGTACACCTGAACCACCTAAGCCACCCAAAAAGAAAAACACAGCAGCAATTGTTATTGCAGCAGTTTTAATCCTTGCTTTGGTAGTTGGCGGCGTTGGTGCGGGATATTATGCATATTCAAGACATATTTCACTTTTAGCATCAAGCGAAAAGTCTCAGGAAGTAACTAAGGATCAGACAAAAGAGGAAGAGACACAAACTGCAGAAAGCTCAGAGAGCACAGAAACAGAGCAGTCGACAGAGAAGAAGGTTGAGACTACAACAACCAGTGCAGCAACTTCAGTTGTTGTAACAGATGTCACAGAGGTAGTTGAAGAGGTAATGCCTGCAATGGTAATTATCCACAATAACTACACAGCATCAGCAAGTTACTTTGGCTACACACAGACACAGGAAGCTACAGCTTCAGGTAGTGGTATTATTGTAGGTGAGAATGATACAGAGCTTTTGATCGCAACTAACTACCATGTAGTAGAAGGTGCTGATTCGCTCGAAGTTATCTTTAATGATGATAGTTCAGTTGAAGCAGTTGTTAAGGGATCTGATTCAGACATGGACCTTGCAGTAATTGCTGTATCAATCGATGAGGTTTCATCAGATACACTTGATTCAATCAAGGTTGCAACTCTTGGAGATAGCGACTCACTTACACTTGGCGAACCTGCAATAGCAATCGGTAACGCACTTGGTTATGGTCAGTCAGTTACAACAGGTGTTATTTCAGCTATCAACAGAGAAGTTGAAACTGAAGAGGGCGTAACACATACATTTATTCAGACAGATGCAGCTATCAACCCAGGTAACTCAGGTGGAGCTCTTTTGAACATTCAGGGCGAAGTTATCGGTATCAACTCCAACAAGATTGGCGGCGATACAGTAGAAGGTATGGGATATGCTATTCCTATTTCAGTAGCAAAGCCTATCATCGACAAGCTCATGAACGAAGAGACAAAGCGCAAGGTATCTGAGGAAGACAGAGGATACATCGGAATCTCAGGTGTAAGCGTTCCTTCAGAAATCCATGAAGTATATGGTATTCCTCTTGGAGTACTTGTTCACGATGTATATGAAGGCGGCGGAGCAGCCGATGCAGGTATTAAGAGCGGTGATGTTATCATTGCATTTGATGGAGAAGAAATCACATCAATGGATGATCTTCAGAGCAGACTTGAGTACTACGCTAAGGGCACAACTGTTTCAATCACTGTAATGAGACAGAGCGATTCAGGCTACGCAGAAGTAACTCTTGATGTAACACTTGGCGAAGCTGCCAGCACATCAAGCAGTACAGATTCTAACGCAGCAGGATCAGGTGAAAACCAGTACAATGGTCAGCAGCAGCCCGCACTTCCAAACGATAAGAATGGACAGAATGGTGGAAACAGCCAGCAGCAGGGCGGCGGACACTAATGATAATAAAAAAGATGCTGTGAAAAATGAGAAATCATTTTTCACAGCATCTTTTTATAACATAGGAAATTGCTTCCTATGTTATAAAAAATCGCTCCGCTAAGGATGCGCACTCGCGCGATTGGAAGATGTTGCATAAATGCAACCGCGCTCGGCGCGAGAATGTCGCAAGCGACATTCTTTTTTTATGTCTTTATATTGATGTAGCTTGGTCGGTGTTGAATACAGGGAGCTTTGGTTGGATGGAATCACCGCGTATCTCGATGAGAGGAGAGGCTTTACCATCAATATAGTCTCTTGTGATGGTTACGCGTCCAATGTTCTCATCCTTTGGAATCTCATACATAATATCAAGCATGAACTCTTCGATGATCGCACGCAGAGCCCTGGCTCCGGTATCCTTTTCAAGCGCTTTTTCTGCGATAGCTTCCAGCGCGCTGTCGTCGAACTGAAGATCAACTTCGTCCAGTGCAAGGAGTTTCTGATACTGTTTAAGTATCGCATTTTTAGGCTCTTTTAATATCTGGATGAGCATATCCTTTGTAAGAGCCTGAAGTGTACAGATGATAGGAAGTCTTCCAAGGAATTCAGGAATCATTCCGAATTTCTTAAGGTCTTCGACTGTAACATTAGAAAGAATGTTAGGGTCATCTTCATATTTATCCTTAAGATCAGCATCAAAACCAATTGATGTCTGCTTATTAAGTCTCTGAGTAATGATTTCTTCAAGATCAGGGAAAGCACCGCCGCAGATAAACAGTATATTTCTGGTGTTTACTGTGGTAAGAGGAACCATTGCATTCTTGCTGCCGGCTCCTACAGGTACTTCAACGTTAGAGCCTTCAAGGAGTTTGAGCATTCCCTGCTGAACTGATTCACCGCTTACATCTCTGGATGTGGTGTTCTTTTTCTTGGCAATTTTATCTATTTCGTCAATAAATATAATTCCATGTTCAGTCTTTTCTACATCATTGCCTGCTGCGGCAAGAAGCTTACTTACAACACTCTCGATATCATCGCCGATGTATCCGGCCTCTGTAAGTGATGTGGCATCAGCAATTGCAAGCGGTACATCAAGGAGCTTGGCAAGAGTTTTTACAAGGTAAGTCTTTCCACTTCCTGTTGGTCCCAGTAAAAGAATGTTTGACTTCTCAATTTCAATGTCATCCATTGTGTCTGTGGCAACTCTCTTGTAGTGGTTGTAAACAGCTACAGACATAACCTTTTTGGCCTGATCCTGACCAATCACATACTCATCAAGTTTAGCTTTGATCTTGTGCGGTGCAGGAATGTTCTTGATGTCAAAAGCAGGTTTTACCTTGCCTTCACTTTTTTTCTTAATCTTCTGAGAGTTTGGTATGCCGCCCATATTAAAGTTGTTGTTGTCCATGCTAAAAAATCCAAATCCAGGGAATCCATTCTGATTCTTGTTGAGTTCATTCATGAGATTTGGATTGTTCAGAAGATTCTGATAATCAAACTGGCTTACGGTATCCATGGTTTTCTGCATGCAGTCGTTGCAGATGCAGATGTTGTTTGGAAGATGGAACATCTTGCCGGCCTTGCTTTCAGGTCGTCTGCATACAAAGCAGACATCTTCGTATTCAGGTTTTTCTTCATTATTATTTGATGTATTATCTGATTTATTGTCAGAGGCAGTTGAATCATTTGTAGTATCTACAACTTCAGATTCTTCACCTTCTTTGACTTCTCTGAAATCAAATTCGTCGTCTTTATTATTTGTCATAACTACTCCAATCTTCAATATAAACTACTAAACCCATGAAGTTATTATATGCACACCGGGGGCATCCTTACAAGTTAACATTCTATTAACAGATGATTGAGCTAATGTTTGATTCAGACAGAGATGTGCACTGAGCCTGTGGACTCACGAAGGATTATGTCGGTTTCTATATAGGTCTTTTTATATGGAGTATGCGGATTGGCAATTCGTGAAAGTAAAATATCTGCGGCAATATATCCCATTGAACTGCTGTGTATTTTTACTGTTGTTAAACCCGGATCAATAATTGTTGCCTCAGGTGCATTGTCAAAGCCACATACCAATACATCATCAGGTACATTTAAGCCTAGTTTTCTAAGGGCTTTAATTGTGCATATGGCAAGGAAATCGTTGGCACAAAAGAAAACCTCCGGCCTTTTATTTAAAGCTCTGACCTTATCAGCAAGCCAGTCAATGTCACGGTAAGGCATGGAGTCATCCTCCAAAATACTGTTGCCGGTTTCGATACTAATACCGTTGTCAGTCATTGCTGAAACATATGCCTGCCATCTTTCGTAAAAAGACTGACAGTGAAATCTGTCGCCTACAAAAGAAATGTTCTTTTTTCCTTCCTGGATAAAAGAGTCTACGAGGCGATAAACGCTTGTGATATTCTCCATGTAGAGTGTGTCTGCATTTAGTGATATTTTTTGCACAAGAGGTGTGTCTACAAAAAGAATAGGAATATTTAGATCACACAGGAATTTACTGTACTTGTCAGAAAACATTTCTATACAGAAAATACCCGCAATATTATCAGGATTTATATTGGTAGGAAGGGTTAAGTTATCAATGTCAGTATCCTTGATTATATTAATTGAAAGCTTGTACCCCAAAGAATCGATCCTGTTTTGAAATGCTTCAAGGAGCTTGTTTCCTGAGTGCGAAGCTCCGGGAAAAGCATGTGTAAGCAGTGCAATCTCTGTTTTTCTGCTATTTGCGGCAGGCAGTGACGTGGAAGGGTTGACAGCTGTGTCAACCAAATTGAACTGTTTGTATCCCATTGCTGTTGCCATCTGACATATCTTGTTTCTGGTCTCAATGGATACGCTTCCGGAATTGTTAAGTGCTCTGGATATAGTATTTCTGGACATTCCGAGAGCATCTGCTATTTCTTGTAAAGTAACTCTTTTACTCATAATGTATCCCCAATCAAATAAAGTCGGACCTTAAAATATCATATCTTAGCTACATGAATGTGTCAAATGCAACATTCTTGGAGAAACAAGTGTGCATATTAAACAAAAAATAAAACAGAAAAAATGTAGTATTATACGAAAATGTGAGGCATATGCACTTTTGTGTTGATACAAATGAAACATAATGCTATATTGAATCTGTCAAAAGATAGTGCAAAAGCACCAAAGGAGGAATTATGCAACGGTTAAATGCTTTGGTATTGGTTGGCATTCTCGCTGTGGCAAGTGTTGGATGTGGGGCAGAAAAAACGAATGAAGAAGTAGTGGATACTGTGGAAACTAAGGAAGAAAACTACCTGGGGGAGAGCATAGAAGATCATGTGATTTTTCCTGCATCGGTGGAGGGCCTTGTAGGTGATACAATGCCTTTTTATGACGATGGGACATACAATGTATTCTATCTGGCTGATCAAAGGGATGGTAAACAGGGCTATCACCCCTGGGGACTTATAAAGACTACAGATTTCTCTTCTTATGAAGACAAAGGAGTTGTCATAAATTATGGGGAATCTGTTGAAGATCAGGATATAGCGCTTGGTACCGGATCAGTTATTAAGGGGAAGGATGGTCAGTACCATGCTTTTTATACTGGACATAATGATATGTTTGAGCCAAAAGAAGCGGTCATGCACGCCGTAAGTTCAGACATGGAGAATTGGGAAAAAATTCCAGAGGATACGCTGTATGCCGGTGATAATTATGCACAAAACGATTTCAGAGACCCTTACGTATACTATGTAGAATCAGATGGCCTTTATAACATGCTGGTAGCCACAAGAAAGGACAACATAGGAGTTATAGCCAGGTTCACATCAGATGATCTAAAGAGCTGGGAAGATGCCGGCGTGTTCTTTGAAAATGACATGGGGACGGATTCGAATCTGGAATGTCCATCACTTCTTACATATAAGGGGAAATGGTATCTGGCATTTTCTGATCAGTGGCCTGACAGGCTGGTACATTACAGAATAGCGGACAGTATCGATGGACCATTTACAATTCCGGATCAGGATATTTTTGACTGTAATGGATTTTACGCCGGCCGAATGGAGACAGATGGGGATAATCTCTATGTCGTAGGCTGGAATGGAACCAAAAAGAAGCACACAGACTCAGAGGACTATGACTGGGGCGGAAATATGGTCACACATCTTTTGAGACAGAATGAAGATGGCAGCCTTTTTCCTGTATTAAATCCAAAAGTCGAAGAGCTCTTTTCTAATGAACTGGCAGTAGAGCCATTAAAAATGACAGAAACTACATCTGTTGAAGAGGGCAGTATCTCTTTTGCAGGAGATCAGTATGAGATGGCAGGGTTCAAGGACCTTCTGGGGAGTTATCTCATAAAGACAACCATAAAGGAATTCGATAAGGACGGCATGTTTGGTTTTTGCTTCAACACCAATGATGAAAATGTGGGGAGACTGAACATCATATTTAATGGGGCAACAAACAGAATTGAGTTTTACAACGGCGAAAACATCATGGAGAGAAAGGCACAGTCCTATGTCGATTTCGATATTTCAGGATCGGATCAGCTTGATGTCTCTATGCTGGTTTCAGATGGTGTTGTCTGCATGTATGTCAATGAGAAAATGGCTTTCACAACAAGGATGTATATGGCGCAGGGATCAGACTGGGGAGTGTTTGGTGTTGGAACAAAAGTAAAATTCGACAACATTAGAGCATATAAGTAGAACTGCTTTTGGGAGGAAGCATATGGGAGTGGATATAAAAAGTATTGTAGGAATGGTAGCAAAGCATAAAATTGCAATTGTAGGAATTCTGGCTGGGGCAGCAGTTTTTGCAGGGTCTGCAACATTTATCATAGCAAAAGAGGATTCGCAGCCAATCCAGTGATAGGTAAAAAGTGATAAAGAAATAGCCCGGTGCGTGTGCACTGGGCTATTTTAGTAATGCTGAGTTATTATTCAAATACGATCTGTGTTCCTGCTTTGCCTTTGAGCGCATCCTTAACAGAGTCAAGAGAAGTGATAAGAACTTCGCCTTCATGGTTTGCTTCAAGGAACTCGATAGCTGCCTCAATCTTGGGAAGCATGTCGACTTCACCGAATTCTCCATCTTCAATGTGTTTCTTTGCTGTTTCAATATTCATCTTTTGAATAGGCTGCTGATCCTCTTTTCCAAAGTTTGTGTAAACGTATGGAACAGAAGTCAGGATAATGAGCTTGTCTGATTTAAGATCTGCTGCAAGCTTACCTGCAATAGCATCTTTTTCTATTACAGCGGAAGCACCTTTTAATACGTGGCCCTGCTCGATTACAGGAATTCCGCCGCCGCCACAGGCGATAACTTCCTGACCTGCATCAACAAGTGCTCTGATGGCGTCAATCTCTACTATATCTATAGGCTTTGGAGCTGCGATTATTCTGCGATATCCATTGCCCGGTATTTCTTTTACAAAATTACCCTTTTTAATTTCGGTGTCAGCATCTTCTTTTGACATGTTTCTTCCGATTGCCTTGGTAGGAGCGTAAAAAGCCTCATCATAAGGATCTACTGTAACTTGGGTAAGGAGTGTGCTTACAGGTGTTGAGATGCCGCGACTTGTAAGTTCTGTTTTTAGGGAGTTCTGAATATCGTAACCTACATAGCCCTGGCTCATGGCATTGCACACGCACATGGGAGCTGCCGTGTAGTCGATATAGATTCTGTGGAGCTCAGTCATTGCTTTGTGGATCATGCTGACCTGAGGTCCGTTACTGTGGGTAATGACGAGCTGATAACCAGCTTCTATGAGATCCGCCAACGCCTTGGCAGTGACCTTTGTTGCATTCATCTGCTCATTGGTTGTTACACCGAGAGCTTCGTGTCCTAGAGAAACTACAGCCTTAATATTGTCCATTTTATCCCCGTTTCCGCACAGAATGTGCTAGTAAAGATAGAATTATTGTACATTAATTGCCCCGGTTTTAAAAGTTAAATAGGCAGAATAATATTAAGATGAAATACATTTTCTTCAGCGTATGTGTTCATGGCACCTTCGAATTTATCCACGAGCATCTTTATACTCTTTATGCCAAAGCCGTGGCCGTTTTCGCTGTCTTCTCTGACCGGGAGCTGGCCGTCAAAAACAATCTCCCCTTCAAAGTAATTCCAAATATGAATGATGACGGAATCGCCGAACTTTTTAAGGCTGACATCTATCACGCGCTTGTCGGGATCTGTTACAGAATCGGCGCCGGCTCTTGCATTATCTATTGCATTGGCAAAAAGAAAATACAAGGACATGCTGTCATAGGCACCGAGAGAATCTGTGTAGCTTACGCAGTTAAAGCGGATGTTCTGCTGTTTGCAGAGAGTGCTCATATTTCTAAGAAGAACATCAAGAACTTCGTTGCCTGTTTTTACCAGGGGAGTGAAGCCTTCAATTGAATCTCTGATAGGTGAAAGATCCGGCACATCAAGCTTGTTTTCTTCTGCCAGACGTTCGATTCTGTCCAGCATATGTTTTAGGTCATGGGTTTGGATGTTAGTAAACTGAACCATTGCTTTCCACTGTTCATACTGCTTTTCAGAAGCAGACAAAAGACCTTTTATAACCATGGACTCTGATTTTTCTTCCTGCCATCTGTACAGATAAAGCTGCATGGCTAGGGTAAGGGCACAGCATATGATAGCGTATATGCAAGCTGCAAGCTCGTAGTAGATGTTGTCAGAACTGTGGTCTACAACCAGTCTGTTTACTCCGATACATGTGAGGATGATCGTGATAGAGAGAACATTTAGCCTGATGGAGTTCTTTTCAAAATGGAAATTCGTAGCAACCAAAAAGAATACGACCAGGTACACCACTGAAAAGACAAGCATCTCTAACAATATTGGACAGATAAAAGAAATGGCATTTATTCTTTTTACAAAAGGAATTAGTGATATCAGTACAGTAAACTTATTGGCGATATGCTGCGTGGCAACACCGTTGATACAGGAAGAAATGACTGAAAAGGTATTGCCCTTGTAATTACTAAGATAAAAGATTATGGATACTCCGATGATTAAAAGAAGCATGAAAAATCTGATGAATGTAGAATCTGTACTATCAAGATCTATAAGAAATACAAGTGGAAAAGAAATCAGCAAAAGAGCTGCAAATCTAAATATAAATAGATTTCTTTTTTCAAAGGTCTGAAGGAATAGAAACTCAGCAATGAGTATCTCGAGGTAATAACCAACAGATGTAAAACTGCTTATCCAAGAACCATTCATTTAATACTCAACCTCCAAGGTACAGATTAAGCTGCTCCAAAAAAGCTTTTTTCTTGGAACGACCGATTTTGATCATATCTCTGCCGACCTTGATCTCATCGCCGTAAAGCCCTTTGACAAAGGCGAGATTTACAAGGACGGAAGCACTGCATCTGGCAAAATTGCAGTTTGCAAGCTCTGTTTCCCTTTCGCTCAACCCGCCGTAGGAATCAATTATCTCATCTACAGTGTGAAACATAAGATCGTGTCCCATTACTTCTATATACATAATGTCATTGGAAGAGAGAATATGAGTGCCTTTTTTGTCTTTTACCTTAACGGGCTGGCCTGTCCTGCCCTCTAAAAGGCGCATGGCCTTGTCAAGCTTTACAGAGAGGTTACTGTAACTGATGGGCTTTAGGCAGTAGTCAAGTGCGTCAACGCCGTAGCCTTCAGGCGCATATTGAGGCATGTTTGTAACAAAGAACAAAAGAGCTGTATCGTCAATAAGGCGCAGCTTTTTAGCGGCTTCCATACCATTGAGGAAACCTTTTCCCAAATCCACGTCCATAAAAACAATGTCGAAAGCCTTTTTGTAATCATCTAAAAAGCTCTCGGCCTTGGTATATATTTTTGCATTAAAATCAAATCCCTTTTCGCTCCCATATTTATTAAGGCAGCTTTCAAGGAATGAAGAATACTCTGTATCGTCTTCTACAATAGCAACTCTGAACTGTTTCATAGGTATATTTTACAGCATTAGATTGTGCCTTGTAAATTATGCTGTTAAAACTGTCGTTTATTCCACAATGATTGAAATCATATATTGCAATTTTGTAAGATTTAACCATATAAAGGAGATTTAGCATGAGAAAAATTCACTACATTAACAACGAATGGAACTTTTCTATTGATGGAAAAGAAAAAGTAGTAGTCAATATTCCGCATACCTGGAACAATATCGACGGTCAGGATGGTGGAAATGACTATCTAAGGACACTGGCAACATATGAAAAGAAATTTGAAAGTCCTTCCTTTGATAGAAACAGCGAAGACGTTTACCTGGAGTTTGACGGAGTGAATTCAGAGTGCGACGTCTTTTTAAATGATGAAAGAATAATCAGACATGAAGGTGGTTATTCTACATTCAGAAAGAATATCACAGAAGTTTTGAATGATGGACAGAACAAGCTTCTTGTGAAAGTGGATAACAGACCGAACGATAAAGTTTATCCACAAAAGGCGGATTTCACTTTCTACGGCGGAATATACAGAGATGTAAAGCTCGTAGTAGTTAATAAAAAGAGATTTGACCTGGATTACTTCGGAGGCAAGGGACTTCAGGTTACAGCAACTCCTATTGAAGGATATAAAAAAGCAAAGGTAGCCACAAAAATGTGGCTCAACACTGATTCAGGGGAAGTGCGTGTCACGATTTTTGATAAAGAGGGAAATGAAGTATGTCAGGAGATGTCTCACAGATCTATGGATGAGGGCTGGTCAGATATGCTCATTCAGGATGTTCATCTCTGGGATGGAATCGATGACCCATATCTTTACAGATTAAAGGCAGAGCTTTTGGTTGATGGAAATGTGGTTGATGAAGTAGAGACACGTTTTGGTGTCAGAGATTTCCATTATCACCCCAAGACAGGCTTTTATCTGAACGGTAGAAAATATACTCTTCACGGCGTTAGCAGACATCAGGACAGGAAAGGCCTTGGTAATGCAATCACAGATGAGATGCACAAAGAGGATATGGATCTTATCTGCGAGGTTGGAGCCAACACCATCAGACTTGCACATTATCAGCACAGCCAGACATTCTATGATCTTTGCGATGAGAGAGGAATGGTAGTGTGGGCTGAGATTCCTTATATTTCAGAGCACATGCCAAACGCAAGAGCCAACACCATCAGCCAGATGAAAGAACTGATCATTCAGAACTATAACCATCCATCGATTGTGTGCTGGGGTATTTCCAATGAGATAACGATATCCACAAAAGATAAAAAGGATATGCTGGATAACCACAGAGAGCTTAACGATCTATGTCATGAAATGGATAAGACAAGATTTACAACACTTGCCTGTTATGCTGTCTGCGGACCATTCAATAAAGTGGCGCATATCACAGATACTGTAAGCTGGAACCTTTATCTTGGCTGGTATGTTCCGGGACTTTTCTTAAATGACCTGTGGATGAGATTTTTCCACTTCGTTTATCCGGACAGAAGCCTTGGTTACTCGGAATATGGATGTGAGGGAATGCCAAACCTTCATTCAGAAAGACCTAGAAGAGGCGACCACACAGAGGAGTATCAGGCCCATTATCACGAGTACATGCTCAGATGCTTTGAAAGAAATCCATTTATGTGGGCAACACACGTGTGGAACATGTTTGACTTTGCCGCTGATGCCAGAAATCAGGGCGGTGAGCCGGGTATGAACCACAAGGGACTTATTACTTTTGACAGGAAGACCAAGAAAGACAGCTTCTACATCTACAAAGCATGGTGGAGCAAAGAACCTTTTGTTCATATCACATCCAAGAGATTTAGGGACAGAACCTCAAACAAGATAACTGTAAAGGTTTATTCAAATCAGAACGAAGTTACTCTTTACAAAGATGGAAACAAGCTTGAGACCAAGCATGGCCAGCATGTATTTGAGTTCAAGGTTTCTTTGACAGGAGAAAATGAATTTATGGCTGTGAGCGGAGCTTGCCGCGACAAAGCAGTCTTTAGAAAAGTAAGCAGACCAAATCCTGAATATATATTGAAAGAATCAGGAGATAAGGGTGCTAATTGGACAAAATAAAATGGGAGAGAAGTTATGTCAGAAGCAGTAACAAAAAATGACGGAATAAACAGAGCAAAGCTCTATCAGTTGGTTCTTTTTCCTCTGAACAACGGAGCTACCAATGTTTATTACGTTTTAGTCCTTGCTTATATTGCGACCTTTGGATCCAACGTACTTGGACTTGGCGTTTTATTTGCATCGGTAATGGTAACAGGAATGAGAGTGTTTGATGCTTTTACAGATCCTGTTATCGGCGCACTTATGGACAGAACAAACGGTAAATTCGGTAAGTTCAGACCTTTCATGGTGATCGGAAATGTCATTATGGCACTTAGCATTATCACTATGTATATCATCACCCCTAAGATACCTGAAACAATGATGGCTCTTAGGTATGTAGCTTTTGTAGGACTCTATGCGATCTGGGTTATCGGTTATACATTCCAGACCTCTTGCACAAGGGCCGGTCAGACAGTTCTTACATCTGATCCTGGCCAGAGACCTCTTTTCACAATTTTTAATACTGTAGGTTCTCTTGCAGGAATGGGAGTTATGCAGTTCCTTGCTCCTATCATCAGAGCAAATGTAGCGGATTACTCAAGCGCTGATTTCTACAAGGTTTTAACACCAGTTGGAATCATAGTTTCAATCGTACTTACAATCCTTGCCATTATCGGTATCTGGGAAAAAGACCAGCCGAAGTACTTCGGAATCGGTGGAAGCAAGCAGGAGAAAGTAAAGATTTCCGAATATGTAGAGATCATCAAAAACAACAGCCCTATGAAGAGACTTATGATCGCAGGCGCAGGCTGCAAACTCGCTCTTTCGATTGCTACAAACACAACAGTACTGTGCATGCTTTACGGCTCTATGATGGGCAACTATGACGGACTTTACCTTCCTATGATGATTGTTGGCTATGTATTCTCAGTTCCTTTCTTTGTTCTCACGGTAAGAACCAGTCAGAAGAAAGGCCAGAGAGCGTCACTCCTTAGATATGTATCACTTGCACTTGTTTGTTATGTAGGTGTACTTGCACTTTTACTTGCATGGAAGCAGGGTGTGCCGGGAGTTAACCTCTCACTTATTTCAAACGGAAAGCTCAGCATCAATATCTACACAGTTCTTTTCCTTGTGTTCTTTGGTGTTGGATATGGTGCCTATTATTCAACAGCAGATATGCCTATCCCAATGGTGGCAGACTGCTCAGATTATGAAACATACAGATCGGGAAAATATATTCCTGGAATCATGGGAACACTCTTTTCCCTTGTGGATAAGCTTGTTTCCTCACTGTCAGCTACAGTAGTCGGAATCGCTGTAAGCCTGATAGGAATCAAGTCTCTTCCAACTGCAGATACGCCCTACTCATCAGGGATGAATGTAGTTGTTATCATACTTTTCTGCGTAGTACCTATGGTAGCGTGGATTGCCACAATAATAGCAATGAAAGGCTATATCCTTACAGGGGAAAAAATGAAGGAAATCCAGGAAGTCAATCAGAGGCGTAAGGAAGCTATAGCAGCAGGAATGTCACTACAGCAGGCGATGGAAGAATTATAATAGGAGAAGGAGAATAATAATGAAAAAGAAAAAACTGATATGGAAAATCCTGACAGTTATAACAGGTATTCTTATGCTTGTTTTCATCATAGGTACTCCGATTGCGATACACTATGGTACTGTAATTAACTGGGCATTAGGCGTTGTTCCATACAAGACTATCAAAAGTGATGTTGAGGAAAATGTTGTTTATTTCCCCAGTGAATTTGTAAAGAAGGATGCAGACGGAAGCACACAGCTTACTGCATCTGGAAGTGAAGTATATGATGATGCGGCCCTTGTTAAAGCCGGACAAGAACTTTGTAAAGAAGTAACGGCTGAAGGAATTGCCCTTGTAATGAATGATGGACTTCTTCCAATTCAGAAGGGGACAAAGGTAGGGCTTTTTAGCCAGTCAACTGTGAATCTTTTGACATCAGGAACGGGGTCAGGTAGTACAGCTTCTACAGGAGAGTATACATTCTATACTTCTATGGAGCATGCAGGCCTTGTACCTAACAGTGCACTTTGGAAGTTTTACAGTGAAGGAGCAGGAAAAGACTTTAAGAGAAGCGGCCCTTCTATCACAAGCCCTGCTGACTATCTTATAAATGAAGTTAATTGGTCTATACTTGAGTCAGACAGCACATTTGACAGCATGATTGCCAATGATGTTGCTATCTTCAACGTATCAAGAGTTGCCGGCGAAGGCTATGATATCCCAAGTGGACTTGACAATGCACTTACTCAGTCTGATCTCGGTGCAATCACAGCCACAGAAAGCGGCATGGATGGAAATGGCCTTAAACTTAATGACGATGAAAAGAGCGTACTTGAGGGCTTAAAGAATCTTAAAGCTGAAGGCAAATTGAAAGGTATCATCGTAACAATCAACGCAGCCAATATGCCTCAGGTTGATTTCCTTACTCAGGATTATGGCGTAGATGCAGTACTTGTAATCTCAACAACAGGTGAATGCGGAATTGATTCTCTTGGTGCAATTCTTACAGGTGATATCAATCCATCAGGTCATCTTGTAGATACAATTTGCTATGACAATACTAAAAACCCTGCAATGATGAACTTTGGTGAGCATCAGTATGCAAACTACAGAAAAGACTACCTTGAAAAAGTAAAATCAAGTTCTATTCCTGAAGCTTTCATGAACCAGATGAATTATCAGGTTTATCAGGAAGGAATCTATATTGGATATAGATATTATGAGACAAGATATGAAGATTATGTAATGCAGACAGGAAATCCTGGACAGTATGCTTATAACGATATTGTTGCCTTCCCATTTGGCTATGGTCTTTCATATACTGATTTTGAATATTCTGATTATGAAGTAACAGAAGATGAAAACAATGTTACTGTAAACGTTAATGTTACTAACGTAGGTTCTGTAGCAGGTAAAGAAGTAGTTGAAGTATACTTCCAGTCTCCTTATACAGACTATGACAAAGAAAATGGTGTTGAGAAGGCATCTGTTGAACTTTGCGGATATGATAAGACAGAATCACTTGAGCCTGGTCAGAGTGAAAAAGTTACTATAACAATTTCTAAAGAAGAACTTGCTGCTTACGATTCAAATAATGCCAAGACATACATTCTTGATGCCGGAGAATACTACTTTACTCTTGCAAATGGAACACACGAAGCTGTTAACAACATTCTCGCTGCTAAGGGATTTTCACCTGAGACAACAGACCAGAGAATGGATGCAGAAGGAAATGCTGATCTTGTAAAGACAATCACAGTAGCTGATCTTGATAAAGAAAAATTTGCGCACTCTGCTGTTACAGGTGCAGACATCACAAACCAGTTTGATGATGTTGATATCAATAAGTATGATGAATCTCAGAAGATAACATATCTTACAAGAAATGATTGGGTAGCAACGTATCCTCATGAATCTGTTGTTCTTAACATGACAGACAAAATGTTTGAGGAAGTTCAGAGCGATTATTTCCCGGAAATTGAGGAAGTTAATTCTGATGAATATAAGATGCCGGTATTTGGAGCTAATTATGGTCTTAAGCTCATTACCTTAAAAGGCGAAGCTTATGATAATCCTATGTGGGACAAACTTCTTGATCAGATGACTTATGAGGAGATGAAAGCTCTTCTTATCAGAGGCGGTCATACAACAGCAGCCGTTAACTCAATCTCAAAGCCTGCAACATCAGATCAGAATGGACCTACTGGTTTTGGTACAACATTCGTTGGCGGTGGTAAAGGAACATCTTATCCTTCAGCCAGCATGCGTGCACAGACATACAATGACGAACTTGTAAAAAGAGTTGGTGAACTCATTGGTGAAGACGGATTACACTCTCACATTTCAGGTATTTATGGATTTGGTATAAATACACATCGTACTCCTTATTCAGGAAGAAACTATGAGTATTATTCAGAAGATCCATTTATTGCCGGATCAATCGGAACAAATGAGTGTATCGGTATCCAGTCAAAGGGTATCATTGTTTATGAAAAACACTGCTTCCTTAATGACCAGGAGACACACAGAGAAGGTGTTGGTACATGGAGTAATGAGCAGGCTATAAGAGAGATTTATCTCAATGCATTCTCAAAGGTTCTCAGAGCTGATATGGGAAATGCGAAGGCTATAATGACAGGATTTAACAGACTCGGAACTACATGGAATGGTATGCATTCATACATCAACAATGTAGTAAGAGGCGAGTTTGGGTTTGATGGATTCACAATTACTGATGCTGATAGTGACAATGAAGGAATTATCTGTGTAAGCTATATGTATGCACCAAGAGCAGTTAGTACAGGCACAGATATGTATGACGGTCTGTATGACAATCATGGTCGTACAAGCCAGCTTGATGAATACAAAGATAACGCTTATGTAATGTCTAACTTAAGGGAAGCATGTCATCGTATCTGCTATGCAGTTGTAAATTCATCAGCAATGAATGGCATTTCTTCAAATGATATCGTTGTCGCTGTCCTTCCTTGGTGGCAGAAAGCACTTTATGCACTTATTGCAGTATTTGTAGTACTTTTTGCTCTTTGCATCTTTATGCTTGTAAGAAAACCTAAGGAAGTTGAGGAGTCTGCAGAAAAGCTTAAGAAAAACAGTAATGCCAAGAGAGTTGCAATAATCGTAGCAGTTATCGCTGTGGTTGCAGTTGCAGCATTTGCTGTATCAAAGCTTGAATCTGGTGGAAATGTAAAAGATTTTGAAGTACAGGAAAATGGTGATTTTAGTTTCACTTCATCAGATAACAGCTATGTTATCAAAGTTTATAACGATTCAGATGTTTCAAACGGAACCGTAGCCGATGGTGCGGTAGTACTTGGCTCACAGTCTGCAAATGGTGGAGTTGGTAACATTAACTGCGTGCCATTTGGTGAAAACTATGCAGTAGTCCTTTATGAGCTTGATGCTAATTATAATGAGAAACAGGTTGCTGTCCTTAACGGATATAAGAAGTGCGGTGTACTTACTGCTCCAAAGGCTACATATCAGCCAGGAATTCCTTATATTCACACTGTAGACAGAATTGAAATCGACCTCAAGGATGCTCTTGCAAGCGAAGCACTCACAAGTTACCAGGTTGAGACTTATCTTGACGAAGCGCTAACTCAGAAAGTTGAGAGCGGATGTGGTGTCGTCGAGCCAACAGTAGAAGAAGGCAGAATTATAAATAACTACCTTGAATTTACACCTGAAATTGGCAACACATACTACTTCAGAATCAAGGCCCTTGCAAATGAGGATATCGGCGCCGAAGAGTCTGATTGGGGTGAAGTTACAAGCTTTACAGCAATGGAATAATTGGTCATAAAAAATTCACTTGAAATTTTGATAAAAAGTAGTAGACTATCTCGTTGTTAGATATTATAAGTCAGGGTTTATAAATGCTCTGACTTATATTTGTTTGAGCAAAACTTTTTGCGAAGCGCGTTATGAATCAGGATTCAAGAAAAATAGGTAATTTATGAAGAAGAC
Organism: Butyrivibrio proteoclasticus; assembly: GCF_900115735.1. Taxonomy (GTDB): domain Bacteria; phylum Bacillota; class Clostridia; order Lachnospirales; family Lachnospiraceae; genus Butyrivibrio; species Butyrivibrio proteoclasticus_B. Next base: position 127,458 of record NZ_FOXO01000006.1, read on the forward strand.
AAGTAATATAAAAGATCTTACAGTTGGAAATCCAATGTCTCTGATTTTTGGATTTGCCATGTCACTTTTCTGGGGAATGCTCTTCCAGCAGCTATACAACATCATAGATACTGCGATAGTATCCTGGTTTTTGGGAAAAGAAGCATATACAGGAATGGGTACAACAGGTGCTGTTAACTTCCTTATAATGGGCTTCTGCATGGGAGTTTGCAACGGATTTGCGATTCCTGTAGCTCAGAGATTTGGTGCAAAAGACTATAAGAGCATGAGAAAGTTCGTGTCACATGCCATCATTCTTTGTTCTATATTCGCAGTTGTAATGACATTTTTTGTCAGCGTTTTCTGCAAACAGATACTTGTTATCATGAAGACTCCTGAAGATGTCTTTGAATATGCATATATTTATATTATCGTTATTTTTCTTGGAATACCGGTTACATATATGTATAATCTGCTTTCTGCCATAATAAGAGCCCTTGGAGATTCCAAGCACCCTGTAGAGTATCTGATAATTGCTTCAGTTCTCAATATTGTATTGGACCTTCTATTTATCATTCCTTTTCACTGGGGGATTTTCGGAGCAGCCTTCGCTACGGTAATTTCACAGCTGGCTGCGGGCACAATGTGTCTCGTATACATAATCAAAAAGATAGATATCCTTCATTTGAGGAAAGAAGACTGGGAGCTTGACAAAGATCACTTTGTTATCCTGTTTAATATGGGGGTTCCAATGGGACTTCAGTACTCAATAACAGCTATTGGAAGCGTTATCCTCCAGACAGCCATCAATGCCCTTGGTACAGATGCGGCAGCTGCTGTTACAACAGGAGGTAAGGTGGGAATGTTCTTCTGTATTCCGTTTGATGCTCTTGGCTCAACAATGGCAACCTATGGAGGTCAGAACGTCGGAGCCAAAAAGCTTGACCACCTTCAGCAGGGCCTTGTGGCAGCAGTTAAGCTTGGATGCGGCTATGCAATCCTTGCATTCGTAGTGCTTGCCCTCTTTGGAAGACAGTTCTCAATGATATTCCTTGACGCAGGAGAGGCAGCCTGTCTTGATAATGCTCACATGTTCCTTTTCTATAACAGCATGTTTTATGTTCCTCTTGCTCTTGTTAACATAGTGAGATTCCTGATTCAGGGCATGGGCTTTTCAATGTTTGCCGTCCTTGCGGGAGTCATGGAGATGATAGGACGAAGCGTCGTTGCCATTCTCCTTGTTCCTAAATTTGGATTTATTGCTATATGCCTTGCTTCACCGGCAGCATGGATTCTTGCAGACCTATTCCTTATCCCTGCATTCATTATGGTAAGGAATAAATTACGAAGAATATTTGGAGGTCAGGTAGAAGTTTACTGATCCTTATTTATATCATAGGAAGCAATTTCCTATGATATAAGAAAAGCTCCCCGATCATCAGGGAGCTTTTAGTTTAAGAATTGATCCTCTTTGTCATGTTTGGATCAATGTCAGGATTTATCTTGGTTATTTTGCGGTCGTAGGTCATAAGACCGTTGACCTCTTCTTCGACGTCGGAGACCTGCGTGTAAACTGCACCGGCAAGGCCCTTTGGAATAAGCGGCTTTAGATCCGCATTTATAAGATTGTAGTATGCGACACCAAGTTCATCTAAGGTGTCGTATTTTTTATAGCCGTAAACTCTGTCTACGCTGGAGTGGCCATCTATGTGGCAAGTGTATCCACCGTACTCGGATATGACAAATGCTCGCCCGTTTGGGTCGTTTTCCACGGAAAGAGGTCTGAAGTAATTGTGAACACTTCTAAAGTCTCCACTTCCTTCATCAAACCATCCACTGGCCTGATCAACAGGGCGTGTCTTATCTAGCTCTTTTGCCATAATGGTGGCACTTGCAGCATTGAATTGTCCCCAACCTTCGTTAAAGAGTACCCATGTTGCAATACTCGGAACATTATAGAGATACCTTATGGTGTTCTGCATCTCGTCGAGCCATTCCCTGCGACCTTCGGCCGAGCCTCTTGAGAAAGTCTTGTAGTAGGCCGGTCCGTCGGACATGCGTCCGAATACCTTAGGGAAAAGAGTTGGCAGATAAGAAACTACGGGCTTGGCATAAGAAGAACCGCCACTTACCATGTCCTGCCAAACTATCATTCCGAGTCTGTCGCAGTGATAGTACCAACGCGCAGACTCAACCTTTATATGTTTGCGCATCATATTAAAATGGAGGCGCTTCATCTCAGTTATGTCATATATAAGTGCATCATCAGATGGAGCTGTGTAGAGACCGTCAGGCCAGTAGCCCTGATCCAAAACTCCCATGAGGAAATATGGTCTTCCGTTTAAGAAGAACCTTGACTTTCCCCTGTCATCATATTTGACTTCAAAAGATCTCATGGCAAAATAGGAGCTTACGTGGTCCTGCTCGCATAAAATCTGAATCGGATACAGATAAGGATCCTCGGGACTCCACAGGTGAGGAGTTTCAATCTTGAATTTAAAGCTATAATACGAAGGAGCAACAGCAGAATGATCTACGCCAATAGTAGGATATGTGTCTGACGAAAATGACCAGTCGCCACTAAAGGTTGTTCCCGGATGAATATCGGAATCAGGCGACTTCACAAGTTCGTGTCCTGGAATTTTTACTGTTACGTTAGCCTTCTTGTTGGTTGCAACTTCTATAGTCACGGAATGAAGGTCTGCACCCGGATGTATTTTGATCTCTCTTACATAGATTTCGGGAACCTCTTCAATCCACACGGTTTGCCATATTCCGCTCTGAGCCGTGTAATACATTCCGCCGCGTTTTAAAGTCTGCTTGCCGCGGCTATGGTAAGATGAATCACTTGTGTCGCGGACTCTTAGGTAAATAGTATTATCAGAAGTATTTAATTTATCCTCTTTGAAAAAAAGAAAATCAGTTATATCAATTGTAAATGGCAGATATCCACCGCTGTGAGAACCGACAAGAGAATCATTTACAAATACATCAGCAAACTGGTCAACTGCCCCAAAGTGCAGAAGTATTCTGGAAGTTGCTGATTTTCTTGTAATACAGGGGAGATTTTTTTTGTACCACAGAAGTTGGTCCGGAAGGAGCTTCTTTTCGACTCCTGAAAGGATGGCTTCCGGTGAAAAAGGTACAAGTATATTTCCCTCCATTCGGGAAGGAAGCTCATCTCTTGAATTAACCGGGGCAAAAAGATATTCCCAATATCCGTTGAGATTGATGTAGCTATCACGGACGAACTGCGGACGAGGATATTCTTTTAACAGATTGGAAGGATCAATGTTTTCACCCCAAGTTGTGTAGAGTCTGTTTAGAATGTCATCTTCGTGGGGCTTATCGATAGCTTTGATTGCATCAATTAAGTCCATAATATACCATCCTTTTAGTGTTCTACTGTATTATTTGCATACTGCATGATAAGGTCCTGATAAAATGCTGCAAGCGTAGCATTGCGATATACATTTATCCACAGAAGAGGGATAAAAAGAGTTATCACTCCAAGGAGCATGATCGGGATAAATGATACATTGAGATAAAGAAGCTTAAAACGATTGCCCTTCATGATACGTCTGCTTGTAGATAAAAGCTCTTTTGCACTTCTGTCCTGGAAATCATGAAGAAGGTAAAAAGCCTGTGAATAAGTCAGACGAACGTAAATATTTACTATAAGCTCTATGAAGAGAGCAAGTATTGTACCCAGGAAAAGATTTGGTGAAGAGTTGTGCTGTGACAGATAGAGAAGATATGTGGCAGGAAGCCCTATAACGAAGTCTACAAGCACAAACAGAGACTGAACTTTCACAGCCTTTTCCGGGAAAATCTTAAAACCGAAAAAGAGATCTGAGATGGTGACATTCTGTGAATAGATCAGATTCATATAGAGGAATGTCTTGCCTGAAACAAGCACACCTAAAAGAATGCTTACAATAAGCACTATTACCTCATTTATTACATACTGAACAATGCTTCCGGAACTGGAAACAGTGACAATGGCAGAAAGAATCAGCTGTATGATGATAACGATAAGATCCGCTGATATAAGTGTTCCATATTTTTCAAGAGAGCGCTCTTTTGCGATTGCTTTAAGTTCTGCTGATGATTTAAGATTAGTCATTTTAATGATAAGCCCTGCCTTATCCGGCAAGATCTACATTGTTCCCCACGCTCCATAGTCTGTCCATGGACTTTCTTGCCTTCTGATAAGGATTCTCCTCGTTTTCATATTTTATTTTGGTGGCTGTTGTTCCACCACATACATAAACGCGCCCGCATTCAGGACATACAGCTGTCTTGATGGAAACAGAAGCCTGTAAGACTTTTCCGTTGTTCTGGGCTGCCTTTTTATATGCATTACTTACATGTTCCGCCTCGTGACCGCGGACTCTTGCACCTGCTGCTGCAGGATCAATGTGTTGTGCGCTCTTAAAGGAAACCATCTCATCAGAACCGTCCTGATATTTGCGGTTCTTGCAGGTCTCACACTCTGCAGGAGATGATGTTTTTCCAGGAGCTTTCTGGGTAGACTCGTTTGGATTAAGGACTGGCTTTGGGCCCTCAGCAGCACTTGTGGAAGTGGCTGCATAACCATTGAACATTCCATATCCACCGCCTATTGCACCGATCATACTCATAGGCACCTCTTTTCGCATAAGCTATTACTGTTACAGATCGCTAAGCCCCAGCTCTTTTAACAGATCGTCAAAACTCTGACCGTTCATCTGCTCAGACATCTGATTGAGCTGTTGCCTGTAGGTAGGATCAGTAAGAATAGTATGCATAGATGAAACAAAAACAATGTAACCTAAAACTATACCAATAGTTCCATATATAATTCCGCGCTTTGCCTGAGGAAGCAACTTTTTCTCTGCCCCCTTGGACAAAATGCCAAGGACAACTGCTACACCTCCAAGAACAATTCCTATATTCATGACAAAACAAAGAGGAATAGCTATAAGTCCTGTGACAAGAGCTACAGTTGCCATGTTTACATGACTGTCAAGCTGATTGTGACTCTTGTTGTAGTTGTAATTATTGTAGTAGTACTTATCATCCCCGTTATCGCTCATACAAAACTCCTCGCGAACACAATTTCATATATTAAATATACAATATTAACCGCTTTTTTACAATGTTTGTGCTTTTATGTAAGTCTTGAAAACAGTACAAAATGCTTGGTATAATAAGGGAGTGTGCTGATTTATAGAATTTTCAGCAAAAATTTATTATTAAATAGCTTTTTATAAGCGAGGAAAGTATGGATATTGTATTAAAGATCAAAGAAGAACTTAACGTGGAAAAGTGGCAGGTAGAGGCTGCTGTCAAACTTATTGACGAAGGTAACACCATCCCATTTATTTCTCGTTACAGAAAGGAAGTAACGGGCTCACTTAATGATGAGCAGCTTCGTAATCTTGATGAAAGGCTTAAGTACTTAAGAGGACTTGAAGAGCGCAGAGAGCAGGTACTTGCTTCTATCGAAGAACAGGGCAAGATGACTGATGAACTTAAGAGCAAGATCATAGCTGCAGAAACAATGGTAGCTCTGGAGGATCTTTATCTTCCATACAGACCAAAGAGAAAAACAAGAGCCAGCGTTGCAAGAGAAAAGGGACTTGAAGGTCTTGCAAATATTCTTTTGGCACAAGAGACAACCAAGCCGCTTCAGGAGGAGGCTGCAGCATTCGTTGATCCGGAAAAAGGAGTTAACGACCCTGCAGAGGCACTTCAGGGAGCTATGGATATCATAGCCGAGGATGTTTCTGACAACGCTGACTTTAGAACATATATTAGAGAAACAACAATGGAGCAGGGCATGCTTACAAGTAAGGCCAAGGACGAGAAGGCTCAGAGCGTGTACGAGATGTACTACAATTACGAAGAGCCTGTTAAAAAAGTTCTCGGACACAGAGTGCTTGCTCTTAATCGTGGAGAAGCAGAGAAGTTCCTGGTTGTCAAGATTGAGGCACCTGAAGAACAGATCTTGCAGTACCTTGACAAAAAGATGATTAAAAATGATAACCCTGTCACATCTCCTGTAATAAAGGAGATTAATCAGGACGCATATGAAAGACTCATTGCACCTGCAATTGAGCGTGATATAAGAAATGAACTCACAGAAAAGGCTGAGGATGGAGCTATTTCAGTATTTGGCAAAAACCTTACTCAGCTCCTTATGGCACCACCTATTGCCGGCAAGACTGTACTTGGCTGGGATCCGGCTTTCAGAACAGGCTGCAAACTTGCAATCGTTGATGCAACAGGAAAGGTTCTTGATACAAAGGTTATCTATCCTACAGCTCCTCAAAACAAAGTTGAGGAAGCCAAGGCTGAGCTTAAAAAGCTTATTGATAAATATGATGTTGATCTTATTTCAGTAGGTAACGGTACTGCTTCAAGAGAGTCTGAGCAGGTTATTGTTGAGCTGCTAAAAGAACTGGATAAGCCTGTTCAATACGTTATTGTAAGTGAAGCCGGTGCTTCAGTTTACTCGGCAAGTAAGCTTGCTACAGAGGAGTTCCCACAGTTTGACGTAGGACAGCGTAGTGCAGCTTCAATTGCCAGAAGACTTCAGGATCCTTTGGCTGAGCTTGTTAAGATCGATCCTAAGTCAATCGGTGTTGGTCAGTATCAGCACGACATGAACCAGAAAAAACTTGGAGAAGCCCTTGAAGGTGTAGTAGAGACCTGCGTTAACAAAGTTGGTGTAGACCTCAACACAGCATCAGCTCCACTTCTTCAGTACATTTCAGGTATCAGCAAAGTTATTGCAAAGAACATTGTTGAATATAGAGAAGAAAACGGTAAGTTTAACAGCAGAGCAGAGCTTTTAAATGTACCAAAGCTTGGACCTAAGGCATACGAGCAGTGTGCAGGTTTCTTAAGGATCACTGACGGTGAGAACCCTCTCGATGCCACAAGTGTTCACCCTGAGTCCTATGATGCTACATTAAAGCTCATGGATAAGCTTGGAATCACATTTGATGACGTAAGACAGGCTCAGAAGAATGCAGCTAAAGCTTCACTTGAAAAGCCTGCAGCTAAAAAGGAAGAAAAGCCAAAGCCACAGAAAAAAGTAAAGCAGGTTGTTATCAGGAATACAGGCACAGCTATGGGGGCTGCCCTGGCTGCTGCTCTTGCAGGAAGTAACCTTGCTGTTACAGAAAATGAGGCACCATCTTCAAATTCAAAGAAGGAAAAAGCGACTGAAAATACTTCAAATACAGCTCCAGCAACAGGATCACTGTCAAAGAAAGTATCCGAGTCCGATAAAAAGAAACTTGCTGAGGAACTTGGAATCGGTGAGATCACACTTACAGATATCCTTTCAGAACTTGAGAAACCATCAAGAGACCCTCGTGAAAATATGCCTGCACCAATCCTTAGAAGCGATGTCCTTGATATGAAGGACTTAAAGCCGGGAATGGTACTTAAGGGAACAGTCAGAAACGTAATCGACTTTGGATGTTTTGTAGATATAGGTGTTCACCAGGATGGACTTGTTCATATCTCACATATCACAGACAAGTATATTAAGCATCCTCTTGAGGCTGTAAGTGTGGGAGATATCGTAGATGTTCAGGTTCTTGATGTTGAGCTGGATAAAAAGAGAATATCTCTTTCAATGAAGCTTCAGGATCCAGCTAAAGTTGCGGCAGAAGCTGCTGCAAAAGCCGCAGAGCGACCTGCTCCAAAGGTAAAAGCTGAGGACAAAGTTTCAAAGCCTGCACCAAAGAGAACTTCAGTTGTTGATCAGGTTGCAAAGGCAGCAGGAGTAACCAGAAAAGCTGTTCCTGTTAAGAGGCCTGTTACAAGTGCTGCGAAGGCTGAGACACCAGTGGCTGCACCGAAGGCAGTTCAGACAGCAACAGCTACTGAGGCTCCAAAGAAGTTCAAGAAAAAAGGCATTGTGATATTTAAAGGAAATGCTAACGACTGATTTTAAGACCACTTTGATTATTCAGAGTGGTCTTTTAGTTAATGCAAATAATTAGTTAGATTAGAGCAAAATATGCAAGGATAGTTGATTGTAAAGAAGGTATAATAATGATTGTGGAAATCTGAATTTTTGTTTTCCAACGATGTTGATAAAGCAGAGTAAGAAACAAATTCTTTACAATTATTAGGAGGAAGGTATGTTTTTTATAGGTGTAGATTTGGGGACTTCATCTGTTAAGCTCGTACTTATGGATGAAAAGGGAATTATTCATGGAACAACTTCAAGGGAATATCCTTTGTATTTCCCACAGCCGGGATGGTCAGAACAGAACCCTGAAGACTGGTACAGAGAGGCTGTAGATGGTCTTAAGGAACTTCTTAAGGATGTGGATAAAACGCAGGTTGCAGGCATCAGCTTTGGCGGTCAGATGCATGGACTTGTTATCCTTGATGAAAATGACAACGTTATCCGTCCTGCTATTCTTTGGAACGATGGAAGAACACAGAAACAGGTTGACTATTTAAACGGCGAGATTGGAAAAGACAAGCTTTCTGAGTATACAGCCAATATCGCATTTGCAGGTTTCACAGCTCCTAAGATCCTTTGGGTTGAGGAGAACGAGCCTGAGAACTTCAAAAAGATCAAAAAGATAATGCTTCCAAAAGATTATCTTGCATATAAGTTTACAGGAACATTCTGCACAGATTATTCAGATGCTTCAGGAATGCTCCTTCTTGATGTCAAGAACCGCAAGTGGTCCAAGGAGATGTGCGATATCTGCCATATCACTGAGGATATGCTTCCACAGCTCTTTGAGAGCTATGAGAAGGTTGGAGAACTTACAAAAGAGCTCTCTTCTGAACTTGGCTTAAATGAAGGTGTTGTAGTGGCAGCAGGTGCCGGAGACAACGCGGCAGCTGCAGTTGGAACAGGTACAGTAGGCAACAACAGATGTAATATTTCGCTTGGAACAAGCGGAACAATCTTCATGTCAGCTGACTCTTTTGCAGTAGATAAGAACAATGCGCTTCATTCTTTTGATCATGCAGACGGACATTTCCATCTTATGGGATGCATGCTCAGCGCAGCAAGCTGCAATAAGTGGTGGATGGATGAAATCCTTAAGACCAAGGATTATGCCGATGAGCAGAAGGGTATTGAGAAGCTTGGTGAGAACCACGTATTCTTTTTACCATATCTCATGGGAGAGAGATCACCATGGAACAATCCTAACGCACGTGCCACATTTACAGGCATCACAATGGATACAACAAGAGAAGATATGACTCAGGCTGTTCTTGAGGGCGTTGCTTTTGCTACAAGAGATATGTATGAAGTTGCAAAGTCTATCGGAGTTGCGCCAAAGAGAACAATGATCTGCGGCGGCGGTGCAAAGAGCCCTCTCTGGAGAAAGATGATCGCTAACATCCTCAATATCGAAGTTGATGTTCCTGCCTGTGAGGAAGGACCTGGAATGGGTGGCGCAATGCTTGCTATGGTAGCATGTGGAGCTTATAAGAGCGTAGAAGAGGCAGCAGTTGCAATCGTTAAGGTTGATAAGACTGAGAAGCCTGATCCTGAGCTTGTTGAAAAATATGAGGCAAGATACCAGCAGTTTAAGAACATCTATCCTGCACTTGCTGATACTTTTGACAAGATCATCTGATAGTTTGATGACATATGAGCATGCCTTTGATAAGGCTTTCTGATAGGTGCCTATCATTTTTTTATACTTTTATAAGACAAATGTTATCATTTGACCTATTGATTTTATAATCCATATAAGGTAATATTTAGGCGGATATAGTAATATATCCGCTTTTACAATTTATTGTTCTCTTATTCAGAGTGGTGGAGGTACATAGGACCTATGAAGCCACGGCAACCCCTTGATTATTCAGGAAGGTGCCAACCTGAGCGTGCAATTCCGAGTTTCGGACTACGAGCAATAAGAGGAACTTGTGATGATTAGTTCCACTCATTTGTGACATGCACGCGTCATAAATCGAGTGGATTTTTTGTGCAGAGCACTTGATGAGTTTTTTTTCGAATCTAGTGCGAACCACTTCTGTACACTAGGTTATTTCGAGTTTAGTGTAGCAGAAGAATCATTTATGTAGCGCCAGGGCGCAGAAAGGTATTATATGGATAAATTTATTTTCACATCAGAATCAGTAACAGAAGGACATCCTGATAAAATATGCGATAACATTTCAGACGCAATTCTTGATGCATGCATGGAACAGGATCCTATGAGCCGTGTTGCCTGCGAGACAGCAGCTTGTACAGGTTTCGTTCTTATTACAGGTGAGATCACAACAAAGGCTCACGTTGACTACGCTAAGATTGCCCGTGAGACAATCAAGGAAATCGGCTATGATGATTCATCAAAGGGATTTGATGGAAACACATGCGCAGTACTTGTAGCTCTTGATCAGCAGTCAGCTGATATCGCTATGGGCGTTGACAAAGCTCTTGAAGCAAGAGAGAACCAGATGACTGATGAAGAGCTTTCAGCTATCGGTGCCGGTGACCAGGGTATGATGTTTGGTTATGCTACAAACGAGACAGATGATTACATGCCTTACGCTATCAGCCTTGCTCACAAGCTCACAAAGAAGCTTACAGAAGTCAGAAAGAACGGAACACTTCCTTACCTTAGAGCAGACGGTAAGAGCCAGGTTTCTGTTGAGTATGATGAGAATGGAAAAGTTAAGAGACTCGAAGCTATCGTAATCTCAACTCAGCATGATGAGAAGGTTACTCAGGAACAGATCCATGAGGATATCAGAAAGTACGTTATTGATGCAGTAGTTGACAGCGCTATGGTTGATGCCGGTACTAAGATTTACATCAATCCTACAGGGCGTTTTGTTATCGGTGGACCTCAGGGTGATGCAGGACTTACAGGTCGTAAGATCATCGTTGATACATACGGCGGAGCTGCCCGTCACGGCGGCGGAGCTTTCTCAGGAAAGGACTGCACAAAGGTTGACCGTTCTGCAGCATACGCAGCTAGGTACGTTGCAAAGAACATCGTAGCAGCAGGCCTTGCAGACAGAGCAGAGATCCAGCTTTCATACGCTATCGGTGTAGCTGAGCCTACATCAATTCTTGTAGATACATTCGGAACAGGTAAGGTTTCTGATGAGAAGCTTACAGAGGCAGTTCGCAAGGTATTCGATCTTCGTCCGGCAGGAATCATCAAGATGCTCGACCTTCGTCGTCCTATCTACAAGCAGACAGCTGCCTACGGACACTTTGGCCGAAACGATCTTAACCTTCCTTGGGAGCAGACAAACAAGGTAGAAGAGCTTAAGGCAGCAGTTCAGTAAATAAAAAACAGGTGCAAATATTAAAGGCAAGGGATTAAAATTTAGTCCCTTGCCTTTTTTTGCCCTGTTTTAGGGCTTTTCGCAGGGGTTAAAATTAAAGGGACTATTATGTGTATCCGTTTGTTTCTAAAGTGATTTTTGAAAAGGAACGGAGGTGCATTAATTTTTATGGGGAAAAAATTACATACTTATCTTAAGAACAACTGGCAGCTTTATGTTTTGATAGCGCCGGCTGTCATCTATTTCTTTGTGTTCAACTATTTGCCTTTGTATGGTATCCAGATTGCGTTCAAGGATTACAAAGCAGTTAGTGGAATAGCAGGAAGTCAATGGGTGGGATTCAAACATTTCACAAACTTCTTTAATGCTTATTATTTTAAGCGCTTGTTGGGAAATACTCTGTTGCTCAATGTCTATTACTTGTTATGGAGCTTTCCTGTACCAATTATTATGGCAATACTTCTTAATCAGGTAAAAGGAAATAAGATTCGCCAAATGATACAGACAACAATCTATGTTCCATATTTTATATCAACAGTTGTTTTGGCAGGAATGCTTTACATATTTTTATCGCCCACAAGTGGAATCCTCAATATCATAAGAGGATTTGCAGGGCTGAATGCTGTCGACTACATGTCCAGTGCTGAGGCTTTCAGGTCCATATACATAATATCAGGAATATGGCAGTCAGCCGGATACAATACGATTTTATTTATTGCATCACTAGCAGGAGTTGATCAGGCGCTTTATGAGGCGGCAGAAATTGACGGAGCCAGCATCTGGCAGAAGATTCGCTACATAGATCTTCCAAGTCTGCTTCCTACAATAATGATGGTTCTTGTGCTTGATTGTGGAAGACTTCTGAGCAGCAATACGGAAAAAGCCCTGGTAATGCAAACAGCTGGAAACATTCCAACTTCTGACATAATCGGCGTATATGTCTACAACATCGGTCTTGGAAGCGGTCAGTTTTCGTACACAGCGGCTATAGGTCTTTTTATAAACATAATAAACTTTGTGCTTATTATTACTGTAAATAAGCTTTCGAGGAGGTTAACAGATGTCGGCCTATTTTAAGAAAAGTTTAAGTAACAGAATCTTTGGAATTGTTAACACAGTATTTTGGGTACTTGTAATGTTTTTGATACTATACCCGCTGTATTTGGTAATTATAGCTTCTGTATCAGATCCAGATGCCATTGTAAGGGGAGAAGTTATCTGGCATCCGGTAGATTTTTCTTTGATGGGATATCAGGCGATATTCAAATACAGTGAATTGATCAGGTCCTATGGCAATTCGATTATTTACACCTTTGTAAGTGTAATTCTAAGCATTGCCATAACACTTTGTGCAGCCTATACACTATCAAGACCTAAGTTTAAAGGGAAAGCTCTATTCAATATTTATTTTGTCTTCACAATGTTTTTTAACGGAGGACTTATACCTACATTTCTTACGTTAAAAGACATTAAGCTTTATAACACACCATTCGTAATAATCTTTATGGGATGTGTGAGCGTATGGAATCTTATGGTGGCAAGGACTTTTATCCAAACAAGTATTCCGCATGAATTATATGAAGCAGCAATGTTGGATGGAGCAACGCATTTCCAATACTTTATACAGGTGGTGGTGCCACTTAGTAAAACAATCATTGCAGTGTTAGCGGTATATTATGGCGTGGCAAAGTGGAATGACTACTTTACAGGACTTGTGTACCTAAGAGATCGATCCCTGTATCCACTGCAAACAGTTCTAAGGGAAGTTTTGGCTACACTTCAGGTGGACAAGTCCGGAGATTATATGATCTCAATGGCAGACAGTGCAGCATCAATGGCAGAAGCGACAAGGATTGCCAATGTAGCAAAATACTGCATCATAGTTGTGGCTACTGGCCCTGTAGTAATTCTGTATGCAGTGATGCAAAAGTATTTTGAAAAAGGAGTAATGATAGGATCACTAAAAGGATGATATGATTATAACAGTGTCAACGCACTGTTAAATATAAGGAGGGTTTACAATGAAAAAAAGAGTTTTAGCGGCACTTATTTCTGCAGCGATGGTTATGGGCATCGTTTCAGGATGCGGAAGCAGTGCAGACACAACATCAGAGGATCAGGTGGCAAGTTCAGAAACGGAAACATCAGGTGAAGCTACTAAAGGTGGTGAGGATTTAACCTTAAAGATTATGCTTGGAATAAGAGATGTTGATTCTCTTATAGATGTTTCAGAAATGCCAGCAGTGCAAAGACTTGAGGAGCAGACTGGAATTAACATTGAATGGGAAGTTGTAAAAGGATCAGATTGGGAAACCAAATTGAATTTGATGTTTGCTTCAGGAGATTATCCTGACATCATTATTGCCAACACAGTTTCTGTAGACTATGAAGAGTATGGAGTTACACAGGGGCTTTTGAAGACACTTAATGATGATCTTACAAGTCAGTATATGCCAAACTATACAGCCAGAAGAGAGGCTGAGGAAGCAGATCCCACAACAAGTCTTATTGCTTCAGATGGCAATAAATATGCAATCGGTTATTTGGTAGGACAGAACATTAATACGAATCAGCACTATTTCATAAATAATACATGGCTTGATAATCTGGGACTTGAGACACCAACTAATGTGGATGAGCTGACAGATGTACTAAGAACCTTCAAGTCAGAGGATGCTGATGGCGATGGTGATACAACCAATGAAATACCATTGGAGATGGGCCTTGATACAGGCTTTTATGGAATCAGATATATTCTTCCAATGTTTGGAGTTCCTGTTGATTCCGACAGATGGATTTTTATTGATGATAATAAGAATGTAGTTTTTGCTCCTACAACAGAAAATTTCAGACAGTGCATGGAATGGCTTCATACCTGCTATGAAGAGGGACTTGTTGATGCAGAAGTTATTTCACAGGATATCAACACAATCGAAACCAAGCTAAAAGCAGGAAATGTTGGCTTCTTTGCTGCATGGAGACTTATAGCTATGGGCTTTGATGATAGTGTCATGAAAACATGTACTCTTTATACACCTGATAGCTCAGCTAAATTTGCAAGAATACTTGAGGTCGCAAAGGGAGGCGCTTATCTTACAGTCACCAATGAGCACGTAGAGGATTCATTGAGACTTCTTGATGCTATGCTTGATACTGAAATGATGTTTTCACTATACTACGGTGAACAAGATGCGACTGATGGAACCGGCTGGACATACAATGAGAATGGAAAAATTGATTCACTCAATGATGGAACAGCTGATGTGAAGAATTACATTGATTGTAATACTATGTTCTTTGCTCCTGCAACATACATTTATGATAACTTCAACATGCCAGCACAGCGCGTAGAAAAGACTGAGTATTGTCAGATTTATGATGATGCTGGAATCATTCAGAAATATTCAAATGACTACTTTAAGTTTGCGCCTCTTACATCTGAACAGCTTCAGAGCATTACATTAAAAGAAACTGATATTAACAATGCTGTTGTTGAGAATGTGGCATCATTCATAACAAATGGAGTTACTGATCAGACCTGGGATCAGTTTGTTGCTATTTTTGATGGTATGGATACAGACAGTTACGTACAGATTTATCAGGATGCAATAAATACAATGGATATGGAATAATTTTTTATAGAAGGATTGCAGGCGGGGCCATGCTTTAATGCATAGGCTCCGCGTATAGTTTTTTATGAAGGTATTTTAGAATGGAGAAGATTCTTTTTGATAAAGGGTGGAAATTTAAGATAGAAGATTTAGAACCGCATTGCCCTGAGAGCGGATGGGGAGGAGCAAAAGCCGGAGCATATGATTTCGGTGCAACAGCAAAAAAATGCGATGAAGATGATTGGAGAAGTGTTGATCTTCCATATGATTATGTGCGGGAAGGCAGATTTGTTCTGGATACAGCTGACACAGAAGGAATGGGAAATATCCCTGAAATGCAGTCTATTCGTTCAAGGCTGCATGCTGGTGGTTGTCTTGAGCCTAAGGTAGCCTGGTTCAGAAAATATTTTATAGTAAATAAAGAAGATCTTGATAAGAATTATGTTATAAAGTTTGATGGAGTGTACAGAAACTGTGATGTATATGTAAATCAAAAGTATGTAGGCTCCTATAGGAGTGGATATACATATTTTTATTTTGAAATATCCGATTTCTTAGTTGAAGGTGAAAATCTGATCTGTGTAAGGGTTGATCCAAGAGAACGAGAAGGCTGGTGGTATGAGGGCGGTGGTATTTATCGACATGTTTGGATTTATAAGTATGAAGAGCTTATGATACTTCCTTATGAAAATAAAGTGGAAGTATTTTTGGATGAAGAAAAGAAAAAAGCAGATATTACAGTAAGTGCACAGGTTGTGAACAGATCCTATAAGAATAAAGATATCACTGTAAGCTTTTTGATCATAGATGAAAAAAATACAAAGATTGCAGAAAGTCATGTGGACTTAAATGTAGCAGATTGGGAGATGGAACTGGCAAAGTCAGTAATTTCTTTAAAAGAGGGAAGTTTTGAACTTTGGAGTGTTGATAATCCTGTTCTCTACACCCTTAAGACCACAATTAAAGAAAAAGACAATAACAGGAGCTATAGATGTGAGGATGTGGTTTTCGGAATAAGAAAAGTAGAATTCACAGCCGATGATGGCTTTTATTTAAATGGAAAGAGACTTGAAGTCAAAGGGCTTTGCGTACATCAGGATCATTCAGGAGTTGGTATTGGAATGCCGGATAGTGTTGTAGAATATCGGTTTCGTGAGATGAAAAAGATGGGGATGAATGCCATAAGATCTGCTCATCATCAGCCTTCAGATGTGCTACTGGATTTGTGTGATCGTTTAGGAATTCTTGTCTTTTCTGAAAACAGAAGGATGAGCAGTGCTGCGGAGGACATAGACCAATTAAGAAAAGTCATAAAACAAGGGCGAAACCATCCATCTGTATTCCTTTGGGGAATAGGCAATGAAGAAATAAATGTTCAGCATTTGGATGAAACAATAAAGGTAACTGAAAGGCTTAAACGAGAAATCAGAAGGCTTGACTCAACAAGAAACTTTACGAGTGCCATCGTATGCTGGGATGGAAAAGATCGATTTGAATACGCAACAAAATATTTTGGAGTTGCACAGCATTTGGATGTTATGGGATTTAATTATTGTGACACAGCCTGGGACGATTATCATGCTCATTTTCCTGATCAGCCAGTTATAATCACAGAAATTGATGCCGCGAATAGTTCAGCAAGAGGAATATATTCAACTGACGAGTCGAAGGGACATTTTTTTACTTTAGATCCGAATAACATAAGTAAGTGTACAGACATTCAAAGAGTAAAAAAACGATTTGAAATAGGAGAAAAATTTTGGGGAGAAACCGCCAAAAGACAGTATTTGGCAGGAGCGTTTTTATGGACAGGAATTGATTACAGAGGTGAGCCGACCCCAATGCCATGGCCGGCAGTATCGTCTACTTTCGGAATACTTGATTATTGCGGATTTAGAAAAGACAGTTTTTATTACTATCAGAGCTGGTGGGGTAAAAAACCTACTATTCATTTGTTTCCTCATTGGAATAATCCGGTAAATCCTAGAGAAATGCTGACAGTTTATGCCTATTGCAACATGGATGAAATTGAGCTTTTTGTAAATGGGAAAAGCTATGGTAAAAAGGCTGTTAAAAGCAACTGGTATGTTCAGTGGGAGAATGTAGTATATGAGCCGGGAGTACTGGAAGCAGTGGGAACAAGAGGAGAAAAAGAGTACTGCGAGAAGGTTGTCACAACGAAAAAGATAGACAAGTTAATGGTCAGAAAATACGAAGAAAATATTCTCACAAGTGATAATATCAGTATATGGAATATTGATGTTGTGGATGAAGATGGAAGGACTGTGCCCAATGCCTGTCCGCTCATTCGCATTGCTACAGGCAAAGGAACAACGCTTATTGGTGCTGGAAATGGGAATCCATCATGTCATGAGAGTGAGTTGGCTTGTGAAAGACATGCATTTAATGGAAAACTACAGGTTATAGCCAGTTCTGATGGCGAGCCTTTAGTAGAGGCTGAGATTATTTCTTTTGATTAATGGGGATATATGAGAAAGCATAGAAAAAGAACTACAAATGAAATATATAAGTCGATGCTGATCCTTAATGCTTTTATTGGAATTATTATTCTGATAATAGCAGGATATCTGTATTCTTTTTATTATAGGACGATGCTTGATAATTTCTTTTCATCAAACAGGCAGTATCAGAATAGCATTGTTAATAGACAGGAAAATGACATAGAGATAATGAACAGTATCATGACTCAGCTTTCGTTTTCTGAAGATATTACCATGTTCAAATTAAGTGAGCAGCCTGTGAAAGCAAGGTATCTTATTGATCGATTATACCAGTATACAAAGGTCAGTCAGTCCTTTAATCAGATGTTCTATTATTACCGGGATGATCATTATGTATATAATGGGGCAACGTCTATTGAACTTACAATGTTTCTCAATGATGGACTTTTTCTTGAAAGTTCATCCAAAGATACTATAAGAGATTATCTTCAAAATGCAGACGTTATGAAGGTTATTCCAGAGCAAAAAGCAGAAGGTTATGTAATAGCCAGATATGGTGAACTTAGCGACAGAGTTTCCATATTTTTCTTTCCGGTGATTCCACGTATGGGAGGAACAGTGGCCTTCATAGTGGGCAACAGGTACTATGATGAACTTCTTAACTCAGAACCTGCAGATGAAAGGCAGACCATGATCATTTACGACGGGCAGGTTGTAGCTGCGAGAGGAAACCTTGGAATTGAACTTACGGACCTGGATGGTTATGAATCACTTCCTGAAGGCAAACTCATCAGAATAAATGGGGATAATTATGCAGCTGTTTATAAAAAAGGTAACAGTGGTTTAGAATATCTGACTTTACAGTCTGCTTCATGCTTTTATGACAGCTTTGTCCAGGGACAGTGGACCATATTTTTTATAACAATCATTTCATATTTGGTTTTATCTGCAGTTGTAGTGATAATCAGAAAAAGGATGGGAAAACGTGTAAAGAATATTTCTAATCTTTTAAACGAAGATGATGACAGTTTTGCAACAATTGAGAGAGGAATCAGGGCTCTTGATGAGAACAAAAAAGCCTCAGAGATAGAGGGACTTCAACATCGCAGAGGCAAATTCGTCAATAATTTTGTCTGTGACGGTTTTGAAGACGATGAAGATGTGCTTGAAAATGCGGCTAGTGCGGAACTGGCCATTGCAAATAAGATTTATACAGTTGTTTTGACTGGTGAAAAAGAGAATGGCAATGAGCGTAGGGTTAACGACATAATTCTTGAGATGCTAAAAGCTGAAAAGAGACTTACTGGCTACGGTCTTAACCTTATTGCAAAACGACAGAGCCTTTTTGTTGTCTTTGGAGAGGATGAGGTTTGCATAAAAGAATTTCTTGATAAAATGCTGGCTGTTGGGAAGAATAACTGCGAAAAGTTTATCCTTTCTTCCAGTGATTTCCATAGAGCTTATAGCGAAGCTTCAAGGGCATATCTTGAAGCGGATGCAGCTTACGATAACAGATTTCTTGCCGATAACGATGCGGTTATTTACTATAGCGACGTGTCTGTAATAGAGTCCATAAAAGAGCTTCCGGCTGGATTTATGCAAAGACTGAAAAATGCCATAAGACTTGGACAGGTAGATGCTATGGAAAAAACTGTCGATGAGATTGCAGAGCATATGCAGCAAAATGGACAGTCTCTGATGGGATTCAGACTTATGTGCAACGATATTATTCATCTTTTGATTGATGAATGGGATGATAATGAGAATAGTGATATTTTCAGTGTTTATACCTTGTCGCAGTGTATGACTGTTCAGGATTTTAGAGGGGTACTTTTGGATGTTTGCAGGGGACTTATGCGCAACAAGTCTGAAAAAACATCCGAAGATGATTCTATGGTACAAAAAGCAATTAAATATATAAAAGAGGATTATGCAAGCTCAGACTTTACTATGAGTGTTTTGGCTGAGAAGCTTGGAGTTAGCGCTGTTACGCTTTCTGTCAATTTTAAAAATGAAATGGATATCAGCCCTTCTGATTATCTTGCAACGGTAAGAATGGAGAAAGCAAAAGAGCTGCTTAGGCATACTGATAAGAAAATTAGGGATATAAGCATGGAAGTAGGTTACGAAGATGATCATGTCTTCACCCGCAGATTCAAAAAGTATACCGGTAAAACTCCTGGACAGTATAGGAGTGAACACTATGAGGTTTAATAATCCGATAATAACAGGCTTTGCGGCAGATCCAAGTATATGCTTTGCAAAAGGATATTACTACCTTGTTAATTCAAGTTTTGCTTATTTTCCGGCCATTCCTGTATTTAGAAGCAAGGATTTGGTGAATTGGGAACAGGTGGGAAATGCGTTGGATAGCATAGATGAAATTGATACAGATAATCTTGATATAAATGGAGGCGTCTGGGCACCGACAATAAGATATCTGGATGGAGTATTTTTTATCTGCGCTGCGGTTGAGAAGGTTGGCAATCTGATAATTCATACTTTTAATCCTGAGGGAGCATGGTCAAAGCCGGTATGGGTAGATTTTGGTGGAATAGATCCATCATTATTTTTTGAGGATGGAAAAGCATACTTCTGCACCAATGATTGGAGTGATGGTAGACCGGGAGTGTGGCTCGGAGTGGTGGATCCTTATTCAGGACAAATATTGCAGGACTTTAAGTGCGTGTATAGAGGAAATGATGGCGGTTGGCTTGAGGCACCGCATATTTATCATATAGGCGAGTATTATTATCTGATGGCAGCTGAGGGAGGTACATATTCAGGGCATATGGAAATAGTGGCAAGATCCAAAGATATTTTAGGACCTTACGAAAACTGCCCAATGAATCCCATTCTTACAAATAGAAATGATACCGGTAAAGCAATCAGCTGTACCGGCCATGGAGACCTTATAAAGACAGAAACGGGGCATTATTATATGGTTCATTTGGGGTGCAGACCCGGTAAGCTTTCGGTTTCCCATCTTGGTAGAGAAACATTTCTTTCTCCGGTGGAATTCAGTGACGGATGGCCTGTGGTGAAGGGGAAAATGGCGCACATTGAAAATGAATGTGATGATCTTGTGGGGCTGCAGAAAACTGATAAGTCATTTGTGGATTCTTTTACAAATGATAAATGGCCTGTTGAGTGGAGATTTCTTAGGGGAAAAGGGGAGAATAATTTTAAAAGGCAGCCCGGATGTCTTTTAGCAGAGCTTAAAGATGGCACTTCGGAAGCATTTGCATATGTAAGGCAGCCGGATCTTAACTTTGAATGTCAGGTGGAAATAATAGTATCCGGAAGTAGACTTGGCGAAGGCGCAGCCGCTGGAATACGGGTTTTTCTTGCTGATGATTTTAATATCTTTTGGGGAATAAAAAGGGAAAAAGATCAGTATAAGCTTGTACTGGATCAAAAAGCAGATGAGATTAAAGCAACGTATCTTAATGTGGATTTGCCGCAAGTTAACGGAGACGTTGTTTGCTTGAAAATCAAAGGAAATAAAGACAGTTATGCGTTTGAAGCATCATGCGAGGGGCATGATAGCATAAGTGCAGCTGTCTCAAACAGATTTCTTTCTCCATCTGTAATGGACAGAAGTTTTGTAGGAACAATGCTGGGGATTGGAATTATTGGCGGGGAAGGCGAATCATCAGGAGCTTTTAAGTATATAAGGATTAATTGATGAGGGAGAAGGTATGGAAATCAAGGCGCTTAAGGAGTTTACACCAATTCCGTTTTGGTTTTGGAATGACGATCTGTCAGAGGATGAGATTTTAAGACAGATGAAAGAAATGAAGGACAAGGGGGTGGATGGCTTTGTAATTCATCCCAGAAAGGGGCTGCCCTCTTCCATTGGTTATTTGTCTGATGAGTATTTTCATTATGTTAAGTTCGCAGTGAAAAAAGCAAAAGAAATGGATATGAAGGTGGTGCTTTATGACGAAGCCATGTATCCTTCAGGTTCAGCCCATGGAGAAGTGGTAAAATCGGATTCTTCTTTTGCCTCACAGGGACTTAAGAAAATTAGAAAAGAGGATCTTGGCGATGAAGGAGAGAAGATTGTTGCGGAAACTACAGAGGATGGACATCAGATAGTCTACGTACTTGTTTCAAGCGGCGGCACCATAAGAGGAGTTCATCCCGGGGAAGATGATGGAGAGGAAAATGCTCCCAAAAGTGCAGACCTTCTAAATCCTAAGGCTGTAGCTAAGTTTATAGAGCTTACTCATGAAAAGTATTATGCTGAACTTTCTGAGTATTTTGGGGATACGATTATAGCCTTTTTTACCGACGAACCTAATATACTCGGAAGAAACGCAAGAGAAGATATCATTCCCTGGACCGAGGGGCTTATTGATGAGTTCAAGGCCGCAGGAGGAAAAGAGGAAGATATAAAGTATCTGTTTGAGAAAGCAGATGCCAAAAAAAGAGAAGACGATTTTGCAGGACAGGAAGAAAACGCAAACGCGGCAGCTGATACAAAAAGGATATACAGGCAGGTAGTTCATAACAGACTTGCAAACAGCTACTACAAACAGCTTTCGGACTGGTGTACATCCCACGGCATTGACCTTACGGGCCATCCGGAGAAGAGCACAGATATTGGATATCTTAAGTATTTCCAGAGACCATGCCAGGATATAGTATGGAGATTTGTTGAGCCTGAGGATGGACACGCAATTCAGGGAGAGCATTCTACAATGGGAAAATGTTCTTCAGACAGTGCAAGGCATCGGGGAAAAAGAAGAAACGGCAATGAGTGCTTTGGTTGTTGTGGAGAGAGACAGGATCCTAAGCTTTTCACAGAAAAGGATATGAGATGGTATCTTAACTGGCTTTTTGTCAGAGGAGTAAATCTGATTTACCCTCATGCGTTCTACTATTCAATAAGAGAAGACAGGGGAGATGAGCGTCCGCCGGAGGTGGGACTTAACAATCCTTTCTGGCCGGAGTATCGCAAGATGAGCGACTTTATTAAGAGGATGTGTTATCTAAACACTGATTCTGTGAATTGTGCTCAGGTCGCCATTTTATGCGGACAGGATACTTTGTCATGGAAGCTTGCAAAGCCTCTTTTTACCAATCAGATAGAGTTCAATTATCTGGAAGCGGAGCTTCTTGGAAGGTGCCGGCTTGCAGAGGGAAAACTGTGTATTGCTGCGCAGGAGTATTCGGTTTTGCTGGCAGAAGCGGATGAATACAATGCCCTTGATGAGAGTGGCAGAAAGGTTATCGAGGAATTTGAAAAAAGCGGCGGAAAAGTGCTTATAGGGCAGGGACAGGAACTTCTAAATCCGGTTCTTGAGCGGGTTCACAGAGAACTTGCATTTTCCGGTGATATCTATGACCTTCGCTGCAGTCACATTGTGAAGGATGGCAAGAACCTTCTTATACTTGCTAATGAAGGCTTGGAGCCCATTACAGTTAACTGGGAGGATGGAGAGTACAGAGGCATTTCACTTTGGAACCCATACACGCTTGAAACTATGGCTGCTACAGGGAGTATGACTATAGAGCCTTATGACCTTTGGATTATGGAAATAGTATAATACTTTACTTTATAACTAATAGTATTACTGGAGGAAGATGAAATGAAACTAGAGGGACTAAAGATCAATTTTCTCGGAGACAGTATTACGGAAGGGCATGGAGCGAGCCTTCCTGAGAATTTCTTTTGGAAGAGATTTGAAAGAGATGGATGCATCTGCAGAGGATACGGGATAGGTGGCACCAGAATTGCAGAACAGCAGGTGCCATATGATGAAAGGATGGACCAGTACTTTGCGTCGAGAGTTGACTCGATGGAAAAGGATGCTGATGTTGTTGTCATATTTGGCGGTACTAATGATTATGGACATGGTGATGCAGCAAAAGGATATATGACAGACAGGACTCCTAATACTTTTTATGGGGCACTCCATGATCTGTATCAGAAGGTTCTTAAGAGATATCCAAAAGCAAAAGTAGTAGTCATGACTCCCCTGCACAGGGCTGAAGAAGACAGGGCATATAACGAGAGAGGAATCCGCAACTGGGGTACGCTCATGGACTATGTTAAGATTATCAGGGAGGTGGCACAGTACTATGCACTTCCTGTCGTTGACCTTTATAAGGAAAGTGGTATCGAACCTCAGGAGGATTTCTTAAAAGAAAGATATTGTCCTGACGGACTCCATCCTAATGATGACGGACATGAGATAATATACAGACTTCTAAAGGTAAAGCTTCAACAAATGTGATATACAAATGTATGCATTCTTGAATTGTTGATTCAAGAATGCATATTAAAGTGATATGGGGTTATAAATAGAAATGATGCAGATCAATATCAACACAAAAATCACCGGTGATGTGGATAGCGTACCGATACAAAAGGCAGTTAAGGCTTTTGAGAGGGATTTAAAAAACACATGTGAAAAAAACTCAGAATCCGGACTTGAGATCAGGCTGATTCGAACTAAAAAAACAGCAGAAAATGAAACAAATACCATGACTTCACCGGTAATACAAAAGTCAATTTCATATGACGCTTCAAAGGAAAGGTTTATAGTTGAGCGGAAGGACCATGAGCTAACGATTACTTCTGAAAGTGACTTTGGACTTATCTATGGTATTTATCATATCAGCAGAGAATTTCTTGGGGTTCAGAATTTCTGGTTTTGGAATGAGCAGGAGCTTTATAAACAACCTGAACACGTAGTTCCTGATAACTATCACTATGAATCAAAGCCGGCAAAAGTAAGATTCAGAGGGTGGTTTATCAATGATGAAGTCCTTTTTGATGGATGGCGGGAAAAAGTAGGCGAGAACTTTCCCTGGGAAATGGCATTTGAAGCACTTCTTCGCTGTGGTGGAAATATGACAATCCCCGGGACAGACCACAATTCTCATAGGTACAAAGATCTTGCTAATGATTACGGACTTTGGATAACTCACCATCATGCGGAACCCTTGGGAGCCCAGATGTTTGCGAGGGCTTATCCTGACATGGAGGCAAGCTTTGACAAGTATCCGGATCTTTTCAGAGGTCTCTGGAAGCAGGCTATAGAAGATCAAAAGAATTGTAAGGTTGTGTGGAATCTGGGCTTTAGAGGTCAGGGTGACAGACCTTTCTGGGCAGATGATCCAACCTATGATACACCTGCAGCCCGTGGCAAGTTAATGAGCGATCTGATCCTTGAACAGTACAAGCTGGTAAAAGAATCGGATAAGGACGCAGTTTGCTGTACAAACCTTTACGGCGAGACAATGGAGCTGTATAAGGATGGATTTTTGACTTTCCCTGAGGATGTAATTAAAATCTGGGCAGACAACGGCTTTGGCAAGATGGTTTCAAGAAGACAGAATAACCATAATCCAAGGGTTTATGCTCTGCCTCATGAAGGGGATAACAGTGCTCATGGAATTTATTACCATGCATCTTTCTATGACCTTCAGGCAGCAGCCATGATGACCATGCTTCCCAATGCTCCTGAATTTGTGGTAAAAGAGCTTACTGATGTCTATGCCCATGGCGCAGATGATTTTTGGATAATTAACTGCTCCAATATTAAGCCCCACACTTATTATCTGGATTTGATAGCCAAAATGTGGAGTGCTTGCGATGAGAGTAATTCTGATTGTAATAGCAGAGAGAGCTTAAATGCGCAGGAATATGGGATTGAACATCTTCATGACTTTGTAAGAAAATATTATGGCAGTATCACCACGCCTGACTTTATTTCAAGGATAGAAGATGCCTATAAAGCATGGCCTGATTATACTCCCAAGTACGGTCCTAATGATGATGACCACGCAGGAGAGCAGTTCAGCAACCATGGATCAAGGATTCTTGCCTGCGGTTTTATCAGCAATTTTGATAAGCTTGAACCTTCAAGAACCAAGGCGCTTTCTGAACTTAACTGGATCTGTAAAAGAGATACTCTCTTAGAACAGGTAAAGTGGCATGAAGAAAAATATAAGGAAGCACTTGATGATTACAATAAGTACCTTGA
This sequence comes from Butyrivibrio proteoclasticus, assembly GCF_900115735.1. Taxonomy (GTDB): domain Bacteria; phylum Bacillota; class Clostridia; order Lachnospirales; family Lachnospiraceae; genus Butyrivibrio; species Butyrivibrio proteoclasticus_B. Next base: position 152,793 of record NZ_FOXO01000006.1, read on the forward strand.
AGATTGCAATAAGATAAAAGAAGCTATGATAGCAAAAGGAAACCATGTTGCAGCAGAAAGATTCGATAACAACCTTATCTGTCAGGTTCAGTACCACTATTACAGCTATCTTGGGGCATACCATATTTGCAGGGCAATACTGACCTGTCTTGATGATCAAAAAGAAGGCGGCAAATTTATCGACGTGCTTGAGGAGGGGGCTAATGGTAAGCCGGTTGATTATCTCACAGCTTTTTATGAAGCCGGTCTTGCAAAAAAGGCATTTTTTGAAGGCTACAATGTTATGAGAAGCCATGAACACGGCATATGGGAAGGCTTTTATGAAAATGACTGCGAAGCAGATATCAGGCAGTCAGGATTTGTGGCTGAGAGCCTTATGTCATATCTTAGAGTACTGGGAGATGGCCCGCACTTTTATAAGTGGCAGCGCAAGTTCCAAAAAGAATCCGGTGGAGAAAAAGTACACCTTATACTCAGGATCAAGGCGCACCTAACAGATGATGAGCTCTGGAATCTTATGACCAGGTAAAAAACGTTCAGGTTGTATCAAACAACCTGAACGTTTTCTCTTCCAAATGCATTTGAGAGTATTTCGATCATATCTTTGTCAGCTCTTATTGTGTAGCCTTTGCCGAGTTTTTTCACCTGCTTGGTATCGGTGAGATACACAGTGACTTCATCTTTGCCGTCACTTTCTGCAAGCATCGAAAAGAGCTCCCTCTCCTTAGCAGAGTATTCATCTATATTGGCAAATCTTATCCACACTGTTCTTGCGATTTCATCAAACAGCGTGATTTTGCTGGCAATGAGCTTGGCATTGCGGTCCTCTTCGACAGATACGCGGCCTTCAATAAACACCTTGGCATCTGTGTTAAGGCGCGGCGCATTGGCTTCGTAGGTCTTTGGGAAGACAATTACTTCTACAGTTCCAACCATATCTTCCAAGGACAAAAATGCCATAACCTGATCAGTCTTGGTGTATTTGATCTTTTTATCACTTATGATGCCGCCTATCTTTGCGTTGACGTTATCCTTTACATTAGGAACGCCCGTCTCATCATCAAGATAGAAATCTGCTGTGGTATTTGTGATATTCTTTTTCCACATTCCCACATACTCTTCAAGAGGATGACCTGAAACATAGATTCCAAGGACTTCCTTTTCAAACTCCAAAAGAAGCTCACGGGGAAACTCTCCTACGTTCGGAAGTGGTACCTCGTACTGTTTCTTCTCTGTTTCTCCGGCAAAATCAAATAGTGACATCTGGCCGGCCATTGAATTCCTTCCGCTGTTATGGAGCTGATCCATTATCTGTACATAAACAGTCATGAGTTGTTTTCGGCTGCCCTCGAAGCAGTCAAGAGCTCCGGCCTTTATGAAGTTTTCAATAGCTCTTTTATTGACGTCGCTTTCTCTTCCCTGCATGCGGGTAAGGAAATCGTTGATATTCTTGAACTTTCCACGAAGCTCACGTTCTTTTACAATGGCTGAAATTACCGGCCTTCCGACACCCTTGATGGCAGTGAGCGCGTATCTTATGGCTTTTTTACCATCATGGTCTGTAACTGAAAATCCAGAGTAGCCTTCATTGATATCAGGAGGCAAAAGAGTTATTCCCATGTTTCTGCAGCTCATGATATAGCCTGAAACTTTGCTAGGATTATCAATAACTGAAGTCATGAGTGCGGCCATGAATTCCACAGGATAGTAGTTTTTAAGCCATGCTGTCTGCAGGGCAACTACTGCATAACAGGCAGCGTGAGATTTGTTAAATGCATACTTTGCAAAGTCCATCATGGAATCGTAAATGGCATTGGCAATTTCAGGAGAAATGCCTTTTGAAGCGCATCCCGGAACATTTTCATCGGGATTGCCGTATACAAAGTTAGCTCTTTCAACCTCCATGACATGCTGTTTCTTTTTACTCATGGCACGTCTTACAAGGTCAGCTCGTCCGAGAGTGTAGCCACCAAGCTGCTGAACTATCTGCATAACCTGCTCCTGGTATACGATACAGCCATAAGTAGGCTTTAATATAGGTTCAAGTTCAGGAGTCTGATAGCTGATGGATGCAGCATCATTTTTTCCTGAAATATATTTCGGAATGAAGTCCATTGGGCCCGGACGATAAAGAGATATTCCTGCAATGATGTCTTCGAGAGACTGCGGGCGAAGCTCCTTCATGAAGGCCTGCATACCGCCTGATTCAAGCTGGAATATACCATCGCACTTGCCACTTCCAATAAGCGCAAGGACATTGGGGTCATTGTAATCAATCTTATCTATATCGATGAAATCAGGATCACCTTTTTTGGCGCCGATGGAATTGTTGGCAAAGCGCACAGCGTCCTTGATAACAGTCAGAGTGCGAAGTCCCAAAAAGTCCATTTTAAGAAGTCCCAGCTCTTCTATTGTGGTCATGGTGAACTGAGTTGTGATATTTCCTTCAGCAGAGCGGGACAAAGGAACCAGGTCCTCAGCTGGAGCCTGGCAGATAACAACACCGGCCGCGTGAATAGAGGTGTGCCTTGGAAGACCCTCAAGCTTTTTACACATGTCTATGAGCTTATGAACTGTTCCGTCAGTTTCGTACTGAGTCCGCAGCTCCGGATTCATGGAAAGAGCTTTTTCAAGCGTAATGTTCAGCTCGTTTGGAATCATCTTTGCAATCTGATCGCCGTAGCTGTAAGGAAGATCCATAACCCTCGCCACATCACGAATAACACCCTTGGCAGCAAGAGTACCAAAAGTGATAATCTGCACAACCTTGTCCGCACCGTATTTTTCAGTTACGTAGTCAATAACGTCCTGTCTGCGCTCGTACTCAAAATCCACGTCAATATCAGGCATGGACACTCGCTCAGGATTAAGGAACCTCTCAAAGAGAAGATCATACTTAATTGGATCGATGTTGGTTATGTGCATACAATAGGAAACAATACTTCCGGCAGCAGAACCACGCCCCGGGCCAACCGCAATGTCGTGCTCACGACAATAGTTGATGTAATCCCATACAATAAGGAAGTAATCCACATAACCCATGCGTTTTATGACGCCAAGCTCATAGTCAAGCTTCTCTTTTAGAGTTCCGTCATCATCGGGGTATCTCTCGTGAAGTCCATCAAGACACAGCTTATTCAGGTAAGTCCATGAATCGTACCCTTCCGGAACCTCAAAATGTGGGAGTTTTGTGACACCAAATTCAATTTCAACATGGCATCTGTCAGCAATTTTCTGCGTATTATCAAGAGCCTCTTTTGCATATGGGAAAAGAGCTCTCATTTCATCTTCACTCTTTACATAGTACTGTCCGCCTTCGTAGCGAAGTCTGTCCTCGTCACCGACTTTTTTACCAGTCTGGATGCACAAAAGAAGATCGTGAGCTTCCGCGTCGTCAGCATAAGTGTAGTGACAGTCGTTGGTTGCAACCAGCGGAATATCAAGCTCATCGGAGAGGGCTAAAAGAGTATTGTTCACAATTCTCTGATCAGGAATTCCGTGATCCTGCAGTTCTAAAAAGAAATTCCCGTGACCGAATATCTTGTCCATGCGGATGGCAGCTTCTTTTGCCTTGGCGTTTTCTCTTTTTAATATGTTGCGGGGAATCTCGCCGGCAAGACATGCACTCAAAGCAATGATGCCTTCGTGGTATTTCTCCAAAAGCTCCATATCAACACGGGGCTTGTAGTAGTAACCTTCGGTAAATCCCCGGCTTACGATGTGTGAAAGATTGGCGTAACCTACGTTGTTCTCAGCCAGAAGTACCAGGTGATAGTACCTGTCATCGGTGGCAGAAGCTTCCTTATCAAATCGCGAAGAAGGAGCAACATATACTTCGCAGCCGATAATAGGGTTTATACCGGCATCTTTGCATGCTTTATAGAAGTCAATCACGCCGTACATTACTCCGTGATCTGTAATTGCGCCGGCGTTCATGCCAAGGTCCTTAAGCCTTTTTACATATTCTTTTATTTTGTTAGAACCGTCCAAAAGACTGTACTCAGTGTGGACGTGAAGATGCGTAAATGCCATGTTTTTCCTCAACTTTAATGATTATTAGAAGATTATAGCATCAAAGACATTAACATCCAATACTACAAGAAAGCAGACAATATGATAAAATAATTAGTGAAAATGTTAAAAAAAGCTGAAATAAGAAACGTTTCCATTGCAGATTTAAAATAATTGCGCTAATATATTCTAGAAAAAATGTCATAAATTTATCAATATTTATTTGTGTTTAGGTATTGCATTTTAGGAATCGAGGAAATCATATGGCAAAGCAGATAAAAACAATCGGCGTATTAACAAGTGGTGGTGACGCACCTGGAATGAATGCTGCTATCAGAGCAGTTGTTCGTAAGTCTTTAGCTAATGGTCTTAAGGTTAAGGGTATCAAGAAAGGATACATGGGTCTTCTCAATGAAGAAATCATTGATATGGACAGAAGAAGTGTATCTGATATCATCCAGCGCGGTGGTACAATTCTTGGAACTGCACGTTGTATGGAATTCACAACACCTGAGGGACAGGCTAAGGGAGCTGAGATCTGCCGTAAGCATGGTATAGATGGAGTTATCGTTATCGGTGGTGACGGTTCATACAGAGGAGCTCAGAAGCTTTCACAGCAGGGTATCAATACAGTAGGTATCCCGGGAACAATCGATCTTGATATTTCCTGTACAGATTACACAATCGGATTTGACACAGCTATAAATACAGCTATGGAAGCAATCGACAAGATTCGTGATACATCTTCATCACACGAAAGAGTTAGTATTGTAGAGGTTATGGGACGTCACGCAGGTTACATAGCTCTTTGGTGTTCAATTGCTAACGGTGCTGATGATATCCTTCTTCCAGAGAAATATGATTACAATGAGCAGCGCATCATTGATAATATCATTGATAACCGTAAGAAAGGTAAGACACATCACATCATCGTAAATGCTGAAGGTATCGGACATTCAACATCAATGGCCCGCAGAATTGAGGCTGCTACAGGCCTTGAGACAAGAGCATCAATTCTTGGTTACATGCAGCGTGGTGGTAGCCCAACATGTAAGGATCGTGTATATGCTTCTATGATGGGATGCTATGCAGCAGATATTCTTGCAGCAGGCAAGACAAACAGAGTAGTTGGATATCGCAATGGCCAGTTCGTTGACTACGATATTGACGAAGCTCTTGCAATGAAAAAGAATATAAACGAGTACATGTACGAAATCGCACGTATTCTTTAATAGCATATTTGATAACAGATTGATTCAACGGCGGATTTTTTATATCCGTCGTTTTTTTATCCTTTGTTTGTTGTGTTATACTATATACACTAATCGGGTATATGGAATAAGAGGAAAGATAATGATAACAAGTACTAATAACGATAGAGTAAAACAGGTAGTGGCTTATGTGCAAAAGAGCAAGGCCCGCAAGGACGGAGACGTATTTGTCATTGAGGGTATGAAAATGCTCAGAGAGGCGCCTGTTCTTCAGGTAAGAGAAGTGTATGTAACGCAGAGATTTCTTGATAAAGCCACTGAGGAAGATAAAGAGATTCTTTGGAGATATGGTGCAGAGGAAGTGGCAGATGATGTCATGAAGAAAATGGCAGATACCCAAACGCCTCAGGGAGTTCTGGCGGTGATTTCCCAGTACCATTATTCAGAAGAGGAAGTTTTGGAAGGTTATAATAAAGATGATGAAGGCGCAAAACCGCTCATCCTTATTCTTGAGAACATTCAGGATCCAGGAAACCTTGGAACAATGCTTCGTTCAGGTGAAGGAGCCGGTGTTACCGGAGTGATCCTCAGCAAAGGCTCGGCTGATATCTACAATCCAAAGGTCATCAGATCCACCATGGGCTCAATTTTCAGAATGCCTTTTATATATGTAGAAAGCCTTCCTAAAATGATAAAAAAACTTTCTGCAAATGGTATCAATACTTATGCTGCGCATCTTAAAGGGAAAAAGAGCTATGATGAATTTGACTATACAAAACCATCAGCTTTTTTGATAGGAAATGAAGGAAATGGCCTTACAAAAGAGACTGCGGATGCAGCAACAGAGTACATTCTTATTCCAATGAAAGGTGAAGTAGAATCAATGAACGCTGCAACATCAGCAGCAATACTTACATTTGAAGCATCCAGACAAAGAAGGGGGTAATTAAAATGACAATTGGTTTTATCGGACTTGGAAACATGGCAAAAGCTATGATCGGAGGCATTTTAGCCAAAGGACTTATGGGACCAAACGAGATCATAGGAACAGCAGCAACTGAAACCACAAGAACAAAGGTCGCAAACAAGTACGGAATTCAGACAAGAAGCTCCAATGAAGCAGTAGCCAAGGACGCAGATATCATCATCCTTGCAGTAAAGCCGCAGTATCTCAAGGTTGTTATCGCAGATATTATGGACACAGTAGATGATAGCAAGATCATAGTAAGCATCGCTGCTGGTAAGACCATCAACTGGCTTGCAAAAGAGTTTGAGAAACCGGTTAAGATCATAAGAGTAATGCCTAACACTCCTGCTCTTGTTTTGGAAGGCTGCTCTGCAGTCTGCAGAAACGATCTTGTTACGGACAATGATTTCCATTTTGTAATGGAACTTTTGGAGAGTTTTGGAAAAGCCTATACAGTCCCTGAATCCATGATGGATGTAGTAGTTGGAATAAGCGGTTCATCACCTGCGTATGTATTTCTTTTCATAGAAGCAATGGCAGATGCTGCAGTGGCAGGAGGAATGCCAAGAAAGCAGGCCTACGAGTTCGCTGCGCAGTCTGTTCTTGGAAGTGCAAAAATGGTTCTTGAAACAGGCAAACATCCCGGAGAATTAAAGGATATGGTATGTTCTCCTTCCGGTACAACCATTGAGGCTGTACATGTCCTTGAGAAGGAGGGATTTAGAGGAACAGTTATGGATGCAGTCCAAGCCTGTATTGAAAAAAGTCGTAATATTTGACAAAATATCATATGTTTGTTAATATCTCTTTCAGAGTGTTTTCGACTTGGTAACAAGTTGAAATATTTTCGTAACATTTACCCAGGCGTTCGCTAGGGTAGCAAAGAGGAAAGCAAAGATATGAAAAAAAAGCTAGAGTTATCCCGTGGGATAATGAGACTTATCATGATTTGCGGTCTCATCTTAGTTCTATTTGATTCCCATGTGATGACGGTACATGCAGTTGGCGGAGCAAACAGTATTTCTGTTTCTGCAGGCATTTCTAACATTGTTAGTCCGATTGCACCTTTGGGAATTGATGTGACAGCTACAGAAGTAAAGGTGGCGGCAAGTGTTGAGAAATCTTCAGAAGCGAGTTCTGCTGCATCATCAGAAGAGACTGAGTCAACTTTAGTTATGTCCAATGTTGGCAAGGCTATGAATGTAAGAGAAGAGCCTTCAGAGGACGCACAGAAGGTCGGAGTTCTCTATAAGGACTGCGGTGGTAAGATTCTTGAGAGGAAAGATGGCTGGACAAAGCTTCAGTCAGGTGATCTCATCGGCTGGGCCAAGGATGAGTATCTTTTATTTGGAGAAGATGCTGAAAAACTTGCATCTGATGTAGGCAAGCAGCTTGTGACAAGTCAGAGCAGTGCTCTGAATGTTAGAAGTGAGGCTTCAGAGGATTCAGAGATAATCGGAGTTCTCGGTGAAAAAGCCTTCGTAGATATGATGGAAGATCTGGGAAATGGTTGGATCAGCGTAGACTATAATGATGAGACAGGATATGTTCAGTCAGAGTATGTCACTACTGAGTTCAAGATTGACCAGGGTGAGACAATAGCAGCAATCAAGATTCGTGAAGAGGAAGAAAGAAAAAAAGCCCTCACGAAGAATACCGGAGCTGTTAGTGCAGATGCAGATGAAGTTAAGCTTCTTGCAGCGCTTATCCAGTGTGAGGCAGGTAATCAGCCTTATGAAGGACGAGTTGCGGTAGGTGCGGTGGTTATGAACCGTGTCAAGAGTGGAGCTTATCCTAGCAGTATTTACAGTGTAATCTACGCATCAGGTCAGTTTACACCTGCACTTAACGGAACAGTTGCCAAGGTATACAACAGTGGTAAGATTTCTGATACAAACTATCAGGCAGCTCAGGCAGCCATAAGTGGTGAAACAACTGTTGGAACAGCCCTTCACTTCAGAAGGATAAACGGAAGGGATGGTATTGTTATCGGAGCACATGTATTCTGGTAATGCATAACAATTGAATATTTATACAAAATCATTCACATAAATGAATATTTATGCTAATATATAAGGGATTGCAGTAGCAATCCCTTATACTATTTCCCACAGAACGGAGGATGAGATATGAATTTATTTGGACGCGACTTTTTGAAACTGTTGGACTACACACCTGAGGAGATTCTTTATCTTATTGATCTTGCAGCAGAGCTGAAAGAGAAAAAGAAAAATGGTGTACTTACAGATGTCTTAAGGGGCAGGAACATAGCTCTTATTTTTGAAAAGACCAGTACCCGTACCAGATGTGCTTTTGAAGTAGCTGCTCACGATCTTGGAATGGGATCGACATATCTTAATCCAAACGATTCTCAGATTGGGAAAAAGGAAAGCATCGCAGATACCGCCAGGGTTCTTGCAGGAATGTTTGACGGAATTGAGTATCGTGGTTTTGATCAAGAGATAGTTGAGACTATAGCAAAATACAGCAAGGTGCCTGTATGGAACGGACTAACCAATGAGTTCCACCCGACACAGATGCTTGCAGATGCACTGACGATAAAAGAGCATTTTGGAAAGCTTTCAGGAATACATCTTGTATATATGGGCGATGCAAGATACAATACAGGTAACTCATTAATGGTTCTGTGTGCAAAACTCGGAATGCATTTCACTGCGGTATCCAATAAGAAGTATTTCCCATCGGAAGAACTTGTTAAGACCTGTCAGGAAATAGCAGTACAGACAGGCGCAGTAATTGATTTTTCAGAGGATCCATTGGAGGGAACAAAAGGGGCAGATGTTATTTATACAGACATCTGGGTATCTATGGGGGAGCCGGATGAAGTATGGGAAGAGAGAATAAAAGATCTTGAACCCTACCGCGTAACTATGGATATTATGAATAATGCAGGTGAAAAATGTGTATTTATGCATTGCCTTCCATCATTCCATGATCTTAACACAGGCATTGGTAAGGACATAAAGAATAAATATGGCCTCGATGAAATGGAAGTAACTGACGAAGTATTTGAATCAGACAGATCTATCGTTTTTGAAGAGGCAGAAAATCGTATGCACACTATCAAAGCAGTGATGTATGCTACACTAAAGGAAGCCTGAAAATGTTAACTAAAGAAAATATTGAAGGGCAGCTCCATACAAAATGGGCTGCCCGTAATCTTGTCTACAAGGAAGTAACAGATTCAACAAATAATGATGCCAAAAAACTGGGCGAAGAAGGCGCACCACATGGAAGTCTTGTGGTAGCTGACAAACAGACAGTCGGTAGAGGATCACGTGGCAGAAGCTGGGAGACACCAAGCGGAACAAATATCGCTATGAGTCTTATGATAAGACCGGATGCTCCACCTGAAAAGATTTCCATGTTGACCCTTATAATGGGGCTTTCAGTTGCTGAGGGCATAGAGAACGCAATCATTCAGGCCAAAGATCAGCAGATTGGCAAAAGAACTGACGTTGATATATCAAGACAGCTTCTTTCTGAGGTGAAAGTTTTTCCTCTGATCAAATGGCCCAATGACGTAGTCATCGCAGGTAAAAAGATCTGCGGGATCCTCACCGAGCTTCACATGAAGAGCGACAACACCATAAATGATGTGGTCATAGGCGTCGGAATAAATGTCAATATGAGAGATTTCCCTGATTCCATAAAAGACATAGCCGGGTCCATCCTTTCTGAGACAGGAATCATGACAGACAGAAATGCGGTTATTGCTCATTGCATGAAATGTTTTGAAGATAACTACGAAAAATATAATAAGACTTTTGATATGTCTCTTTTAAAAGAGCAGTATGAAAAGAGACTTATTAATATAGATAAACACGTTAAAGTGCTTGACCCAAAAGGCGAATATGAAGCTGTCGCACGAGGTATTACCAATGAGGGAGCCCTTATAGTTGTTACCGGGGATGGAAAAGAGCACATAATAAACGGCGGCGAAGTCACAGTCAGAGGACTATACAGCTACGTGTAAAATGCAGCTAAGATGATTATAGGTTGGTCAAATAAACAATTGATTGATAATGATATTCTTCTATAGGAGAAAGAAATGATTCTTGTAATTGATGTTGGAAATACAAATATTACGTTTGGCGTATATTCAGGGGAAAAGCTTGTTACTTCATTTAGAATGATCTCACAGATTTCTCATACATCTGATGAATATGGGCTTAACCTCATATCTCTTTTGAACCTGAACAATATTAAAAAAGAAGATATTGAGGGCGTAATGATCGCAAGTGTTGTACCGCAGGTCATGCATGCTCTGGTGAATTCTATTCTGAAATACCTTGGCAAAAAGCCATATATCGTTGGCCCGGGAATCAAGACAGGAATCAAAGTTAAGATCGACAATCCAAGAGAAGCCGGTCCAGACCTGATCGTAGATGCGGTTGCCGGTTTTGAACTATATGGCGGCCCTGTACTTGTCATTGACTTTGGAACAGCAACTACTTATATTATTGTAAATGAAAAAGGCGAGTTTTTTACCGGAGTGGTATCGCCTGGAATCAGAATATCAGCAAAAGCCCTCTGGGAAGACACAGCTAAGCTTCCTGAAGTAGAGATCAAGAAGCCTGAGAGCATCCTGGCTAAAGAGACAATCTCCAGCATGCAGGCTGGACTCATCTACGGACAGATTGGCCAGACTAAATACATTGTCAATGAGATGAAAAAAGCTTCCGGCTATACCGACATGAAGGTAGTTGCAACGGGAGGCCTTGGCAGGATTATTGCTGATGAAACAGAAGAGATAGATGTCTATGATCCAACCCTTACACTCAGGGGACTTCAGATTCTTTACGAGAAAAACAGAAAGAGCAAACCTCAGCTTCGTGAATTTGAAGACGGTGACAGACCGGAATAATTGGAGTTAAAGAATGAGCGCACAGGATTTTGAAAAAGAATACAAAAAAGAATTTGAGGAAAAAGAAGACCTTAAAATAGATGAAATGCAAAAGACCAATAAGGGCAGAATATTCGAAGAGGCAGCAGGCGGAAGGATAGTTCTCTGCGGAGCCAATGCCTATGAGCAGAAATACTATTTTAATCCCTTATTTAAGGAGATTCCTGAAAGCATTAAAAAAGAGCTGAATATTATCAGTGTTCTTTTTACACAGGAAGCAGGAGGAATCTTCACGATCGTATTTGAAGAGGATGGAAATATCAGTATCGAGACAAACGCTGATGAAGAGGACATCACATACGACGAGATCACAGCAGGTCTTTTGGTAGGAGAAGTAAGAAGAAAGAGACAGGACCTCTTCGAGGCACTTGGACTCTACTACAGGATCTATGTTCTTCATGAGAATCCGGCTGATATCCTGGATGAAAGCTGAGATAGCAAATCTATGATTTGCGTGAACGAAGCTTGTTCTGGCGAGCAAAGCGAGAGCAGAACTACATTAGATTGAACGAAGCTTATTCTGGCGAGTAAAGCGTGAGCAGAACTACATTAGATAGGAGAAAGATGAGCGGATACGGCAAGTTACAGATTGGAAGCGTAACCCTTGATAATAATATAATACTCGGACCAATGGCAGGTGTATCAGACCTGCCTTTTCGTCTGTTATGCAGAGAAATGGGCGCTGGTCTTGTATGTATGGAAATGGTAAGTGCCAAGGCCATTACCTATAAAAATAAGAACACCGGAATGCTGATGGATATTCATGAGGACGAACATCCGGTATCTCTTCAGCTCTTTGGCTCAGAACCAGAGGTCATGCAGCAGGCAGTAGAGATGATAAAAGACAGACCTTACGATATCCTGGATGTAAACATGGGATGTCCTGTTCCGAAGGTTGTTGGAAACGGCGAGGGCTCAGCTCTTATGAAAAATCCGGAGCTGATACAAAGGATAGTAGCTGCACTTGTGCAAGTTTCTGACAGGCCTGTCACTGTGAAGATAAGAAAAGGCTTTAATGATAAGAGCATAAACGCGGTTGAATGCGCGCTGGCTGCTCAGGAAGGCGGAGCGGCAGCAGTTGCAGTTCACGGAAGAACCAGAGAACAGTACTACTCAGGGCAGGCCGACTGGTCCATCATCAGACAAGTAAAAGAGGCGGTTAAGATCCCCGTTATCGGAAATGGCGATGTGGTAGACGGAGAGAGCGCAAAGAGAATGTTTGATGAGACAGGGTGCGACGGCGTAATGGTCGCAAGAGCAGCTCAGGGCAATCCATTTATATTCAGAGAGATAAAGAGCTTTTTTGAAACAGGAACGACTTGTCCACGCCCGACCAATAAGGAAATCTACGATACCGTCATAAGACATGCGGATCTGCAGCTTAAGTACAAGGGCGATTACATCGGAATTAGAGAGATGAGAAAGCACGTTTCCTGGTACACAACAGGAATGACGGGAAGTGCCAAATTCAGGAATCAGATAAACCAGATGGAAGACATGGATTCCCTAAAAAAAGCCTGTGCAGAAATAATGCTTTAAGGCAATTATTAAATGTTTAGAAAATTGTCTAAAATAGTGTTTATGTTTCATTGACATGAAAACTTATAGACTGTATAATGGCAAAGTTAAAAGTAGCTTGTTTAGCAAATGCTTTTATATAGATTTATTATTCAATCTTTATGAAGGGTAGGGAATATCATAATGGAAGAAAAGAAAAACATATTAACTTATGAAGGACTTAAAAAGTATGAAGATGAGCTTCATGAGTTAAAGGTAGTTAAGCGTAAAGAAGTAGCTGAAAAGATCAAGGAAGCCAGAGAACAGGGCGACCTTTCTGAGAATGCTGAGTATGATGCAGCAAAAGACGAACAGCGCGACATCGAGGCTAGAATCGAAGCTCTCGAGAAAATCCTTAAGAACGCAGAAGTCGTTGTAGAAGAGGATGTAGACCTCAATAAGATCAGCATCGGTTGTAAAGTTAAGATCCGTGACCTTGAGTTCAATGAGGATCTTGAATATAAGATTGTAGGTTCATCAGAGGCAAACAGCCTTAAGGGTAAGATTTCAAACGAGTCACCGGTTGGAAGAGCTCTTATCGGTGCTAAAAAAGGACAGACAGTTTCTGTAGAGACACAGGCTGGTGTTCTTAAGTACAAAGTACTTGGAATTGAGAGATCAGAGAACTGATAAAACTATCAGACTCTGAGTATTGCAGAGATGTAATTTATGAGCCAGCGGTCAGAAGACTTGCTGGCTCTTTATATCGCAGGGCCGCTGGAAGGAATGTTTAAGCTAAAACTGACCGGCGACTTGCGGGAGAGTAGAGTGTGATTCCATCTTCACTACTCGATTATAAACTTAATCAGATTTTTGGATTGCAAGTGGGTAAGTTGTATTGATATTTCTTTTACCCGATCAGTAATCAAGAATATAGCATGTACATGTTCATAAGGAGGAAGTAAAGTGGCAGATAATAATCAGCAGAACAACAATGCACCACAGGAAGACGTTGGTCGTCTTCGTCAGGTTAGAAGAGATAAGCTTTCTGAGCTTCAGGCAGCAGGAAGAGATCCTTTCAAGATCGTAAAATACGATCAGACACATCATACAAAGGAGATCAGAGACAACTTTGATTCATTAGAGTTTGTTCCTCCTGTAGACGAAGAGGGTAAGGCAGTAGTAGTTCCTCTTTCTGATATACCTTCAGAGAAACTTGTTTCACTTGCAGGCCGTATGATGAGCAAGCGTGTAATGGGTAAGGCTTCTTTTGCTAACCTTCAGGACAGAGATGGCCGCATGCAGCTCTACGTTTCAAGAAATGATCTTGGAGACGAGGCTTATGCTGATTTCAAGAAAATGGATATCGGTGACATCATCGGTGTTAAGGGCTTTGCTTTCAGAACAAAGACAGGTGAGATCTCAGTTCATGTTAAGGAGCTGGTTCTTTTATCCAAGTCTCTTATGCCACTTCCTGAGAAGTTCCATGGACTTACTGATACAGAAATTCGTTACAGACAGAGATACGTTGACCTCATCATGAATGAAGATGTTAAGGAAACATTCAAGAAGAGATCAGCTATCATCAGAGAGATCCGTAACTTCCTTGCAGACAGAGATTTCATGGAAGTAGAGACTCCTATGCTTGTTGAGAATGCAGGTGGCGCAGCTGCAAGACCATTCTTCACACATTACAATGCTCTTGATGAAGAGAGAAAGCTTCGTATCTCACTTGAGCTTTACCTCAAGAGACTTATCGTTGGCGGCATGGAGAGAGTATTCGAGATTGGCCGTGTATTCAGAAACGAAGGTACAGACACAAGACATAACCCAGAGTTCACACTTATGGAGCTCTATCAGGCATATACAGATTATGAAGGTATGATGGAACTTACAGAGAGCATGTTCCGTTACCTTGCAGAGAAGGTTTGTGGCACAACACAGATTCCTTACGGCGACAATATCATTGACCTTGGAAAGCCATTTGAGCGTCTTACAATGAACGACGCAATCAAGAAATACGCAGGCGTTGACTTCGATACAGTTAAGACTGACGAAGAAGCTAAGGCAATTGCCAAAGAGCGTGGTGTAGAATTTGAAGATCGTCACACTAAGGGTGACATCATCAACCTCTTCTTCGAAGAGTTCTGCGAAGAGAAACTGATCCAGCCTACATTTATCATGGATCATCCTCTTGCAATTTCACCTCTTACCAAGAAGAAACCTTCAGATCCTGAGAAGGTTGAGCGTTTCGAGCTCTTCATCAATACTTGGGAGATGTGTAACGCTTATTCAGAGCTTAACGATCCTATCGATCAGCGTGAGCGTTTCGCAGCTCAGGATGCTAACGCAGCTGCCGGCGACGAAGAAGCAGAGCACACAGATGAAGACTTCCTCAACGCCCTTGAGATTGGTATGCCACCAACAGGCGGTATCGGCTACGGTATCGACAGACTTTGCATGTTGTTGACTAACAGTGCAGGTATACGTGATGTGCTGCTTTTCCCGACCCTAAAATCTCTTGATAAGTAAACCTCAGTATTCATGCGGGTTTGCGGAGATTTTTGATTTAGAATTTTTTTAGAACACTTAAATACATCTAAAATCATAATTGCTCTGAAATCCAGTGTTTATGCGGATTTCAGAGCAATTATTCTGACAACAATTTATTTGTTTGACAACATTTTGACCACACCTGATCAATGCAGCCCAGTATCGGCGCGGCATTTGGTGTGGCAATCTTTTAAATTTCGGCGCGGATGCGCTATCAGTGAGTCCTATTCACGGACTACTATTCCATTTTTGCTTTTTAGAGGGATTTATTCTACGGTAAAGAGCCATCTTATCCGTACAAATGGCGCAGGAAAAGCTCTTTTGGCAGATGAAGTACGGATAAAA
>NZ_FOXO01000006.1:168573-178579 GCF_900115735.1 Butyrivibrio proteoclasticus
TTTGGCAGATGAAGTACGGATAAAAATGCTAGTAAAGAGCCGTCTTATCCGTACAAACGGTCAGTAGACAGCTCTTATACCACATAATATACGGATAAGATGGCGTATAGTCTGTAATCTTATCCGTACAAGGGAAGAGCAGGGAACAAGAGATAGCTATATTGTACGGATAGGAACAAAGAATAGCATTGAATTTATCCGTATGGCATGGATGATAGGACCAGATGATAGGGTGATAGGACCGGATCATAGGCCTGATGGCTGGTGCATGAAAAAAGATAAAGATAAATAATAACAGAAGAGAAAAATCTATGACAAATTATAATGAGATAATTGGTGAATTACAAAAAAGAAAGGTGCAACTGGAAGCGAGTATAGCCATAGCAAATAAAAAGATTGAGAAATTGCCAGAGGGAAAGCTGCGGATTTCGTACTGTAGAGGGAATCCGCAGTATTACAAGATTATTGACTCTGCCGATACTCACGGGAAGTACATCAAAAAAAGCGATTTCAAGATAGCACAAGAGCTGGCGCAGAAGGATTATCTGAAAAAGATTATTGATGTAGCGCAGGAAGAACTAACAATTGTAAAAAGAGCTATAGGTGCAGGCGCCAACTTCCCAAAAACAAAGGAAGATAATCAGGGAATTATTACTCCGGAGGCGGTATATGACAGTCTCAAGAAGGAAAGAAAAATACTCGTGTCTCCACTTTTGATAAGTGATGATGAGTATGCCAGAAGATGGAGTGAGGAACAATTCCGCATCAGCACTTATAAACCAGAGGAGAAAATATATACAACCAGGCGTGATGAGATGGTGCGATCCAAGTCGGAGATGGTGATTGCGGATATGTACTTTGAGATTGGAGTTCCATACAGATATGAGTGCGAGCTGCGGCTCAAGAGCGGTGTCATCAAATACCCTGATTTTACATTACTTAACAAGAGGACGAGAGAAGTTATATATCACGAGCACCTTGGCAGGATGGATGATGAGAAATATCGGAAAAAGAATCTGCGCAAGATAGAGGAATATAGAAGAAACGGAATTTTTGTGGGGAAGAATCTCATCCTTACTTTTGAAGAGGATGGATGTCCGTTCAACATAAGAGAATTCGAAAAGAGCATAAGGGAGATTATATAGATGCTTTTTCTGAGTGTTACAATTATAAGGAGTTATAGGTTACGGAATAGATATGCTTGAGGTGTTACTAACAAAAGTTGCGGCAATCAGAGACGTGTTGTTGTTCCCGACATTAAAAGAAGAAATGAATACAGATGCTGCTAAGGAGTTAGGGGAATTGAGAGAAAGATAAGGGTAAATTATTGTCTGTTCTGTGGCAGGAGAATATGAAAAAATAGTCACCGTGCTGGTATGGTGGTGCATTGATTTGCTGGTACATATGAAAACAAGTTATGAATTATTATTTTAACGCTAGTGAGTTTATGTTCATCAAGCTATTCTTTCTGAGTACATGGGCCATGAGAAGGGGGTGATATTTCTTTCATAAAGAAAGAACAATTTTAGGAATGAAATCATAAAGAAGCCGCATTGACGCTGGGGCTTAGCGGAGAATAAAATAGAAAAGATAGAAAATTCCGTGAGAATGTCGGAGTGTGAAATAATAACTTGATTACTAATTGGGGGTATGAATACATCATGGATTTGACACAAAGAGAACAAATTGAAAAATACATCAACGATGTAAAGAAAAATATTTCTACGCATTGCCAACGGGAGGAAGAAGATATAGCAGCTGTTAATTCTTTGGAATATAACATTGCACAAGGAGGAAGGATTTTTCCTGCATTTTCTAGCTGCGATAAATGGCCTAATCATGATGGGACTTTTGAACTTGTACCAAATCCGGATGTTTCCAGGAGACCTGAGCAAGTGTTTATGGTACAGATAAAAGGTACTAGTAATTATCGTGAAGATGATGGAAAGATTAGGTATATTCTAAATAGTTTAGCTTTTCCTGCCTTCATTGCGGATGAAGTGACTTCTGATCCGGGAATCTTATTTATTGTATTGGATCCATTGGAACATGGTAAAGAGCGTTTTTTTTGGAAACACATCTCACCATCTTTTATTGGTGAGATAGATTTCTCAAAAGGAAGTAAGACTATTTATCTTTCGAAAGAAGATGAAATACAATGTTCACCTGAAGGAATAGAGTCCTTCTGTAAAAAACTAGTCCAAATTGCTGAGAATCATTTATTTATAAAAAAATTAGATACTCAACTAATTTCAAAGGATGAAGCAGAAGAAATAGTTAGAGTTAGGTGCCATGAGATTTCAAAATGTATTATGGAGGAAGGTAATGATTCCGAGCGAAGAGATGATTTATCTAGAAAAATAGTAAATCAATTAAATGACTTATGCTATGCAGCGCTTATTTTGGAAGCGATAAAATATTCGAAAACTTGTGTGAGCGAACAATATGCTTGGGACATTGCTCAGTTTTTTCCTGAGACTAGAGGTCTCTATAATTTCCTTAAGGGGCTAAAGTATATTGGGAAAAGAATTCCTCCAAAGGGACAAGCCGAAAGACTAATGTTAAAGTATCATAGTTATCTTTGGGAAATACGTAAACTTATGAAAAAAGACTTTGGTTTAGTTGTTCTATCTAATCTTGAGGACTTTCCCTGGAATACTGATAAGGTTGATAGTGAGTATTATACTGCCGTCTCAAGCTGTATCGAGCAGACTGACATGGCGTCAAAGGCTGTAAGAAGTTCGAGATATTACATTCAGAAAAAGACCCCTTTCTTTGTTGGGACGGAAAGGTATTTTGAAATTACGCTGCAGCTTGCTGGTATTTATGCAACAAAATACAATAGGATAACTGTATATAGTAAGTTTGATATCAATACTAATTATTCAATTCAAATAGCATACAATGAAGAAAAATTACCACTTTGGGGGATAACGACAAAAATAAAAGTGCTGAATAATTGTAAAATATCAATAGCCCCTACTTGTCTAAATAAGATAGCTAAAATAATTAATTACTCTACGAGAATTAACAGAAATTATGGCGAATATGAAGCTTTGATGAATTATTTAACAGCGACTAAAATCAATTTGCTTGAGATAATCAATTTAGATGATGAGAATTTTGAAAATGTTTACTCAGGTATATATAGTCTTACAAAGACTCATGAATTTGGAGATGTTTTGAGAAAATTAAGACATGATTATTCATATAGGGCTAATCCGGAAAAAGTAGGAAAGTATACTATCAGATTTGCTTTGCTAAATATGAAAGAAGAGGTTTTGGAAAAAATAATCCCCAAGAATGGTTACTACCCATTCGCATCAGAACCTAATTTTTCAATTAAGTGTAAGCCATTTGAGTTAAATCCTTTGGTTTCGAACCTTGTTGGGATTAAGTCAAGAAGTAATAATGCTGTAGAGATTTCAGAAGTAGTAAATGATATTGAAAAAGTAAAACTAGCTGAACCATATGCAAGAATAGAAAAACTTATAGATGAGACTGGTGAATTATACTTTGATGTGGATAAAGTTGCTAGTGTAGAAGATATAGTCCGTTATAATAATAGTCTCGATAGTTGGGAGAAGGGACATGGATATAGCATTTTATTTAATGATAATGCTGTAGTGATTGATTCTTATGAAAGAACAACTATAAATATTTTGTACAGACTGATGTCAATGTCAATAAAAGCTGACAGCAAAGAACGTAAACGCAAAAATGAAGAATATATTGATAGTATTGTTGAGAATATTAGTGATGAAAACAAAAAGATTGCTCTTAAGTATGCTTTCGTAAATTCTCAGGTAATGCTTATATATGGAGCTGCGGGTACGGGAAAGACAACGTTGCTTAAATATATTTCAGATATGATGGAGGAATCATCACAAGTTTTTCTTGCTAAGACACATACGGCATTACATAATTTGGAAAGGCGGATTAATAAGACAAGTGTCCAGTATTTAACAATAGATAGTGTTGCAAAAGGAAGCAGTATCCTAAATTTTGATGTCGTGTTTATTGATGAGTGTAGTACGATTGATAATCGTACTATGGAGCAGGTTCTTTCGAAAATTCCTTTAAATAAACGGATAGTTATGTCCGGTGATATTTATCAGATAGAATCAATAGATTTTGGGAATTGGTTTTATTATGCAAAGGATGTAATAAAGACAAAAGGAGCAAATGTAGAATTATTTAATAATTGGAGGACGAATAATCCAGCACTTAGGAGTTTGTGGGATGAAGTACGAGAAAAGAAACCGATAATATCTGAGAAATTGGCAATGGATGGTCCATTTTCAGAGGATTTGGGTGAAAATATATTTATCCCTGCTGACGAAGATGAGGTTGTATTGTGTTTGAACTATGACGGTAAGTTTGGACTTAATAATATGAATCGATATTTTCAAAATGCCAACACTTCTAGCGCAGAGTATACCTGGTCGGATTGGGTTTTTAAAATTGGTGACAGAATACTTTTTGTCGATACTCGACGTTTTAATTTATTATACAACAATCTAAAAGGAACAATTGTAAATATAGAAATAGAGCCAGGAAGAACTAAGATTTTCTTTACAATTGATGTTTATGCTGTTTTCACAAAGGAACAGTGTGAAATTGATGAAATAGAATATATTGATAGTGGTGCCAATTATACGAGGATCAGAATAGATATAATTGCTTGGGATGATGACTTAGAAGATGATGAAAAGAAAAAAACTGTTATTCCATTTCAAATAGCATATGCTATATCAATCCACAAAGCGCAAGGACTTGAGTATAATTCTGTCAAAGTGATAATTCCATCTAGTAATGCAGAAAAGATCACGCATTCGATTTTTTATACAGCAATTACTCGTGCCAAGGAGAAGCTAAAAATATATTGGAGTTCAGAAACAATGGAGGCAATTGTAAAGTCATTTACTGAAATACAGTCTGAGCAAAAAACTCTCCCGATTATTGAGGCTAAGTTGGGAATAGGTAATCCTACGGTAACTACTTAAGCATAAAAATCAGGATAATCAGACTTTTTGAGGGTTTGCCAAGCGTTTTGAGGGTCTGACTTGAGGGTCAGGCCCTTTTAGTATGGGGACTTTTTGAGGGTTTGGTTTGAGAGTCTGAATTTAAGGCTCATTTTAAAAGCCCACGGATCACACCGCAGGCTTTGTTATCAGTCAGAAAGGCAAATCTTTTGCGTTGAGGAAATCATCAGGAAAATCAAGCGCGTTTCCATCAGGTAGGTTGGCGTAGTCATGAAAAACCACATCATTTAAACTATCGCAGTATTCCTGCATCTCGTTCCAGCTGCGAAGGGTGTTTATATAATCTAAGGGCCAGCCGTCATCATCAAAAACGCCATCACCATTAGTGTATGGGCTATGACCGGAATAGACCCAGTCTGTCAGAAGATTCCACTCTTCATTGGTCATGTGGCCGATTTCCTTTTTGTATCTATGTAGTTCTATACTCAGGATTTCCTGCGTTGTGCGAATTGAACTGGACATACTTCTCCTTGAGTTCTCTGTATTCACTGAGCTTGGAATCTATGCGGAACAGAGCATCCTGCGGCTTTTATTCACGAACTTAAAGGATTCGTTGGTGCTGTAGTGACAGTCTGGATTGATGCAGCGCCATCTTCGCTGCTTAAGGATAAGAACGAGAGAGTAATTATCCTGTAGAATTGGATGGTTGATAGTCCTTTTCTTTACGCCACGAGAGTACATCCTGAAGCCACATACAGGACAGAACTGGGCTGTTGGTGGTGTTTCAAGCGTAAGGACTTTGGTCTGACCTTGGACATCGATGCTGCTGATGATCACATCGTTATCTTCAAGATCCAGTAAATCTGTGATACTATTCATGTATCCTCCTCCTTTGATATTTTGTCCAAGAAACATCATAAGAGAAGGAGGAAGTGCAGGGAATGATCCCTACATTAAAAGAGCCAGGATTAGTCAGTTTCAATAACTGATTAACCCTGGTTTTGTTTATTATCACGGTAGCCCCTCAAACCAAACCCTAAAACCAGACCCTCAAAATGATTGACCCTCAAAAACTTTGAATAACCGAGAATTCAATGGATGGCTTTATGGTGGTTTGGTTACTGCCATAAAGCTTTTTTAAAAATTATGAGTAGGGAGATACTTGTCTAATTACTAATGTAACAAAATGTTACAATAGTAAATATCATTATCAGTTGACACATAATAAGATTAATGATACATTTTAGGTAGCCTACGGAGGAAAAAAAGATGTCATCTAGAAATGTTAATGACAAGATGCTCATGAAAATGCAAACAAACCTACTTGTAATAAGGAAAATCATGGGATGGAAGCAACAATATCTTGCAGATAAGTTAGATGTTACTCGACAGACAATTATTCGACTAGAGAGTGAAAAAGATAGGGTTACATTGAAAAAAACGCAATATATTGCAATCAGAATGCTCATCGAACAGGAAATTTCGAAAATACAAGATGATGAGGAAAAAAACTATAAAAGTAAGGTGATGTCAGCTATTCTAGGTGATTATGACAACATGGGCGAGGATGCCAAAAAAAATGGAGAAATAGCTGCACTCGCTGGCGGGGCACTTGCGAGTGGAATGTCAATGGCATCTATTATTGGAGGAGCTGCAGTTATAGGGACGGCAGTAGTTGCTCTTGCAAGTATATTCTTTAACAGAAATTGGTTAGAGAGGCTTGATGAACCAGAAGAAATAGACGATACGGGACTTGGTGATAGGTGATGTGTAATAAGGACTTTGGGAGAGTATGAAAATGGATAATGAGAATAAAAACAGGTTGAACGATACTGATGAAATTAGTATCAATGAGGATGATAAGAAGAGAAAGATTCTCAAAATCGCTGCGTTCACAGCATTTGTTGCAGCAGCTTACTGTGTATGGCGAATGTATAAAGTAGGTAAAAGCACTGAGTTAGAAACGACAATGCTTCCAGAAATCGAATTGCCCAAAATCAGTAATGATGTACTTCCTCTTATAGGAAACAAAACAGGGGAAACGCTTACTGCAGAACGTCTTGGAAGGAAGATAGGTGTTTCAAGCAGAGAAGTAAACAAGCGACTCATAGAAAAAGGCTTAGCCATGCGATACCCTAACGGGGGATTGTATCCTACTGAAGCAGGGAAAGAATTGTGTGCATTTATAGATAAGGAAACACGATATGGATACTGCTTTACGGGGATTGAATGGGATAAGTGTGTAGCAGATATTTTATTTACACCCAAAGAAGTAGAGAACGCAGCTAGAAAAGCTGAGGAGATTAAGCGACTAGTACAAGAGCTACCAGCATGAAAAGATAAAGTTAAGGAATAAAGAAAAGGAGAGTACTTTATGGCAAAAAGACCAAATGCAGCAAATATTACCCATGGGCTTGCACAACTAGGTGGTGGATCAAAAAAAGATGGCGGTTCTGGAATGATGGGAGGCATGCAGTTTATTTTTAAAACTGGTATTCAGTTAGGCAATCAACTTGGCCTCGAAGGTAAAGATGTGTCTGAAAAGCTAGATGAACTGTCTCGTAAGTATATTGAGAAAAAGTGATTTGTATTTGCCGTCACAAATTATCACACGGAATCACAAAAAACAGCGCCAGCATCACAAATTATCACGCAGTGTGCATTCTAATCCGTTTTTGAATATGTTATTGTTATAATGCACCAAGGAATGTGAGACATGGATGCCTCACATTCCTTGGTGCATTTCTTTTGCGCAAAAGAATACAGTGGAAAATGAACGTCGATTCGTAAGCCTATAGGGCTGCGAACCGGCGTTTTTGTTTGCCCGGAAATAACAAAATCATATGGAGGAAATGAAAGTGGATTTTGAAACATTTAAGGAAGAACTGAGAGAGGATGTGAAAAGAGCCCTTGAAGAGAAAACGGATTCAGAATATTTCGTTGAGCTCCACACTCAGGAGAAGCTGAATGAGATCTACGATGCGCTTACTATCAAGCCTGAGGACAGTGAGATAGGTGTGAGCCTTAATACCGATTCCCTCTACAAGGCCTATTCAGATGGGATGGACTATGATCGCATTGTATCTGAGACTGTAGGCATAGCAGAGAGTGCTCTTGCAAATCGTCCGGACTTCAACATTGATGCCTTTAAAGACTATGACAAGATGAAGGAAACTCTTGCCATGGAGGTTGTATCAGCAGAGAGAAATGCGGATCTTCTTGAGACTGTACCTCATAAGAACATGGAGGACATGGCTGTTGTTTATCGCTTTGTGGTAAGTACAGATGTTGGCGAGACTGGTTCGGTCCTTGTTACTAACAAGATGCTTGACCAGTATGGCATTACACCTGAGCAGCTTCACGCTGATGCCGTGAAGAATGCTCCTGAAGTAAGACCTATAGAGATCAAATGAATGGGCGAGGTCCTCGCTGAGCAGATGGGCATTGAGAACGTAGAGATGCTTGGGCTTGCAATTCCGCCCGAACAGGATCAGATGCTTGTGGCTTCAGTAAAAGGAAACGTCCATGGTGCCGGGGCTCTGGCATATGAAGATTTCATGGACAAAGCTTCCGACAGTGTTGGAGTAAGGCTTTCTATTGACAAAGCGCTTTCAGAAAGCCCCAGAGATTTTGAAGAGTTCTTAAGACTAATACAGAAGCAGGATTACGAAATAAAGCGTGGTAAGCACCCCGCTGTAAGGTGCAAAGGTGGGAAGCGTTTTATCAGATTCAGATCTCTTGGTTAGTGGTATCAGGCTGATGATATCAAGAAGAAAATTGATGCCATATGTGATGGTAAAGACAGACCTGCACCGAAGAAACCACAAAAAGAATTTGACCTTCTCCTGTGCATTCAGGATATTATCTCCCAGGGAAAGGGTGCTGGTTATGAGCTGTGGGCGAAGAAATATAACATAAAAAATCTTGCCAAGGCACTCATCTTTTTTCAGGAGAACGATATCAGGATATATGAAGAATTGAAAAAAAGAGCCGATGATTCCGGCGAAAGATTTACGGAGCTTGGCAGCAGAATCAAGGCTATAGAGAAAAGACTGGATGAAATATCTGAACTTAAGACGCACATTCGAAACTACGCCATGACCAATGACACCTATGTTGCTTACAGGAAATCCGGTTACAATAAGTATTTCTATGAAGAACATAGGAAGGACATTCAACTCAACAAAGCATCCAGAGAAGCTTTCGATAAGTTTGACGGGAAAGCTATTCCCAGTGCAAAAGAGCTTAATGCTGAGTTCCAGGAACTGCTGTCCGAGAAGAGAAAGCTTTACGAAGAATGCCATGAAGTCAAAGAAAAAATGCAGCTCTACAAGATTGCCAAGTATGACATCGACTGAATCCTTGGCTATGAAACTGACCTTGATCTTTCTCGTAGCTCTCGCAGAGAGCGTGACCAAATCCGATAGGATTTGCATGTGAGGGGATTGGGGATGTGCCTCAACAAAGCGCAATGGTGTACACCGTTGCACTGCTTTGCAAATTAGTGAATCGGCTCCTGCGGGGCTGGTTCACATGGCATTTTATACATAGCAAATACATACGTATTTAAACTATTATTATCGGGGGCATGAAAAATTAGTATAATTAGTCTCGAGGTATTTGTTAAAATAGTAAATGTATAATAGCGATTAAGATTATTTTTGCGGTCACAGTTTTACATGATGAATTGTTACTATTCACAGCCAATATAGTTGATATGGGGCTGTCGCATTAGATGATTGAATCATCTGGGCGATGGCCCTTTTTCAGGCCTAAAAATCGGTACTTATATCTGCTTTCTGCTCATATCTCATATTTTTAGAGTAACTTAATAGTCCGAAGATATCTTCGGATCAGATACAGGAGTTTGTTTTTTAAGGATCAAAAATTATGCCGTTTTCTTTAGCTCAAAAAGATGAGTTCCTGTTCGGCCGGCCATGATCTTGTGATGCAGTTTATTGATATCGAATCCGATTGCAAGCAACACACTTTGTGCAAGAACATTCTTCGTCCCCTTATAC